>DAIDIT010000063.1 GCA_027451705.1 Pseudomonadota bacterium
CGGCGAGCCCCAGAGGGACTTCTCGACCGGCTCGGCCGGCCGCGCGTCCAATCACTCCTCCGCCCACGGGTCGCGGCCCCAGTCGGTCTCCTGCTTCTGGACCCCCTCGCGGAACTCCTTCGACGCGAGATCGAACGGCCAGGCGGGCTCGGGCTCGCGCTTCTTCGCCGGCTCCCGCTCCTTGCCCTTCTTCTCGTCGTCCTTCTCGGGCTTCTTGCCGCCGTCCTCCTTCGCGGTCAGCGCGGCGAGCTGCTCGCGGAGCTTCTCGATCGTTTTCGCGAGGTCCTCGGGGTTCGCCGCGAAGGCGGTCGGCGCGGCCGCGGGCTGCACGGAGAGGATGTTTCCGGTCCGGTCGGAGTTCTCGGCCAGCTCGGTCGTCGGCTCCTGGTAGACCTCGACCTGGATCCTCTCGCTGTCCACGTCCACGTAAGACTGCTTGAGGACCTGCGCCGCCTTCGCCACCGCGGCCTGGACCATCGAGAGCCGCTCGGCGGCGCGCTCGGGCTTCTCGCCCGCGGCCTTCTGGATCTCGGCCACGACGTGCGAGGTGAGCTCGGCGACGGTCATCGACTTGACCGCCTTGCGGGAAGGCTGAGCGAGCAGCGTCGCGATGGCGCGCAGCTCCTTCTTGACCGCGTCGGAGACGTCCTTCGTGGCCGCGAGCTTCCCGAGCCGCGCCTGCGCCTCGGCGAGGACGCCGCCCGGCTTCTTCTTGCCGATCGCCTTCTCGACCGCCTGGGTGATGCTCTCCATCGTCTCGGACATGGCTTCTCCTTCTCAGGCCGGGACCGTCGTGGTCCGGCAGTGGCCGTGGTAAGGCGGCGGGCCGATGCCGGCCGTCGCGAGGTCCTCGTGGACGTGGCTGTACTGGCCCCGGCCATCGCTCGTGCCGACACCGGACTCGACGACGTGCGCGAGCCGAGTCCGCCGTCCACCGCGCTCGACAAAGAGGAACCGCGTCCCGCTGCTCTCCCCCTCGCGCACGAAGGGCTGCTCGTCCTTGATGCCGTCTGGGTCTTCGAGCGCTTCCACCCGATCGAACTGGTCGACGGCGCCGCCGACCGTCAGCACCTTGCCGTCAAGGAAGCGGCAGGTGTTGCTCGTCACCTCGTCGAGCACCGCGGTGATGACGTAGCGCTCGACGCCGGCGTCGCGGTAGGCGGAGACCTGCGCGTAGGAGCGAGCGCGGCCGACGAAGACGCCGGCCACCAGGTTCCAGTAGTCGCGGCTGCGGGCGATCGCGCTCTCGCCGAGCTTCGTCGCCAGGTCGCGCGCGATGTCCGAGCGGCCGAGGCCGCCTTCGAGTCCCTCGGCGACGATGTCTCGCACCCGGACGCTGAGCGCCTCCGCGCGGCGGCCGTACTCGTCTCGGATGAAGTGACCCTGCGAACGGCGCAGGACGTCCGATGCTCGCCGGTCGAACTCCCCCAGGCGGCTTCCGACCTCGAGGCCGAATCGGCGCTTCGTCTGCACCCGCGCGGTCTGGACGAGCTTGTCGACCTCGCCGCCGAAGACCTCGTCGAGCTGCGGAAGCACGCGCGCCGGCACGCTCTCCAAGGCCGCGCGGGCGGCGGCGATCACCTGGTCGCGCTGCGGCGAGGAGAGGTCGGCCCAGTCCACGTCGAGCGCGCGCAACGCCCGGCGCAGCGCGTGCGCCTCCTCCTCATGCGTGACGCCGTCGAGCGACCGCGCCAGGCGGCGAGAGAGGGCGAGGAAGTCGGTCGGGTCGAGCGGGTCCAGCGCCTTCTCGATCCCGAAGACATCGTGCAGCAGGTCGTCGGCAGCGTCGGCACCGGCGGCGAGAAGGTCAGGCGGCATCGCTCTCCTCGAACCAGGACGCGAACTCCGCGGCCGGGACGTGAACGACCTCCTCCGCCAGCCGGGCCCGCTTCTCGGCGCGCTCCTGCTCGGCGCCGACGCGCCGGAGCGTGTCCCGCAGCGCGATGAGCCGCTTCGCCTCGGCCGGCAGCGCGGGCTTCTTTGGCGTGCCAGTCTCTCCCTCGGTCGGGCCAACCATCGCGCTCTGGGGGTCGTCCGCCGCGGCGAAGCCCGCGAGCGTCAGCGCGATCGGCTGCTTCACCCATTCGGCGGCGATCTTCTTGAAGTCGCGGTTGAAGATGTCGCCCGCGAGGTGCCGTCCCTCCTCGGGCGTCAGCACGCCGGCCTTCACGAGCGCGACGACCATCTCGGTCATCGCAGACGGGTCGCGCGTCAGCGGCGCGTTGGAACGGAAGCGCCAGAAGCCGATGCCCATGTCCGCGAGCACCTTGCGGTTGATGAGGAAGTCGAACTCGTCACGCTCGGGCTGAAAGACCTGCATCTCCGCGAAATGCAAGGCACTATCGGCGGTCGATCGATTGAAGTCGCGGATGTCGCCGCGCAAGAGCCGCGGCAGCCTGAAGGCCTGGCCGACCTTGTCGATGTTGCGCTCGTCGTAGGAGCTGAACAGCTCGTCCTGCTGCTGCGCCGAGGTGAGCGGCTTCAGCTCGATCCGCATCCGCCCGCTGTGCGCGAACTCCGGAGCGCCTTGCGCCGGCTCGGCTTCGATCACGAGAACCTTGTGGAAGTTGCGCTTCCCCTTGAGGTGGTTCTCGATGAAGTCCTCGATGCGCGGGATCGACGATTTCGACAGCCGGCCGCCGGAGACGAGTAGCGCCAGCGGCGGCACGCTCTTGTTCTCGAAGTAGAGGAAGTTGATCTCCTCGGTCTGCCGCGAGCCGAGCACCGCGAGGAGGTTGCCGATCCAGCGCGGCGTCCCGTAGGCCGAGCGGGGGTTGTGCAGCTTGAAGTGGAGGATCTCCGTCGCGGGGCCGTCGGACGGATCGCGCCGCCGCAGCTCCTCGACGCTCGGCACGAGCTCGCCCGTCTTGCGCGAGAGCACGCGCGGGTCGCCGAACTCCTTGAAGTAGACCACCTGCGTCTCGAGGACCTGCACGTAGCGGCGGAAGCGGCGGGGCACGGTCACCGCGTCGAAGGCGAGGTCGCTGACCTTGACCTTCATGTCGACCGAGACCGGCTCCGGGTCGAGGCGGAGCAGCCGCATCGTGAAGCCGGGCACGTAGACGAACTGGACGATCTCCCCTGAGGCGTTGCGCAGGACCTCCCAGTAGCCGTTGCCCAGCGTCTCGATGTCCTGGCGCGTGCGGCGGCGCAGCGTGACGAACGACAGGTCCACGCAGCAGAAGTCGAAGAAGGTCTCCAGGCGCGAGCGCTCCATGCGGATGGTCTCGGCGACCTCCTTCTTGCGCGCGGCGACCTCGGCCGCCGTGGGCACGAGCGGCTTCGCCTGCACCACTGGGTCGTCGCGTTCGGCCTCCTTCGCTGCGAGCCGCTCGACGTAGATGGCGTTCGCGATCCGCTGGTCGGCGTCGTCCGCGTCGAGGTCGATGACCGGCTCGAAGCGATGGCCGAAGGCATCGATGTTGGTGACGTAGGCGTCGATGTTCTGGCGCAGGGAGTTGGAGTTCTCCAGGAGCAGGCAGAGGGCCTCCGGGTCATACGGCGGCACGATGGCGCCCGCCTCGACGAAGAGCCGCTCGTTCTCATCGACCGAGCTGCGGGCGTTCGAGTCGGGCATCGCGCCCAGGACGTGCGCCTTGAGGATGGGGACGTTGGCGCGGTCGAAGGCGCGCGCCGCCCGGCTGGCCAGCTCGCGCGACATCAGTGCGCTCCAGCCTTCCGCGGCTCGCTCGCCGCCGCTACCTCCACGACCGCGACGAGGCTGCCGTCGAGCGTGAAGCTGAGGGACAGCAGCCGGCCGCGGCTGGCGAGCGAGCGCCGCGCCTCCTCGCGCGCCTCGGCGTGGGTGCGCGCCTGGAGCGGAATCGTCGCGGTCGCACGAGGGTGCTCGTGCCCCCGCGCGCCGGGCGGCAGCTCGAAGATGCGCAGCGTCCGCTTCATGCTCACGGCGTCGCTCCTCGCTCGGCGCAGGCCGCGGCCAGCCGCTTCTCGGTCTCGGCGCCCGGGATGCCATCCACCCCGATCGCATCGGCCGGGTGCGCCTGGTTCCAGTCCGCCTGGAAGGCGCGCACCGCGGCGGCCGTCTCCGCGCCGAGCTGGCCGTCGGCGCCGAAGCGGGGCAGCGCATAGCCGAGCGTCAGCAGCGTCTTCTGGACCTCGCGTAGGCTCGGGACCGGGTCCGCGAGCGCGGCGAGGTCACCCTCGCGCGCGCTGACGGCCGGCGCGTCTGTGGACTCCAGACACACCGGCAGCGGCCCCGCCACCGGGAGCGTCTTCACCCACGCGAGGTCCGCAACCGGCGTGGTCGAGAACGCCGCGGCGTTGATCTCGGCGATCGGCCAGAGCGGCCCGCAGTCGAGCTTGTCCGTGCGCCACTCGGCGTGCTGCGACATCCGCTCCGGCGCGAGCCGCCCGGGCTGCGCGGCCATCACCAAGCGCTTCAGCTTGATGTTCGCGACCACCTGCCGCGCGTCGTAGGGTTGCATGAAGCGCGTGTTCCTCCACGGCGGCGTCAGCTCCACCGGCGGGTAGCTCTCGACGTAGGGGTAGCGGCCGCACCAGGTCCGCCACTCGCCGTTCTCCTGGTGGAGGTCGAGCGCGTTGACCATCTCGACCGACCAGGAGTCGCGGTTGCGCTTCGGCTCGTGCCAGGCGCCGTCGCCGAGGTCGATGAGGTAGAAGACCGTGCCGTCGAGCGCGATCACAAAGTGGGTCGAGCCGCCCTGGAGCTTCAGCACCGGCTTGCCGTCGGGACCGAGCAGCGGCTTTCCGGTCGCGGGGTCGTTCACCGGCCAGCGCCGCGACGAGAACCACGCGAGCGTCCCTTCGTGCGTGAGCCCCTCGGTGCCGTGGTCGGTCCAGTAGAGGTCGCGCCGCGCCTTCAGGATGCCCGGGTAGCGTTTGCACGTCGGGAAGTCGGCGACGTAGTCGGGCATGTGCAGGGCGATCCAGAGATGCGTCCGGCGCCAGAGGCACGCGAGCGCGCGCTCGGCCTCGTCCTGGGTGAGCGCCGCCTCGCCGGCCTTCGTCCAGAGCTCGGTCCATGTTGCCTCGTCCTCGGCGGCGAGGGGCTCCAGTTCCTTCACGTCGATCATCTGTGGCCTCCAGAAACGAAGAGCCCCGGGCGGGCGGAGAAGGTCTCCGACCGGCCGGGGCTCGAGTGACTCGACGACCCGTAGGTCTACTGGCTCCAGATACTAGCGCAGGGTGCGGCGGTTGTCCACGCCGTCAGGAAGGTGCTGGGTACCCCGGCCTGCGGGCCCCAGACAGTCCGCCTCCGCGGCGCTGAAGCCTCCGTCCTGACGGTTGGCAACCTGCCGCCACCACAGGCAGGTCACGATTTCTTCGCACTGGGACTTGACTCGGTACGTAGGTACAGGCTGCACCTTATCGATGGAGGTTGAAGATGGACCATGAGGCACTCAAGACCGGCGAGGTGGCGGCGCGCGCCGGCGTCAACATCCAGACGCTGCGCTACTACGAGCGGCGCGGCCTGCTCGAGGAGCCGAGCCGGCGGCCGTCGGGGTATCGCGAGTATCCAGCGGAGGCCGTGCGGATCGTCCGCTTCATCAAGCGGGCGCAGGAGTTGGGCTTCACGCTGCGGGAGATTCAGGAGTTGCTCCGGCTGCGCGAGAGCGAGAAGGCGAGCTGCGCCCAGGTGCGCTCTGCCGCGCAGGCGAAGATCGACGACATCGACCACAAGCTCGCGAGCCTGAAGGCCATGCGGCGCGCGCTCGGAGTGCTCGTCGCGTCCTGCCGGAGCGACGGCTCTGTGCGCCAGTGCCCGATCCTGGAAGCGATCGATGAGAAGGAGGCGAGGTCATGAAGGTGCAACTGCTCTCATTCCCGGGCTGCCCGAACGCACGAGGTGCGCGCGAAGTGCTGACCCGTGCGCTTGCGGCGGAACGCATGTCGGTGACGGTCGAGGAGGTCGACGTCACCGCGGCCGAGACGCCGGAGCCGCTGCGCGCCTGGGGATCGCCGACCATCCTCATCGACGGTCGCGATGCCGCCGGGGCCACGCCGTCGGGATCGTCCTGCCGCCTGTACGGAGCGGCTGGGCCGTCTCGAGGCGTGCCATCGGAGACGCTGGTGCGGCGCGCGCTGCAGAATGCACGGCCGCAGCGCGGGCGCTGGCTGCACGCGCTGGGCGCGGTGCCGGGCGCGCTCGTCGCGCTGCTTCCGGCGGTTACGTGCCCGGCGTGCCTGGGCGCCTACTTTGGCGTGTTGTCCGCGCTCGGCCTCGGCGTCCTCGTCACGAACCGCGTGCTCGTGCCAGTCCTTGCCGTGCTCCTCGCGCTCGGCATCGCGAGCATCGCCTGGTCGTCGCGCAGCCACGACCGGTGGGGTCCGCTGGTCCTCACCGTCGTGGGATCGGTCTTTGTCACCGCCGGCCGGCTTGTCTGGAGCATCCCCTCCTTGCTGTACGGAGGCGCCGTGCTCCTCATCGGAGCGTCGCTCTGGAACCTGTGGCTAAAGCGGCCACGGCGGGAGCCGCTCGTTCAACTCCGCCTCGGGCGGAAAGGAGAAGTGCCATGACGAAGAAGCGCACCATCGAAGTGTTCAGCGCGGGCTGCCCCGCGTGCGACGAGGCCGTCAAGCTCGTCCAGAGCCTCGCTTGCCCGAGCTGCGACGTGCAGGTCCTCGACATGCGCGCCGACAAGGCGGCGTAGGCGAAGGCCAGGCAGTACGGCGTGCAGCGCGTCCCCGCGGTCGCGGTGAACGGCAAGCTCGCCGGCTGCTGCACGGGCAGCGGGATCGACGCCACGGTGCTGAGGGGCCTCGGCGTCGGGAGCCCGTGAATGGACAAGCGATGGACGCCGTGCGGCATGGCGGCGTCCAGCGTCTTGCTGAAGGCGACCGGCGGCGTCTCGGCGGCTGGCGGCGTCACCAGGCTAATGCTTTTGCCTGCTCCTCGGCTTCTGCTTCAGGCCGAGGCGCCTGCGCATTTCCACCGCGGGGATCGTTTTCGACGCCCTCCTCCGCGCCTCGATCATCTGCCAGAACTCCGGATCGGAGCGGGTCATCAGGTCCTCGAACTCCTCGCCCTCGACACCGATGATGAGCGCCGCGGGCTTGCCGTGGCGCGTGACCAGCACCCGGTCCCGCTGGGCCTCCTCCACGTATGCGCTCAGTGCGTTCTTCGCCTGTCCCAGTGCCACGACCTTCATAGGATCTCCTCCGTCGTCTTCTTGCCCTTGCGGCGGATGGCCCGGACGACGACCTCCTTCCGCCTCTCGTCCACGTCGTAGAAGACGCGGAACTCACCGATCCGGAGTTGCCAGACCGGCCGAACGCTGTCCCACGGTGGCGCGAGCCCTTCGAGCAGCTTCTTGCGCCGGCTGCGCGTCGTTGGCTCTTCCACCAATCGCACCTCCACCTCGTCGAGGATGCGGCGTGCCTCGAACGCCCGCAGGGCGCGCAGTTCTGCCTCCGCGGCCTCGTCGTAGAGGATAGCAAACATGTGGCTATAATTATAGCCAGCAGTGTGCTGCGCGCAACCCGCCCCTCATAGCTCGTCCAGCTTCTTCGTCTGCTCGATCTTCACGTCGCAGACGCGCCCGTTCTGGAAGGTGATCGTCACCTTGCCGAAGAAGGCGCCGCGCGAGCAGCGGTCGAGGAAGCGAAGGAGCCTCTCGATGGGGCTGCGGTCGACGACCTCGTCGCTGTGGGCGGTGGGCATCATCCGAGCACCCGGATCCCGATCTCCGGCACGTCCCCCGGCGCGGGGCCGCGCTCCTTGCGGCAGGCGAGCGCCACCGCCCAGTAACGATCGGCGTGGCCGCGGGCGTCGCGCTCGGCGTCGAACATCGCCCGGCCCGCCGGCGTGACGTGCTTCTTGATCGAGTGGATCTGCGAGACGAGGTCGCGGTCCCGCGGCAGCACCACCTCGTGGCGCTGGAGCAGGATCTTGAAGTCCGTCGCCCACAGCTCCTTCGACTCGGTGGTGAAGCTCTCGGGGACCACCTGTGGGTACTCGCGGCGCAGATCCTCGGCGAGTTGCATGCCGAGGCCGCTCTGGTCGATGGAGAGCCGGACGACCGGGAGCAGGTCGAGCATCTGGCGCAGCTCCGCGGCCTGCGCGGCGAAGGGTACCCGGTCGTAGCTGCGGAGCATCCGGCAGACCTTGCGCCCGGCCGTCTCCTCGAAGACCGCCAGCTCGGAGCGGTCGCGACGCCGGCCCACGTCGAAGCCGGCGACCAGCCGGCCCTTCACGTCGCCGAAGGTGGCGAAGTCGTCGGCGAGCAGCAGGTCGTCGCTCGTGCAGGGGAGGATCAGCTCGTAGGGGTAGTAGGAGAGCGCCTCGTCGCTGTAGACCACCTCGAACTCCTGCTGGAACTCGTCAACCGCGAGCGAGGCGAGCTGGTCGCGGATGCCCTTGGTCCCGAAGGCGGCGACGCGCGCCTCGGTCGGCATGTCCGGAGCCTCCTTCACGGCGCGCTTCACGTCCGTGCAGAAGAATGAGCAGAGCCACCAGGGCACGCGTTGGCGCCAGTAGGCCGGGTAGCGTCGCAGCTCCTGCCGGGCGATCTCCCAGAAGACGCCGCGGCGCCCGAGCGGCGATGAGCAGACCGTGAGCTGCCCCTGCGCCCGCAGGATGAGCGCGGTCGACCCCTGGTAGACCTCGCGATCGTTGGCGTAGTGCGCCAGCTCGTCCAGGTAGATGTCCCCCTTCTTCCCGCGCGGCGCCTTCGACGGGTTCGAGATGATGCGCGAGATGCGCTTCGACATCCCGTTCGACTGGAAGGCGATCTCCAGCTTCGAATCGACCACGCGCTTCTTCTGGAAGGCGAGCGGCAGCTCCTCGTGGAGCTGCTGGCAATAGGCGACCTTCTCCTTGGAGTCCGCGAGGTTGAACGAGACGAAGACCGCGGTGTGGGCGTCGCGCAGGTGAGCGCGTGCGACTGCCTCGGCAGCAAAGAGCCATGAGTACCCGACCTGGCGCGCCTTCTCGACGCAGCGGTAGCGCGCCGGCGTCGCCAGGAACTCAAGTTGATAAGGCTCGAGCTTCAGCTCGGCGTCCTGGTAGCTGCCGAGCGCAGAGAGGAAGCCCACCTCGGTGGCCAGCCAATCGGTGAGCTCCTGCTCGGTCCGCTTCACCACGGTCAGCATCGGGCCCCTCGGCGTCTATCGCCTCCAGAGCTTGACGGTTGCCGGATCGAGAGCCAAGGTGGCGGTTGAACCACTCCGGAGGCGATAGAATGAGCAGCTACGCAGAGAGGACCAGGAAGCCGCCGCGCACATTGACCGAAGTCGAGCAGGCGAAGCTCCTCAAGGCGACCGGCGAGCACCGGGATGGCTTTCGCGACCACGTCATCCTCAGCCTCGCGCTCGGAACCGGGCTGCGCGAGAGCGAGCTCGTCGCGCTGGACGTGGGCGACGTCTCGGCCGACGGCAAGAAGGTCCGCCGCCGGGTCGAGCTGCGCGTCTTCAAGCGCGCCAGCGCCGACCCGGCGCCCCAGGAGGTCTTCCTGCCCGACGCGGTGCTCTACAAGCTGGAGAAGTACCTGGCCTGGAAGGCCGGCCGCGGCGAGAGCCTCGCGCCGGACGCGCCGCTCTTCGTGAGCCGCAACCACCGCCGGCTCTCGGCGCGCATGCTGCGCGAAGCCTTCCACGTCTGGCAGGAGCGAGCCGGCCTCGAGCGGCACTTCCGCTTTCACGACCTGCGCCACACCTGCTGCACCAACGCCTACCGGGCCACGCGCGACATCCGGGTGGTGCAGCGGATCGCCCGCCACAAGAACGTGCAGACCACCACGCTGTACGCCGCCCCGTCCGACGAGGACGTCTTCCGAGCGGTGCGTGACCTGCCCTGCTGATCGTCCAGATTCACCAGGCGTGGCCAATTTCGGGAGGGTGGACGCCCAATTTGGAAGGCATGGGCGCCCGCTTTCGGGAATGGGGCGCCCAGGGCAGGCTTCAATGGCCGGGTTCAGGGACAAAGCGGCACCTGGTCTATCGGCTCCGGAATGCGTCGCGATGGTGGGCTGAGGGCGCGCTGGCGCGCGAAATGGGCGATTTCGACCGGGGGGGCCACCAGGGTCCGCGCGGGCCGCGTGCGTCGCCCACGGGGCCAGCGGGCGCGCGACGGTGGCATCCTGGCCATTTGGTCGGGCCTCGTAGGGCCGGCCCCGGGTTGGGCAAGCCGCCCTGGGCAGCCGGACTGCCCACCCCAGAGTTGGCAAGAATTGCCTCTTCTTCCAGGCGGTTGCGCCACCGAGCGAGGAAAGCGGCAGTTCGGTTACTCCGGAAAGCCGCTCCATTTTTGTCCAACGGCGCGGAACTCCGAGGGCGTCCGAAGGCCGAGCCGCCGCTTCTGACGAGTCCCGGCGGTTCGCGACCGAGGACGAGAGGAAGCGCCCGCGCCCTCACGATGCGCCCTCCGGATTGTGGTCGTCCGAATCCCGAGAGGCCCCGCCGTCCATTTTCTCTGGCGCGGGAAGCGCGGCCGGCCCCTCGGCCATCGATTCGTCCGCGTCGCCGACCACACCCGCGAGCTCCGCGTCCATCGCCGCCACCTGCTCACGCAGCTTCCGGTGGCGCTCCTGCATCACCTCCAGCGAGACGAGGACATTGACCTCCTTGCGGCTGTCGGCGCCGCCGAGCAGGAAGTGCTTGAGCCGCACGGCGACGTTGAGATCCTGCACGCTGTCGACGCGGATGCGCCCGTCGTCGAGCGCCGCGCGGAAGCGCTCGATGTAGGCGTCCAGAACGGCCACGGCGTCGGTGATCTCGCTGGCCCGTGCCTTGGCGCACGATGCGTCGGTCTCCTTCTGGACCTGCCCCTGGAACTCGGCGCGGCGACGAGACCACTCGAAGCGCTCGGCGCGGTAGCCGATGAGCGACTTGCTGACGCCGTACTTCTCGGCCAGCTCGCGCGTGGACGGGAACGTGCGCTCGAACGAGCCGTCGTCCCGCTGCCGGATCTGTTCGCCCTGGATGTAGAGCCGCTCGATCTCGTCCCAGGGCATCTGAGGCGCGTCTCGGCGAGCAGGGCGACCCGGTGCGCGCTTGGGCTTCTCGGCGGGCTTCTCGTCTGCGCCGGTGGCCGGTTCCGTCGACGCGGC
>DAIDIT010000064.1 GCA_027451705.1 Pseudomonadota bacterium
ACGGCAGCCACCAACCGTTAGTCTCGACGAACCCGCGCACAGCCCGCCCGGACGCTTCGAGCCGGGATTCCACCGACCCGTCTCCTATCCCAGTAGCAAGCCTCTCGACACCCGCTGGGCTTTTCCCCGACACCCTCCTAGCGGCCGGCGGACTTCGACGGACGCGCCAGCCCGAGCGCCGCCTGGACCTGCTCGAGCAGGAACGCGCTCGCGTCCTTGCCGTAGCCGCGGTGCACCTCCCGTATCGTCCCGTCGCGGGCGATCAGGAAGAGCGAGGGCAGGGGGGCCTGCGCCCCGAGGTAGCGCCGGGCGAGCAGGTCGAAGCGGTCCGAGAGGATCGGGAAGGTGACGTGGTCCTGCGCCGCGAGCGCCGCAATCTTGGGGGCCGCCGCGGCGTCGTCGCGGTCGATGCTGACCACCAGGACCCGCAGGCCGGCGGCGCGGTACTTCTCCCAGAGCGTCTCGAGGTACGGCATCTCGCGCTTGCACGGCGCGCAGAACGTCGCGAAGAAGGAGAGCAGCACGACCTTCGCGCCCTTGTCGTCCGCGTCGTCCCCGACGTAGCTGTCGAGCGAGACCACGGTCGGCCCGTCCGGCATCCGGTTGTACACGGGGAGCGTGAACGAGGGCGCGGGGTCCCCGACCTTCAGATCCTCGTCCGCCGCGGCGGTCGCGGCGAGGCAGAGGGCCAGGGCGGTGATCGCGGCCTTCATCGAACGTCCCGGAGCCGGCGGCGCAACTCGGCCGGGACGGCGTCGAGGGCGACCTCGATCTCGTCGCCGGGCGCGCCGCCGCCGCGCGGCCCCATCTGCCGAAGCTTCGCCTTGCCCGCGGCCAGCTCGTCGTCGCCGAGGACGAGGGCGAAGGCCGCGCCCGCCCGGTCCGCGTAACGCATCTGGCTCTTGAGGCTCCCGCCGCGCAGGTCCAGCTCCGCACGCAGTCCCGCCGCGCGCACCGCCTGCGCCAGCACCAGCGCCCGCCGCCGTGCGGGCCCGCCGAGCGCGGCGACGAGGAGGTCGGAGCCCTCGGCCGCGGCCTCGGTCGCGCCCAGCGCGAGCAGCAGCCGCTCGATCCCGGCCGCGAAGCCGACCGCCGGCACCGCCGGCCCGCCGAGCCGCTCGACGAGCTTGTCGTACCGCCCGCCCGCGGCCACCGTGTTCTGCGATCCCAGCTCGCCGCCCGCGAGGAACTCGAACGTCGTGCGCGTGTAGTAGTCCAGGCCGCGGACGAGCCTCGGGTTGACCTCGGGCGAAAGGCCCAGCACCTCGAGGTGGCCGCGTACCGCGTCGAAGTGCTCGCGGCACGGCCCGCACAGGCTCGCCCCGGGTTCGGGCGCGGAGGCGAGGATCGCGCGGTCGGCCGGCACCTTGCAGTCGAGCGCGCGCAGCGGGTTCGTCTCGGCGCGCCTTTGGCAGTCGGGGCAGAGTTCGGCCGCGTGGGCCCGCAGGAAGGCCTGGAGCGCCGCGGCATACGCGGGCCGGCAGGCGTCGTCGCCGATCGAGTTGAGCTGGAGGCGCACGCCCGACAGCCCGATCGCGCCCAAAAACGCGTGGATCATGGCGATCAGCTCGGCGTCCGCCTCGGGCGACGCCGCGCCGAACAGCTCCGCGCCCACCTGGTGGAACTGGCGATAGCGCCCTTTCTGCGGCCGCTCGTGGCGGAACATCGGCCCGAGGTAGAACCAGCGCGTCACCGGTTCGACCGTGGCGACCTTGTGCTCGATGTACGCCCGCACGGCGCCCGCCGTCCCCTCGGGCCGCAGCGCCAGCGGCACGCCGTGGCGGTCGGGGAAGACGTACATCTCCTTGCCGACGACGTCCGTCTCCTCGCCGATCGACCGGCTGAAGAGCGCCGCTTCCTCCGCCATCGGCGTCCGGACCTCCCCGTAGCCATGGAGCCCGAAGACGCGCCGCGCCTCGGCTTCGACGCGCGCGAACGCCCGCGCCTCCCCGGGCAGGCGGTCGTTCATCCCCTTGACGGCGCGCAGCGGCTCCACGGTGCGGCGCATCTTCGCAAGCGCCGCCCGGCCGGTCAACGCGGACGCGGCTTCCCACGCCCCCCGCGTCGGTGGCATACACTCCGCGTGGCCACCGCGCTGCCGATCCTCGAACGCCCGACGCCGATCGCGCGCCCCTCGCCGATCTGCACGCTCCCCGACCGCCGCCGCGCGCTCTACCCGGAGGCCACCGACGCGGAGTGGGGCGACTGGCGCTGGCAGGCGCGCAACATGGTCGACTCGCTCGCCGCGCTCGAGGCGAAGTTCGCGCTGACGCCCGACGAACGCGACGGCCTGGCCGCGACCGCCGAGATCTTCCGGCTCGGCATCACGCCCTACTACCTCGCGCTCGCCGATCCCGACCAGTCGTTCTGCCCCGTCCGCCGGCAGGCCATCCCGGTCCGAGACGAGGCGCGGGTCCGCCCCGGCGAGCTGCGCGATCCGCTCGGCGAGGACCGCACCCGGCCGACTCCCGCGATCGTCCACCGCTACCCCGACCGCGTCCTCCTCCTCGCCACCGACCGCTGCACGGTCTACTGCCGCCACTGCACCCGCCGCCGCATCACCGGCGGCGACGAGGGCGCGCTCGACCGGACCGCGCTGCGCGAGGCCGTCGCCTACCTGCGCGGCCACCCCGAGGTCCGCGACGTGCTCGTCTCCGGCGGCGACCCGCTGCTGCTCTCCGACGCGCGCCTCGAGGAGCTGCTCGCGGAGATCGCCTCCGTCCAGACCGTGCAGATGATCCGCATCGGCACCCGCATCCCCGTCACCTGCCCGATGCGCGTGACGCCCGAGCTGTCGCGCCTGCTGCGCCGCTTCGCCCCGCTCTTCGTGGTCACCCACTTCAACCACCCGCGCGAGGTCACCGCCGAGGCCGCGCAGGCGTGCGAGCGGCTCGTCGACGCGGGCGTGCCCGTCGAGAACCAGACCGTGCTCCTGCGCCGGTTGAACTCCTCCGCCCGTACGCTGCTCGACCTGAACCACCGGCTCCTCATGCTCCGCGTGCGGCCCTACTACCTCCACCAGGGCGACGTCGCCGAGGGAACCGAGCACCTGCGCACCCCGCTCGAGGCCGGCGTCGGAATCCTCGAGGCGATGCGCGGTCACACGAGCGGCCTCGCCGTCCCGCACCTCGCCGTCGACCTGCCCGGCGGCGGCGGCAAGGTCACGCTCCAGCCGGACTATGTCGTGCAGACCGGACCCGACGCGTGGACCTTCCGGAACTTCCGCGGCGAGCGCTACGTCTACCCCCAGCCCGAGGCGCGCGACTGCTCCTGCCCGTACGACGAGGTCTTCTACTCGCCCGGGGGAGGCGGAAGCGCCGCGCACGGCGAGGCCGTGAACCGGCCGACCAGCGCGCCCGCGTCGCCGAAGTCGACCGCGTAGCTCCCCGCCGTCGTCTGGGCGTTGCCCGGGTCGACGCGGTCGAGCTGCACCCCGCCGTCCTGCCCCGTCTGCCAGCCGAAGCCGCCGCCGTCGCCGTCCTCCCAGTCGAACGTGGCGGTCGCGCCCGAGGGGGGCAGGACCGGCGCGACCGGGTAGAAGCCGGGCACGTCGCCCGCGAGGTAGAGCCGGACGACGTTCCACGGCGTCGGGAGCCCGCCGTCCGTCAGCGCGCCGCAGAGGTCGGGCGCGTCCGAGAGCGAGACGAGCGTCCGGGGCATGCCGCCGTCCGCGCCGCCCTGCACCTGGTAGATCGCCGACGTCAACTCGAACGCCCGGCCGTCGACCGAACCCTGCGAGACCGTCGCGCCGGGAGGGAGCCCGCCGTCCGTGCCCGGCGCGCCGCCGCCGTCACCAGGGAGTGGCCCCGCGTCGTAGACGTCGAGCGGGTTGTGGTACGCCGGCCGCGGCGGCTCCACCACCGGGCCCAGGCAGCCGCCCGCAAGCGCGAGGCCGAGCGAGATCGCAGCAAGTCGCACGCCCGGCACGCTAGATGTCCAGGACCCTCCGGGTCAAGCGCGCCCCAATTCGTCGCGAACCGTCCGGCCTCGACCTCGACCGCGACGGGGCGCGCGGGGTCGCTTGACTGCACCGGTGCGCGGCGCTAGCTCTCCCTGCCCCTTTGCGGGCGAAGGGGCGATGCGCGCACATTTCCTTTCAATGGGCCTCTTGGTGGTGGCCTGCGGCGGTCGATCGCCGACCTCGCCGGACTCGGGCAGCGCGGTCCCCGCCCAGCCGTTCGCGCCCGCCGCCCACGCCCCGTTCCCCGAGGTCGGGAGCACTTCGACGGCAAGCGGCAGCGTGCTCACCCGTCCGACCGTCGTGCCCATCGTCTGGCAGAACGATCCGCTCGCGGGCCAGCTCGTCGACTTCGCGGCGCGCCTCGGCAGCTCGTCGTACTGGCGGCAGGCGCTGGGGCCCTACGGAGTCGCCCCGCTGTCGGTCGGGACGGCGGACGTCGAGACGAAGGCGCTTCCGCCTTCCCTGCGGGACGGCGACCTGAGGACCGCGATGGCCGACATCTTCTCGGGCGCCGGCACGGTCGAGAACCCGCCGAGCCCCGGCACCGTCTACGCCTTCTTCCTCCCTCCGGGCGTCGGCATCCGCGCCTCGATCAACGGCGCCGACACAGTGACGGGCCAGAGCTGCGTGGCCTTCCTGGGCTACCACGACGCGTTCCAGCTCGGCGGCGGCCCCTACGCCGGCAGCACCGTCGTCTACGCCGTCATCCCGCGCTGTCCGCTCACCGGCGAACTGGCCGTCTTCACGGACCCGCTCGACGCCGTGACCGTGGCCGCGAGCCACGAGATCGTCGAGGCCACGACCGATCCCACCAAGACCGGGTGGAGCAGCCTGGCCGATCTCTCGAATTTCGCCTGGACGATCCTCCTCGGCGGCGAGGTCGGCGACCTCTGCGCCTGGAACTTCTTCACCCCGAGCGACATCGGCCACGCGGTTCAGCGGATCTGGTCGGTCGAAGGCGCGCTCGCGGGAGAGGACCCGTGCGCGCCCGAGGGGCTGTATTTCGGGGCGGCGCCCACCGGGCTGGGAGAGATTTCGGTGGCGGTCGGCGGCACGACCTTCGAGGCGCGGGGGCTCGCGCTTCCCGTGGGCGCGAGCGCGACGGTGGGTCTCGACCTGTTCAGCTCGGCGCCGGCGGGGCCCTGGGCGGTCTCGGCGGTCGAGCCGGCGGTGAAGATGCTCGGCGCGCCGCCGACGCTCGCGTTCGCCTTCGACCGGACCGTCGGCGAGAACGGCGACGTGCTCCACCTCACGGTGACGGTCCTCGGATCCGGTACGCTGGGCGGCGCGCTCCCGGGCTACGAGGGCTTCGTCGTCGAATCCGCGCTGGGCACGCAGCGAACCTTCTGGCCCGTCCTGATCGACAGCCGCTGATCGGACCGATGCGTTCCTCGGGCCGACGACGTCCGAGGCCCGGTCACGGGCGCTCGAGGTACCGAAGGTAGAACGCGCCGAACAGGAGGACGATCCCGACGTTCGCCATCAGCCGCTCCCAGAACCGGTTCCGGAAGAACAGGAGGTCCACGCCCACCACGACGGCGATCATCGCGAGCACCACGAGCACGAGGGTGTTCTGCCGTCCCATCGCTCCCGATCTACTGCTTACGGTCCGCGGGCGCCATCCCGTCCCTCGAACCGCTGCGACGGACGGGAACGGGCGCCGGGACGAACGACGGCACGAAAGTGACGTCGCTCGGACCCCGGCTACCAAGTCACGCGGGCTTGGGGACGAGGCTCGGGAGCCGGATTCCATCGCCTGGAAGGTAAGGGGACGGCGCAGGCAAGCGCGTGGACGACGCGTGTCAGCGTGGGGACGTCGCTCGGGAACGAGGTGACGAGGCTCGGGAGCGAAGTGACGAGGCTTGGGTCCCGGCTCCCGAAGCTCGGACCCGGTGGGACGAGGCCGAGACCCGCGGGTACGTGCCGGACGAGGCCGGGCGCGTCGCTGGGAAGCGAGGTGCCGAGCCCTGGGTCCTGACGACCGAGGCTCGGACCCATGGGGACGTGGCTCGGAGGGCGGCTTCCCGCCTTGGGATGGCGGGGTACGTCGTTGACGAGGGCGGGTACGAGGCTCGGAAGCGCGGGGACGAGCCTCGTTGGCCCGGGTCCGTCGCTGTGTACCGTGGGGACGAGGCTCGGGAGCTTGCTCCCGAGGCTCGGTCGTCCGGGTACGCGGCGGACAAGGCCGGGTCTGTCGCTGACAAGCGCGGGTACGCCGCTGACGAGGCCGGGTACGCCGCTCGGGACCACGGGGACGAGGCTCGGGTCCTTGCTCCCGAGGCTCGCAAGGCGGGGTACGAGGGCGAGATGGCGGGGTACGCCGAACGTCGGTTCGGGTACGCCGCACGCTTCTTCGGGTACGCCGCGGGCTTTCTCGGGTACGGGGCTCGCGATTGCGGGTCTCGGGCTTACGAACGCGGGTACGAGGCTCGGGAACCCGGGTACGTCGCTCGCGCCGTCGGGTCTGCCGCGACTTTTCTCGGGTACGTCGCGCGCTTCTCCGGGTACGCGCCGGCCCTTCTCGGGGACGAAGCTCCCGACCCTGGGTACGAGGCTCGGTCGCTCGGGTACGCCGCACGCGATCGCGGGTCCACCGCGTCCTGCCTCGGGGAGCGTCTACGGACCCGGGACAGGTGCGGGCACGGGTGCGCTCTTGCGGACGCGGTGGGCGCCCGCCGACTTCGGTGGGCCACCCGCGGAGGGGTCGACCACGTGTCCCACGAAGAGCAACTCCTTCGAGCCCGTGTCCCGCAGCACGAAGACGAAGGGGTGATCCGCCACGAAGCGGACCCGCCGCGGCGGAATCACGATCCGGCCCATCGTCCGCACGAAGACCGCGGTCGCCGCCGAGGCCCGCGTGCCCCGCTCGTCCAACTCGATCCGGGCGAGCTGGAACGCTTTGGACACGTACAGATCCCGCCGCCCGTCGATCGCCTGGAAGTCGGCGCGCGACGGCGAGAAGGCGTCCGCCGCCCCGAGGGCGCGCAGCGCGTCGTCGAGTTCGTTCCTCGTGTCGAAGGAGAAGCGCGGCAGGTCGACGTCGGCCGTGACCGGGCGCAGCGCCGCGACGAACCGATCGAACGCCCGGGCGTCGAGGGTCTCCTCGAGCCGCCGCAGGCCCGCGCGGTCGTCCGGCAACAGGAGATCCATCGCGAGGCCTTCGTGGCGGTAGGGAAGCTCGAGCACCGCGACGCCGGCCGCGTGGGCGTACCGCGCGCCGATCTGCCCGTTCGACATCGTCGGCGTCCGGATCGTTCGGTCGGCTCCGGTCCGGAACGGGCGCGGAGCGGTCCGCCGGGGGTCGAAGCGGGTCCGCCAGTCCGGGTGCAGTTCGACCGCGCTGACGAGGACCATGTTGGACGTCGGCCCCAGGTCCCCGGGGGCCACGACACCGGAGAGCAGCCCGCCGGACGCCTCCCGGACCCAGCCGTCGATGGTGTCCGCGGCGCCGGGGGCGTCGAAGTCGACGTTGCGGGCGAACGCGCCGAGGTCGTCGATGGCGTCGCGGTAGGCGCCCAGGATGGGCGATTGCTGCCGGACGAAGGCCGCGGAGACGACCGCGTAGCTCGCTCGAACCTGGCAGAATCGCGCCGCCTCCGCCGGCCCGAGCGGCGCCGCGGGATTCCACCGCAACGCCCGCGCGAGCTGCCGCTCCGTCTCCCCCCGCGCGCCGATGGCCGCCAATTCGAGCGCCTCGGCCGCCGAGAGCGGCGAGACGAGGAGGTTGCGCGAGCCGCCCTTCCGCGCGAGCCTGCGAAGCAGGTCCAGGCCGAACCGCTCGTGCGCGGCGACGAGCCCGGCGGCGTCCCCGTGCTCTTCGTCGGCGAGGGCGCAGCGAAGCAGGCCGCGGTCCGACTCGAGCAAGTCCCGGCGGGCCGAAGGCACCTCGCCCTCGAGGCCGCGGATCAGCCCGAGCCAGAGCCGGAGGTCCTCCGCGTTCGCCCCTTCCAGCGTGAAGGCGCAGAAGGGGCCGAAGGTGCAGGGCATCGCGCCCAGCGCCTCGAGATCGAGCGCCGCCGCGACGCGCTGGGCGGTCGGATGCGACGGGTCGTGGACGACGTTCCAGAGCGCGTCGGTGTCGCCCCGGGCGAGCAGGATTCCGAGCTGCGGGTCGATGCCCGGCGCGGACGCCGGAGGCGTCGAGGCCAGCAGCGAGAGGAGCAGCAGCGCACGCACCGGGTCCTCGGAGAAGGCGCGCCGCCGGCGTCTGGCGGACGACGGAGCGCGGCGCGATCAGGCCGCGTACTTCCGGATGAGCGCGTTGGCCTCGTCCGGGTGCTCCTTGCACTCGAGCAGGGCGGAGAGCATCAGCGGCACGACGATCGTGGCGTCGGACTCCACCACGAACATGGGAGTCTCGGGGGTGAGCTTGTCCCAGGTGATCTTCTCGTTGGGGGTCGCGCCGGAGTACGAGCCGTAGGAGGTGGTCGAGTCGGAGATCTGGCAGAAGTACGCCCAGGGCTTCACCGGCTGCTCGAGGTCGTACTTGATGGAGGGGACGACGCAAATGGGGAAGTCGCCGGCGATGCCGCCGCCGATCTGGAAGAAGCCCACGCCGCGGCCGGTCGAGAGCTCCCGGTACTGGTCGTAGAACGCCGCCATGTACTCGATGCCGGACTTGACGATGGTGGGGGGGCAGTCGCCGAGCTTCACGTGCGAGGCGAAGATGTTGCCGAAGGTCGAGTCCTCGTGGCCCGGTACGACGATGGGGAGCTTCGCCTTCGCGGCGGCGAGAAGCCAGCAGTCCTCGGGCTTCCCCTGGTAGAGGCTCGGGTCAACCGCCTGGATCAGGTCGTAGAAGTACTCGTGCCAGAAGCGGCGCTGCCCCTCGGCCGCGGCCCGCTTCCACGCGGGGACGACAATCTTTTCCACGACGCGGAAGGCCTCGTCCTCGGGGATGCTGGTGTCGGTCACCCGCCGCATCCGCTGCTCGAGGATGCGGGCGTCGTCCTCCTTGCGGAAGTAGCGGTAGTCGGCGAAGTCCTTGTAGTGGCGGTGGGCGACCAGCCGGAACAGCGACTCCTCGAGGTTGGCGCCGGTCACGGACATGCCGTGGACGAGCCCGGCCCGGATGGCCGGCGCGAGGCTGATGCCGAGCTGCGCCGACGACATCGCGCCCGCCACCGCCCAGAACATCCGGCCGCCGCCCTCGAGGTGCCGCCAGTAGGCGAGCGTGGCGTCCCGGGTCGCCCGGGCGTTGAAGTTCTTGTAGTGGCGGAGGATGAGCTCGAGGGTCGGGGTCATGGTCGGCGCTCTCTAGCAGGAGCGGCCTTGGAGCGCCAGTGGCGCCACGGATCCCCGACCCGGGCGCCGCGTTTGCGATCCGCTCTCGACCGGACCGGCGAATGAGGTAAGCTGTCGCCGGGTGGACGACCCGATCGAGCGCCTGTCGAGGAGAACGACATGAAGGAAGGCAGCAAGCCGAGGGCGGAGGCGGACGAAGCGGTGGTCCCGGAGGCGCGAGGCGTGGGCGCGGGACTGGAGCCGCCGGACGTGGAAGCCGAGGAGCGGCAGCGGTCGCACACGATGTCCCGCAAGCAGATGGCGCGGGACATGCGGCGCCAGCGGCTCGCGGGCGGGCCGGACCCCGAGGAGCTTGCGCTGATGCAGCAGATCGACCGGCTCCGACCCCGGACGCGCGCGGACTGCGTGAACGGCCCGCGGCCGTGCTTCTTCGTCTCCTGCAAGCACCACCTCTACCTCGACGTGAACCCCACGAGCGGTTCGGTGAAGCTGAACTTCCCGGACAAGGAGATCTGGGAGCTGGAGCACACCTGTGCGCTGGACGTCGCGGAGCAGGGCGGCATCACGCTCGAGGAGGTCGGCGACATCATGAACCTGACGCGCGAGCGCGTCCGCCAGGTGGAGGCGCTCGGGCTCTCGAAGCTCCGCGCGGCCACCAGCGACGACGAGGACGAAGGGGCATAGCGGCGATGGCCGGCGCGGCCAGGCGCGCGCTCCTCTCGGTGTCGGACAAGGCGGGTCTCGCGAGCTTCGGGCGGGCGCTGGCGGGGCTGGGGTTCGAGCTCGTCTCGACGGGCGGGACGGCGCGGGCGCTGCGGGCGGAGCGGCTCGGCGTCGTCGAGGTGGCCGACGTCACGGGCTTTCCGGAGATGCTCGACGGGCGCGTGAAGACGCTCCACCCGGCAATCCACGCGGGCATCCTCGCGCGGCGCGGACGCCCCGAGGATCTTCGGGCGATCGAGGCCCAGCGCATCCGGCCCTTCGACGTGGTCGCGGTGAACCTCTACCCCTTCCGCGAGACGGCCGCCCGCGCCGGCGCGACCCTCGAGGAGATCGTGGAGCAGATCGACATCGGCGGGCCCTCGCTGCTGCGCGCCGCGGCCAAGAACTGGCAGGACGTGGTCGCGGTGGTGGACCCGGGGGACTACGCGTCGGTCGCCGCCGACCTCGCGGCGGGCGGTCCGTCTCGGGCGCGGCGCTTCGCGCTCATGCGGAAGGTCTTCGCGCACACGGCCGCCTACGACACGGCGATCGCCGAGCACCTCGCGCGCCAGGACGAGCACGGCCAGGCGGCCGGCGGCTTTCCGGACTGGTCGGGCACGCCCGCGACGCTCCGCCAGCCGCTGCGCTACGGCGAGAACCCCCACCAGCGCGCCGCCTGGTACGCCCGCGACGGCTGGACGGGCGAGCCCGGCCTCGCCGCGGCCGCGCTGCTCCAGGGCAAGGAGCTGTCGTACAACAACCTGCTCGACCTGCACGCGGCGCTCTCCTGCCTGCGCGACCTGACGGGCGTCGCGGCGGTCGTGGTCAAGCACAACACCCCGTGCGGCGCCGCGACCGGCGCGGACCTCGAGGCGGCGTACCGGGCGGCGCGGGCGGCCGACGAGAC
>DAIDIT010000065.1 GCA_027451705.1 Pseudomonadota bacterium
AGAAGATCTTCGACGCCTTCTACCCCGACCGCTACTACAACCACGACGCCGAGGACCCGGCCGGCATCGTGACGCTCGAGCAGACCTCCCACCACGAGGTGGTGGCGGTGAACCGGCGCGCGGCCGAGAGCGACCTGCTCATCTACGTGAACCTCAACCTCGTGCCGATGGACGGCGGCCACAAGTCGGTCGGGGTGGGCCTCTGCAACTACGAGTCGCTGCGGGCGCACCACACCCCGGAGACGATCCGCAAGTCGCACAGCTACATGGACCCCGACCATTCGGCGCTCCACCACTCGACGAACCGGATCGGCCGGGTGATCGACCAGCACCTCGACGTCTTCCACATCGAGACGGTGGTCAACAACCGGATGTTCGACGGGCCGGTGTCGTTCCTCGGCAAGAACGAGGACCGCTACACCGAGCTCGACCGGCTCAAGCTCGAGGCGATGCGCTTCTCGCTCGGAAAGCTTCCCCGGGTCGCGAAGCGCAAGATGTTCCAGGCGGTGCCGGCCGGCTACGACCTCGTCGGCTGCTTCGCCGGCAAGACGGAGCCTTGCCACGAGAAGACGCTCGAGCTCTGCTTCCGGCAGTACCTCGTGCCGGTGCACGGGCAGTCGGACGTCGTCATCGCGGGCATCCCCTACATCTCGCCTTACAACGTCAACTCGATCCTCAACCCGCTCCTCGTGCAGGTCATGGCGTGCGGCTACCTCTTCAACCTCTACCGGGGCGCGCCGCTCGTGAAGAAGGGCGGGACGCTCATCGTCACCCACCCGTGCCCCGACGAGTTCGACCCCGAGCACCACCCGAGCTACATCGAGTTCTTCCACCGGCTGCTGCCCGAGACCCGCGACGCGATGGTGCTCGCGCGCAAGTACGAGCGCGAGTTCGCGGCGAACCCCTCCTACGTCCACCTCTACCGCAAGGGGCACGCCTACCACGGCGCCCACCCGTTCTTCATGTGGTACTGGGGCGAGAACGGCCGGCAGCACCTGGGCCGGGTCATCGTCGCGGGCGCGGAGAACACCCACGTCCCGGAGCTGCTCGGCTGGGAGCACGCCGAGACTCTCGAGGACGCGATCGACATGGCGCGCGGCTACCACGGCCGGTCTGCGTCGATCTCGCTCTTCCACTCGCCGCCGATCCTGATGGCCGACGTGACGGCGTAGCGCATGGCGGGCGGGCTCGACATCGCGGGGACGCTCGCGGGCAAGCGGATCGCGCTCACCGGCGGGACGGGCTTCCTCGGCAAGGTGGTCCTTTCGATGCTGCTGGACCGCTACCCGGAGATCGGCCAGGTCGTCGTGCTGGTTCGGCCGGGGACGAGCGCCTCGGCCGAGGCGCGCTTCTTCGAGCAGGTCTGGCCGTCGCATCCGTTCGACCCGCTGCGCGACCGGTACGGGGAGGGGGCCGATCGATTCCTGCGCGAGAAGGTCCGCGTGATCGAGGGCGACGTGGGCGATCCCGACCTCGGCCTCTCGACGGAGGGGCTGTCCGCGCTCGGCGGGACGGCGGCGCTGCTCAACTGCGCGGGGCTCGTCACCTTCAACCCCTCGCTGGAGCTGGCCCTCGACGTCAACGCCGTGGGCGCGGGAAACGCCGCGGCACTCTGCGGCCGCCTGGGGGTCCCGCTGGTCCACGTCTCGACCTGCTTCGTCGCGGGCGAGCGCCACGGCCCGGTCTTCGAAGACGAGCCGGTCGTCGGGGCGTACCCCCGGCAGCGGGAGCAGGAGGGGGCGCCGCTCGACGTACCGCGGGAGATCGAGGACTGCCGGCGCCTCATCGCGCACGCGCGATCCCAGGCCGACGACGGCGCGCTCGGCGCGCAGTTCCGGGCGGACGCGATCGAGCGGCTGCGCGGCGAGGGGCGGGACCCGCGCGACGAGCGGGCGCTGCGGCTCGCGGTCGCGCGCGAGCGGAAGCTCTGGCTCGCCGGAGAGCTCGTGCGGCTCGGGATGGATCGGGCGCGGCGCTGGGGCTGGCCCAACACCTACACGTACACGAAGAGCCTCGGCGAGCAGCTCATCGCCGGGACCGCGGGGCTCTCCTACGCGCTCGCGCGGCCGTCGATCGTCGAATCGGCGCTGCGGTACCCGTTCCCGGGCTGGAACGAAGGCTTCACGACCTCCGCGCCGCTCGCCTTCCTGGGCCTCGAGGGACACCGATCGCTGCCCGCGGGCGAGCGCTGCATCCTCGACATCATCCCGGTGGACCTCGTGGCGGCCGGGCTGGTCGCGATCACCGCGGCCGCCGTCGCGCGGGAGCAGGAGCCCGTCTACCAGCTCGCCTCGGGCGACGTGAACCCATTCTTCGCGGCGCGCGCGGTCGAGCTGGTCGGCCTCTACCGCCGGCGCGTCTTCCGCCGCAAGGGGGACGGACTCGGCAACCGGATCGCCTCGCGCCTGGAGACCCGGCCGGTGAGCCGAGACCGCTACGCGTGGGCCTCGGCGCCGATGGTCCACAAGGTCACCACCGCGCTCGCCGACGCCCTGCAGACGCGGCGGCCGCGCTGGGGCGCGCCGAGGATCGCGGCGCTCGCCGAACGGGCGCGGCGGGAGCTGTCCGCGGTCGCGCGCCAGGCCGAGGGCATCGAGGGGCTCATCGAGCTGTTCCTGCCCTTCCTCTGGGAGAACAGCTACGTCTTCCGCTGCGACCGGACGCGGGCGCTCTACGCCCGGCTGCCCCCGGCCGATCGCGAGAAGATCCCGTGGGACCCGGAGCGGCTCGACTGGCGCGGCTACTTCATGGACGTCCACATGGCGGGGCTCGAGCGCTGGGTCTTCCCGGGCCTCAAAGAGGAGCGGGCCGCCCGCAAGCGACCGGGGCGCGCGCACCGCGACCTGATCGAGCTGTTCTACGCGGCGGCGGAGGCCCACGGCACCCGGGTGGCCTTCCGGCGCGTCGCGAGCGAGGGGCGGCCCGAGGAGCAGGTCACCTACGCGGAAGCTCGGCGCCGGGCCGAGCGGGTGGCCGGCCGGCTGCGGTCCCTCCTGGTCAAACCCGGCGATCGGGTCCTGCTCGTCTCGGAGAACCGGCCGGAGTGGCCCATCGCGTATTTCGGCATCCTGATCGCGGGCGGCGTCGCCGTGCCGATCGACCCGGGCGCGTCGGCGGCGGAGGTGCAGCGGCTCGCGCAGGCGGCGGGCGCGCAGATCGCGCTCATCTCCGAGGAGGCGCGCGAACGGCTCCAGCCGAACGGCGGGACCCACTGGGTGGGGCTCGACGACGTCGTCGCCCCGCACCCGGAGGGCGTCGAGGACGTCCGGCGGGCGGCCCCCGCCCCGGACGACCCGGCCTCGCTCATCTTCACCTCCGGGACGACGGTCAAACCCAAGGGCGTGCTCCTCTCCCACCGCAATTTCGCGCAGCTCGTGAACAAACTCGCGGCCGTCTTCGACCTCGACGTCGGAGACGGGGTGCTCTCGGTCCTGCCGCTGCACCACACCTTCGAGTTCTCGTGCGGGCTGCTCGTGCCGCTCGCGCGCGGGGCGGAGATCACCTACCTCGACGAGCTGACGGCGGACCGCCTCGGGGAGGTCCTCGAATCCGGCCGCATCCACGCGATGGTGGGCGTGCCGGCGCTCTGGCAGCTCCTCCACCGGCGGATCACCCAGGAGCTGGCCGCACGGCCGGCCTGGGTGGAGACGGCGTTCGATGCGCTCGTCGCCGGCAACCGCGAGCTGCGCGACCGGACGGGCTGGAACCTCGGCAAGCTGCTCTTCTGGCCCGTCCACCGGCGGCTCGGCGGCAAGCTCCGGGTCCTGGTCTCGGGCGGCTCGGCGCTGACCGAGGAGGTCCACGCGGCGTTCCGCGGGCTCGGCTTCGATCTCAGCGAGGGCTACGGCCTCACCGAGGCCGCGCCGGTGCTCACGGTGACGCCACCTGACGAGAAGCGGCCCGCGGGCAGCGTCGGCCGGGCGCTGCCGGGCATCGAATTGCGCATCGACGCCCCCGACGCGGCCGGCGTCGGCGAGGTGCTGGCGCGGGGGCCGAACGTGATGCTGGGCTACTTCGGCGATCGCGATTCCACCGAGGCGGTGCTGCACGACGGCTGGCTGCACACGGGCGACCTCGGCCGGCTCGACGCGGACGGCAACCTCTACCTCGCCGGCCGCAAGAAGGACGTCATCATCGGGGCCAACGGCAAGAACGTCTACCCGGACGAGCTCGAGGCCTACTACCGCGAAGACGCGCCCGACGGGCTCGAGGAGCTGTCGATCGTCGGGCTGCCCGACGACGGCGGCGAGCGGATCGCCTGCCTCGCCTGCCTCGGGGAGGGCGCCGTCCGCGAGGACGTCGAGGCCCACTTCCGGCGGCAGTCGGCGGCGTTGCCGTTCTACAAGCGGATCCAGATCCTCCACCTGCGCGAGGGGGCGCTGCCCAAGACGGCGACCCGGAAGATCAAGCGGCCGCTCGTGATCCAGGAGCTCCTGCGGCTCGAGGAGGCCGCGCGCGCGGGACAGCGCGCCCGCGACCGCCGCGGAGGAGGCGACGAGGACCGGGAGGGCTGGCTCGTCGAGCTGCTCGCGCAGGTCGCGCGGCGGCCGGCCGCGACGATCCGGCCCGAGACGCGACTCGTCCGGGACCTGGGCTTCGATTCGCTGATGCTCACCGAGCTCGGGGTGGCGCTCGAGCAGGCCGGGACGGCGCTGCCGGAAGGCGAGGACCCGACGCGCTTCGAGACGGTCGCGGAGCTTTCGCGGGCCCTCGGTCCCGTCGCCAGGACGCCGGCCCACGCCACCGGCACGGGCGCCGAGGCCGGCGACGGCGAAATCCACGTTCCGGCGCCGGTGGCGGCGGCCGGGCGCGCGCTGCTCGGCGAGGCGCAGCGCTTCCTCTACGAGAGCCTCTTCGAGACGGAGGTCGTGGGCCAGTCCTTCATCCCGCAATCGGGCCGCTTCCTCGTGGCGGGCAACCACGCGAGCCACCTCGACATGGGGCTCGTCAAGATCGCCCTCGGCGAGCAGGGCAAGAACCTCTGCGCCCTCGCGGCGCGCGACTATTTCTTCTCGACCCCGCTGCGGCGCGCCTACTTCGGCAATTTCACCCGCCTCATCCCGATCGATCGGCAGGGCTCGCTCAAGGCTTCGCTGCGGCTCGCCGGCGAGGCGCTCGAGCAGGGCCAGCACCTGCTCATCTTCCCGGAGGGGACCCGCTCGACGGACGGCCGGATGGGCGAGTTCAAGCCGACGCTCGGCTACCTCGCCCTCACCCACGGGGTCGACGTCTTGCCGGTCGCGATCCTCGGCAGCCACGAGGCGCTGCCAAAGGGCCGGATCGTCCCGGCGGCACGGAAGCTGACGGTGATCTTCGGTCCCGCGATCGGGGTCGACGAGCTCCGGGCGGCGACGGAAGGACTGCCCCGCGGCGAAGCGTACCGGGTGGCCACGCGGCGGGTCGAGGAGGCGGTCGCTTCGCTGCTCCGCGGCGAGCCGGCGCGGCCCCGGCCGGCGCTCGCGGCGGCGAAGCCCGCGGGCGAGGGGAGCGAGGCCGAGGGCGAGCCGGGCGAGGCGCCCGCGAGCAGGGCGGCGCGGGGGCGCGAAGGCGGCGAGCGGTGAGGATCGCGGTCACGGGTGGCACCGGGTTCCTCGGCGGTGCGCTCGTCGAGCGGCTCGTCGCGGCGGGGCACCGCGTCACGGTCCTCGCGCGCGGCGGGGCGCCGGCCCTCGAGCGGCTGGGGGTGCACGTCGTCCGGGGCGAGTTGCCCGACCCCAAGGCGGCCGACATCCTCGCCGACGGCGCGGAGGCGGTCTTCCACCTCGCCGGCAGGGTGTCGCGGGATCCCGCCGACGGACCGGCGATGTACCGGCTGCACGTCGAGGGCACGCGCGTGCTCCTCGACGCCGTCCGGCGCGCGGGGACGAGGCGCTTCGTCCTCGCCTCGTCGTCCGGGACGATCGGCGTCTCGGCGACCGAGCGGGTCGCGACCGAGGCCGACGACTACCCCCTCGACGTGGTCGGCCGGTGGCCCTACTACCTCTCGAAGATCTACGAGGAGAAGCTGGCGCTCGCCTTCGGAGCCGGGGGAAACCCCCAGGTCGTGTGCCTGAACCCGAGCCTCATCCTCGGACCGGGCGACGCGCGGTTGTCCAGCACCGGGGACATCTGGAAGTTTTTGCACCGGGACATCCCGGCGATGCCGTCGGGCGGGCTCTCGTTCGTCGACGTGCGGGACGCGGCGGCCGCCTTCGAGACGGCGCTCGCGAAGGGGCGGGCGGGAGAGCGGTACCTGCTCGGAGCGGCCAACATGCCGTTCACCGAGTTCTTCGGCAGGCTGTCGCGCCTGACGGGCGTGGCGCCGCCGCGCCTGCGGCTGCCGAGCCGCGTCAACGTCCTCGGGGCCTCGCTCCTCGAGCGCTGGTCGAGCTTCCGGGGCGTGGAGCCGCCCATCGACCGGGCGTCGGTCGAGATGGGCGAGCGCTGGTTCTACGTCGACAGCACGAAGGCGCGGGAGGAGTTGGGCTTTGCGCCGCGCGATCCCCAGGAGACGCTGCGCGACACGGTCCGCTGGATGCGGGAGCACTTCGCGGGGCGGCGGGCGGCCGAACTGGCGACCTGACCGGCGCGCCGGGCGCCGCTCAGACGCTCGCGCCGGGCGACGTGACGCCCAACTGGCGCAGCAGCCCCATCCCCACGGCGCGCTCGGCCGCGTGGTGGGCGGAGCGGACGGCGAGCAGGAGCGCCCCGGTGGCGAGCCAGAGCGACGGCCCGCGCTCGCCCATCGCGTACAGCGCGGCGAAGCCGGCTCCGACGAGCGCGATCGCGGCCAGCGTCCAGCCGGTGACCGGGACGGTGCTGAAGCGGACGAGGAGGCGGCTGCCCCCCGCGGCGGGCTCCACCACGTAGGAGCCGGCGTAGACGTTCGGCGGGGCGCGCCGCCAGAGGGCGCCGAACCAGGGGCTCGGCCGATCGCGGCGGAACGTCACGCGGTCGGCGGAGACCTCGAGCGCGAACAGCCGGCTCGCGAGGAAGAGCGTCCGCAGCCGCTCGCGCGCGGCCACGGGTGCGAGGTCCCACCGAAAGCCCATGGCCAGCCCGAGCGGAAGGTAGAGGAACTCGATCCCGGTCGTCGCGGAGGCCCGGCGCGCCGACCAGGCGTCGAACGCCGCCACGGCGAGCCAGACGGCCGTGGCGGACAGGACGAGCGCGGGCTTCACGCCGCGCAGCTTGCCACAGCGCCCCGCGGTAATCAGCAGCGGCTAGACCTTGCGGACGTTGGCGGCCTGGAGCCCCTTCGGACCCTGGACGATGTCGAACTCGACCGCGTCGCCTTCCGACAGGCTGCGGAAGCCCTCCATCTGGATCGCGGTGTGGTGGACGAAGACGTCGTCGCCATCGTCCCGCGAGATGAAACCGAACCCCTTGCCGTCGTTGAACCATTTGACTTTGCCGCGCGCCACTGCAACCTCCCGAGCAAGCGCCCCCTGGACCGTCGAGCGATCCGTCGGCGCCATCGTCTATTGTGATAGTCACGACGGCGGGACTCCGGAATGGGCGAGCGGCCGAAGCACGAGGATTCTCCCGCGCGGGACGAAGGCGCGGACGCGGCGGACGACGACGGCGCGGAGCTCTTTCGCCGCGCGGTGGCCGGCGCCGTTCCGCTGCCGGACGGCCCCGCACGCATCCCGCGCCCGTCTGCCGCGCGGGCGGCCCGCGGCCCCGCGGAGGTCGAGCACGGATCTCGTTCGTCGCCATCCTCCCCGGACGAGTCGGGCGAGACGCTGGAGGGCTGGGCGAGCGGCGTGGATCTCAAGACGCGCCGCCGCCTTCGACGGGGTGAATTCGCCGTCGAAGGCAGCGTGGATCTCCACGGCCGCGACGCGCCCACCGCGCGCGCGGTCCTCGTCCGGTTCCTCGAAGGCGCGCGGCGGCAGCGCCGGCGGTGCGTGCTCGTCGTCCACGGCAAGGGGCTGCGATCGCCCGGGGGCGAACCGATCCTCAAGCGGGAGCTGCCGCACTGGCTGCGCGAGCCTCCGCTCGCGGACTGGGTCCTCGCGTTCTGCAGCGCCTTGCCCCGCGACGGAGGCACCGGCGCCGTCTACGTCCTGCTGCGGCGCTGCCCCTGATCCGTCGAGAGCCCGAGCCGGGGTTGCGGTCGCGGCCGCGGCGGGCGGCTCGCGACGACGTGGGGCTCGGGCCCAGGCATTGACCGGCCGTGCCCCCGGGGCGTAGACCGGGCCGCATGGCGGGCAAGACCGACTACGAGCGCTACATCCGCACCGACGAACTGCTCGCGCTGCAAAAGCGGACCGGCGACCTGGCCCATCCCGACGAACTCCTCTTCCAGGTCATCCACCAGACCTTCGAGCTCTGGTTCGTCGTCTGCCTCCACGACGTCGACGAGGTGGTCGGGATGATCCGCGCGGGCCGCCTCCACCGGGCGGCCCACCTGCTGCGGCGCGTCGCGCTGATCCTCGGGATCCTGACGGATCAGCTCGCGGTGCTCGAGACGATGGCGCCCGCCGACTACCACGTGATCCGCCTCGCGCTCGGGCGTGGCTCCGGGCAGGACTCCCCGGGCTTCAACCGCATGCTGGGCATCGGGGGCCCCCTCTGGGAGGCTTTCCAGGGGGCTCTGGCGCAGCGCGCGACGACCCTCTTCGACATCCAGCGCGTCCCCGAAGCGAACTACGACCTCTACCAGCTCGTGCAGGGGCTGATGGAACTCGACGAGCGCTTCGTGCGCTGGCGGTTCTGCCACTTCCAGCTCGTCCGCCGCGTCATCGGCGAAGAGGTCAAGTCGCTCAAGGGCATCCCCGCCGCGCAGCTCGTCCACGGGATGCGCGAGTACCTCTTCCCCGAACTGTGGAGCGTGATCAACGAGGTCACGCGCGCCGCGAAACCCGAGTACTGAGAGGTCCCGATGCCCAAGCGCCCGACGGCCGGCCGGCAGGCCGACCTGCTCCGCTACCGCCGCCGCTTTCCGATCCTCGGGCGGTACAACTACCTCATCAACAACTCGCTCGGCGCGATGCCGCAGGCCACCTACGGCGCGCTGCGCGAGTTCGCCGACGACTGGAGCCGGCGGGGCGTCCTCGCCTGGGACGACTGGCTCCCGATGGTGACCGCCACCGGCGACCGCGTCGGCCGGCTGATGGGCGCGCCGGCCGGCAGCGTCGTCATGCACCAGAACGTCTCGACGCTCGTCTCGATCGTCCTGTCCGCACTGGACTTCGGCCGGCGGCCGAAGCTCGTGGCGACGGAGCTGAACTTTCCGTCGGTGCTCTACAACCTCTTCGAGCAGAAGCGGCGCGGCGCCACCCTCGAGCTGATCGAGAGCCGCGACGGCCTTTCGATCGATCCCGAGCAGGTGGCGGACGCCATCGACGGGCGGACGGCGCTGGTCTGCGTCGACCTCGTGCTCTTCCGGTCGAGCGCCCTCCTCGACGTCGCGCCGATCGTCCGCGCGGCGCGACGCCACGGGGCGCTGGTCCTCCTCGACGTTTACCAGGCCATCGGCGCCGTGCCCTTCGACGTGCACGCGATGGGCGTCGACCTCGTCGTCGGCGGTTCGGTCAAGTGGGTCTGCGGCGGCCCCGGGGCGGCCTACCTCTATGCCTCCGACCGGGTGCGCAAGCGGCTGCAACCCGCGGTGACCGGCTGGTTTTCCCACCGCCGGCCGTTCGCCTTCGAAGTCGGCCCCGTCGAGCCGGCCGACGACATCCACCGTTTCATGGGCGGCTCGCCCTCGGTCCCCGCGCTCTATTCGGCGCGCGAGGGATACGCCGTCGTCGCCGAGGCGGGGGTCGAGCGGATCCGCGCCCGGTCGCTCGCCTTGACCGAACGGCTGATCCGCGGCGCCGACGCGCAGGAGCTGACGGTCAACACGCCTCGCGCCCCGCAAAGCCGCGGCGGAACGGTCTGCGTCGACTTCCCCGGGGCGGACGTCGCCCACGACATCCTCGTCGATCAGGGCATCCTGATCGACCACCGGCCTCACTGCGGAATCCGCATCTCGCCCCACTTCTACAACACCGAAGCGGAGTGCGACGACGCGCTCGCGGCGATCCGGGAGATCCGGGCGAGCGCGACGTTCCGGCGCAGGGTCAGGCGCGGCCGGCCGGCGGCCAGCCACGCTCGGCGCTGAGCCGCGCGACGATCCGGCGGTCGAGCTCGAAGTGCTCGTGGAGCAACCGCTCGGCGAGCGGGCGATCGCCGCTCCGCGCGGCGGCCAGGAACCTCTCCAGCGCGCGACCCCGGGCGTCCGGCAGCGCGAGGCGGAGCAGGTAGGCGCGATCGAGATCCGGCGTCGTCCGCGTGTTGCCGTCGAAGGCCAGCTTCTCGAGCAGGTAGGCGCCGAGATCGGAGTTCAGGACGAGGAGCGTCAGCAAGCGCAACGCCTCGTCGTCGATTCGCACGACGAGCGCGGTGTCCGTCGCCCGCAGGCCGCCGTCCAGGTCGAGCGCCGCGCGGGTCACGAGGTGCGGCTCGGGCCGGAGGCGGCGCGAGACCCGGCGCTGCGCCAGGATCTTGATTCCCTGCTGGCGGTCGGCGGCCGCTCGGAGCCGTTCTTCGATCGCCTCCGGCAGCGCGCGGGGCGCCACCACGCGGTAGTGATCGATCTCGCCGCGACCGACCCAGCGCGCCGCCCCGGAGCCTGCGGGGATCAGCCAGCGCTGCACGGTGAGGCCTCGGGCGATCTCGGGCCGGGCGACCGCGAGCGGCACGGCGCGGCGCTCGACCGCCGCGATGATCCGGCGCGAGAGCGGGTCGCGGGAGATCGCGAGGGTCGGGCCGCGGGAGAGCTCGGCAGGGACGCGGTACCGCGGGGCGAGGCCGCGCGCCGTCGCCGACATGACCCGCACCGCGTGCCGGGAAGGCGCCGGCGCGCGGGCGAAGAGCAGCACGATCTGCTCCATCCCGACTTCGATGGTGCGGTGGACCTCGACCACCCCCTCGAGTCGGCCCTCGCGCCAGAGCAACTCCCGGACCGGCCGCCAGCGCTCGACGTAGGCCAGGGGGCGCGGGAGGACGAACGAGAGGACTCCGCCGGGCGCCAGGCAGGCGACCGCGCGGGCGACGAAGGCGGCGGCGAGGTTCGGCACCGGGCCGACCCGCGCCGCGGCGAAGGGCGGGTTGCCGATCACGAGATCGTAGCGCCGCTCCCAGATCCGGCGGCCGGGACCTCGCAGCACGTCGCCCGTCACGGTCTCGACGCGGACACCGCCGATGCTGCCGGCGAGCCCGCCGGCGATCCCGGCGGCGGCGGCGTCCCGGTCGGCCAGCACGAGGGTCGAGCCCGGGCGGCGCCGCAGCGCCTCCACCAGGGGAACGGCAAAGGCGCCGGCGCCGCAGGCGGGCTCGCAGGCCGCGACCGGGCGGCCCGGCGGCAATTCGCCGAGCGCGAGCTCGACGAGCTGCGACGCGAGCCAGCCCGGGGTGTAGTAGACGCCGTACCGCCGGCGGTCGGTCTCGGCCAGGGTCGCGAGGTGCGCGGCGCCGGCGGCATCGGCCGCCGGAAGCGCGGGCCGGCTCATCGCGGGCGCGGAGCCCCGGCGCGCGCCATGCGGGAGGCGAGCAGAAGGGCTTCGATCAGGCTGGTCGCGTCCGCCTCGCCGCGGCCCGCGATGTCGTACGCCACGCCGTGGTCGGGCGAGGTGCGGGGGACCGGCAGGCCCAGCGTCACGTTGACCGCCCGTTCGAAATCGACGGCCTTGAGCGGTCCCAGCCCCTGGTCGTGCGACATGGCCAGGATCGCGTCCCACCGCCGCGTCCGGATCGCCCGCGCGAAGAGCGAATCCGCCGAGAACGGGCCCTCGGCGGCGATCCCCTTGCGCCGGGCCCGCCGGACTGCCGGCGTGATGACCTCGGCCTCCTCGCTCCCGAGCACGCCGCTCTCGCCGGCATGCGGATTGAGGCCGCAGACCGCGATCCGCGGGGAGCGGACGCCGAAGTGGCGGCGCAGCCCTTCGTCGAGGAGGCGGAGCGCCTCCGAAATCCCCTCGATCGACAGGAGCGCGGCCACCCGGCGCAGCGGGACGTGCACGGTCGCGAGCGCGACCCGGAGCGTGGGCCCCGCGAGGAGCATGAGGGCGCGCCGCGCGCCGAGGCGTGCCGCGAGGTAGTCCGTGTGACCGGTGAAACGGAAGCCCGCGTGGACGAGGAGCGCCTTCTGGATCGGGGCGGTGCAGAGCGCGGCGATCCGGCCGCCGCGGGCCGCCTCGACCGCGGCCTCCAGGTAGGAGAGCGGCAGCACGCCGCCGTCCGCCGGAGGCCGGCCGAAGTGCCAGGCCCCGCGCTGGAGCGGGCCGACCTGGGCAATCTCGAGCTTCGCCGGCAGCCGCACCCGGCGCAGCCGCGCCGCGCGGGCGAGCAGGGCCGCGTCGCCGAAGACGAGCGGCTCGCAGGCGCGGCGGACCTCCGGTCGGGCGACGGCTTCCGCCACCAGCTCCGGGCCGACGCCCCACGGGTCGCCCATCGTGACGCCGACGATCGGTCTGTCCACGGCGATCCTCAGTGGGGCCGCAGGTCGGGATCGTCGATCTGGATCGACGCGTCCTTGCGCAGCCCGCGGAGATAGTCGGCGGTGAGCTGCTCCGTCTCCCGCTGCGTCAGCTTCTGGCGGAGCTGCTCCTTGACCGAGTCGAAACTGGGCGGGGGCGCCCTGCGCCGGTCCTCGATCTGGATGACGTGGTAGCCGAACTGGGTCAGCACGGGGTCGCTGACGGCCCCCTTCGGCAGGGCGAACGCGGCCACCTCGAACTCCGGGACCATGACGCCGCGCTTGAACCAGCCGAGCTCGCCGCCGTCGTGGGCCGACGGCCCCTCGCTGTACTTCCGCGCCAGCTCTCCGAAGTCCTCCCCGGACCGGGCGCGCTGGCTCAGCGACTGGGCCTTCGCGAGCGCCGCCTTGCGTTCGTCCTCCGTCGCGCCCTTCTTGAGCGCGATCAGGATGTGGCGGGCCCGGATCTCCTCCTCGCCGCCGCTCTGGACGTACTCCCGCTGGTACTCGTCCCGCAGTTCGACCTCGCTCACCTTGAGCTGGGGGCGGACGCGGAGGTTGATCAGCTTCATCTTCTCGAGCTGCCGCCGGAGGTTCTTCTTGTAGGTGTCCAGGGTCAGGCCTTCGCGCCGGAGCTCGTGATCGAGCTGCGCCTCGTCCGCGATGCCGTTGAGCCGCATGACGTCGCCGATCGCCGCCCGCAGGTCGTCCTCGGTGACGTCGACGTTGGCCGACTTGAGCTGCTCGTCCAAAAGCCGCTCGTCGATCAGGGTCTGGAGCGCCGTGCGCAGCATGTCGGCCCGCCGGTGCGCGACCTCGTCGGATTCGACCCCCTCCGCCTCCAGCCGCCTCAGCTCGGGCCTCGCCCGCTGCTCGACCTCGGAGAGGAGGATCGGGCTGTCGTCGACGACAGCCGCGACCCGATCCAAGACCGCCCCGTCCGCCGGTGCGGTACCGGCCACCGCCGCCCACGCCAAGCATGCCGCCAGAAGACTCATCGGACCCTCGCCGCGGCGGCCTCGTCCACGGTCACCCGCGCTTTCGACTCGACGTCGGCCAAGAACGCGGCCTCGGCCTTCGTGTTCTTCTCCTGCCGCAGCTCGGCCTCTATCGGGTCCTTGGCCTCCGCGAGCGTCATCGGTCCGGCCGGTTTCCGATCGAGCACGCGGAAGAGGTGAAAACCGTAGGTCGACGGCACGACGTCGGAGAGCGTCCCGACCGGGAGCGCGAAGCAGATCTGCTCGAAGATCGGGGGCATCGCCCCGTGGCCGAACCAGCCGAGGTCGCCCCCGGACCGGGCGTCCGGCGAGAGGCTGTGGCGGCGCGCGGCGTCCCCGAAGGAGAGCTTGCCCGCGACGATGGCGGCCCGGATCGCCTGCGCCTCCTCCTCGGTCTTGACGACGATCTGCTCGGCGTGGACCTGCTCGGGGCGGACGAGCTCTCCGGAATGGGCCGCGTAGTAGGCCTCGATTTCCGGCTCGGTCACGGCGATTCGGCTGAAGACGTTCTGGCCGAAGAGCTTTCGGATCGTGAGCTGATCCCGCAGGCGGCCCCGCAGCTCGGCCGGCGAGATCTCCTCGTCCGCGAGCAGCTCGTCGAAGCTCGTGCCCGGGTAGTCGGACTTCATGGCGAGGAGCGCTCGGTCGACGTCCCCGTCGGTGACCGAAATGCCGTCCCGGTGCGCCACCTGGAGGAGCTCGGTCCGATCGATCAGGCGCTTCAGCTCGGCCTTCCGGTCGACCTGGAGCTCTTCCTCGCTGCGCGGGCCGAGCCCCTCGCTGCCGCGCCGCGACTGGGCGAGGTCCTTCTGGAACTGCGAGACGGTGATCGCCTCTCCGTTCACGCGCGCCACCACGGCGTCCGGGGCCCGGGGAATCCCTCGGGCACACCCGCAGACCAGCGTGACGAGGAGCGCGGGGGGGAAGAACGGCCGTCGCATCCTGCCCTCACCTCCGCGGACCTAGCGTCCCTGAACCGTCCCCGCCGGCGGCGGAGGCGAGGGCGGGTGGTAGCCCGCGGGCGGGTGCGGGAGGCTCCGATTGCTCCAGCCGCCGGGAGCGGTCGCAGCGACGGGGGGCGGAGCCGGGAACGGGATCGGCAGGTGCAGCCCCTTGCCGTTGGCGCCCAGGTCGGGCACCGTCGCGTCCGCCTTGGCGAGCTGCGCATCGTCGATCTTGACGTGGGCGTCGTCCCTGAGCTTCTTCACGAAATCGTCGAAAGACTTCGTCTGGCGCTCGTGCCAGAGGCGGCTGCGGAGGGCCGGGACCACCTGCTCGAACGTCCGGTTCACCGCCGCCTGCCGGCCGATGAGACGGAGGAGGTAGGCGCCCCCCTTGCCGAGCACGACGTCGGAGGTCTGGTTGATCCGCTGTAGCTTCTCGGCGGCGTCCGGGACCTCCGGACCGTACGCGGCGGCGAGCTCCGCGTCGGTCTTGTAATCGGTGTCGCCGTTCCGCCCCTTGGTGGCCGCGTCGAGCGAGTGGGCCGCGGCGTAGGTGCCGAACGCCGCGAGGTCGTCCTTCGCCTCCGCCGCGTGGAGCTGGGCGAGGGCGCGGCTCGCGGAGCGCCCGTCGCCGAACTCGATGATCTGGAGCCGGAGCCGCTCGGGCTTCACGAACTCGTCGAGGTGCTGCTGGTAGAACGCGCGCAGATCCGCCTCCGACAGCGAGTTCTGCCCCTCGTCCCCGAACTTGTCGTGGATGAGCTTCTGGACCAGGACCTTCTCGATGGTCGACTGGACGTCCGGGTCCTTGTCGAGCCCTTCGCGGCGCGCCTCGTCCGCCAGGAGCTGGAAGCGGATCATCCCGTCCAGGAACTCCTTCTTCTTGTCGAGCGTCGTGTAGCGGGTGCGGATGAAGGGCGACTGATCCTCGAGGTGCTTCTCGAACGCCGCGAGGGTGATGGCGCCGTCCCCCACCGTGGCCACCACGGGGCCGGCGGCTCCGGTCGCCGCGGCCGCCCCTGCTCCAGGGCCCGGCGCCGTGCAGCCGAACGTCAGCGGGAGCGCGGTGAGGAACACGATGGCGGTGCGCATGGATACCTCATTTGGAAGGCCGCGGCCGGTGCGGGCAGGTCCGCCCAGCCGGCCGGCCGTGCCGCCAACCCGCTCCCGATCGGCAAAATTCCGGTGGGCGAGAAGACCACACCGCCCGCCCGGGAGCAAGCTTCCCATCGGCGTCCGCAAGCCTCCTCCAATTTTCCCGTCCCGATCCATCGTCGAATACGGATTCCCTCCCCTGCGAAGCGGGGGAGGGGCCGTCAGGCCTCCTTGCCGCCGGCCATCCGGGCGAGCGCCCTCCGCGCCGCGCGCAGGGCGGCGTCGATGGCCGCGTCGTCGTGGGCCAGGGAGACGAACGCGGCCTCGCACTGCGAGGGCGGCAGGTAGACGCCCTCGTCGAGCATCGCGTGGAAGAACGCGGCGTACTTCCCGCGGTCGGCCTTCCGTGCCGAGTCGGCGTCGCGCACCGGCTCGCCCGAGAAGAAGAGCGTCCACATGCTCCCGACCCGGTTCAGCACGGCCGGAACGCCCGCCGCCGCGCAGGCCTCCGCGAGCCCCGTCCCGAGCCGGGCGGAGGCGGCCTCGAGGCGCTCGTAGATCCCTGGCTCGGCCAGGGCGGCGAGCGTCGCCCGCCCCGCCGCCATGGCGAGCGGATTGCCGCTCAGCGTGCCGGCCTGGTAGACGGGCCCGGCGGGGGCGATCCGCCGCATGATCTCCGCGCGGCCGCCGAACGCCCCGACCGGGAGGCCCCCGCCGATCACCTTGCCGAAGGTGGTCAGGTCGCCCCGGATCCCGAGCCGCTCCTGGGCGCCGCCGCGCGCGAGCCGGAAGCCGGTCATGACCTCGTCGACGATCAAGAGCGCGCCGCGTCCGTGACAGGCGTCCGCGAGGCCCTGCAGGAAGCCGGCCTCCGGGGCGATCACGCCCATGTTCCCCACGACCGGCTCGACGATCGCGCACGCGATCCGATCGCCGCGGCGCCGGAAGAGGTCGCGGACGCGATCGAGGTCGTTGAACGGCAGCGTGTGGGTGAGCTCGGCGAGGGCCCTCGGGACGCCCGGAGAGTCCGGGAGGCCGAGCGTCTCGACCCCGGAGCCGGCCTTGACGAGCAGGCTGTCGGTCGCGCCGTGGTAGCAGCCGTCGAACTTCACCACCTCG
>DAIDIT010000066.1 GCA_027451705.1 Pseudomonadota bacterium
GCAGCCACCAACCGTTAGTCTCGACGAACCCGCGCACAGCCCGCCCGGACGCTTCGAGCCGGGATTCCACCGACCCGTCTCCTATCCCAGTAGCAAGCCTCTCGACACCCGCTGGGCTTTTCCCCGACACCCTCCTAGAACCGGAGCACGGCGATGATCGCCCGCGATCCACTGATCGTACTGGGTGATTCCCCCCGGGTTTGCTCACCTCCGGCTCCGACGGGTCATCCGAGCGCTCCGACAGCTCGTGCGAGCCTTCGGATGGGTCGTCCGAGCCCCCAGACAGCTTGTCTGAGCCCTCGGATGGGTCGTCCGAGCGCTCCGACAGCCCGTGCGAGCCCTCGGATGGGTCATCCGAGCCCTCGGACAGCTTGTCCGATGCCCCGCAGACGCTGTACGAGCCGTCGGATGTGAGGTCGGGGCTCCCGCCCATTGTCTCCAAGCCGCCGAACGCGGTCGCCGAGCGCGGAACACCGTCTCCCAACCCACCGCACGTGGTGTCCGGTGGTTCCGAGACGGTGGTCGAGGACCCCGATGTGACACACCGGCCCACGGAAGCCGGAGCCGACCGCGGCCATCCAGTCCAGGGTGCCCCGCGCGTGACCTTCGACGACCGAGAGATGGCCTCCAAGGCCGCGGAGTCCCTCTTTGAACGCCCGAAGGTGATGGAAGCCGCCGCGGAGAACGGCCCCGAGCACCCTCGTCTCGGCCCCTGCCGCCCGGCCTCCCTCACCTGGGCGACATGCGTCTGACGAGGTCGCCCCACGCCAGATCCCGCCACGCGGTTTGCGACGCCGCCCGCGTTGACAGCACGGCCGGCGCGGCTAGAGTCGAGGTTCCACTTCACGGAGGGTCACATGAACGGCATGCCCTACCCGAACGAGAGCGCCGCCTACCGCGCCGCGCGCGAGAAGCTCCTCGACGCGGAGCTCGGTCTCAAGCGGCAGACCGAGAAGGTCGCCGCCCTGCGGCGCCGCCTGCCCCCGGGCGGGCGGGTGCCCGAAGACTACGTCTTCGAGGAGCGCGTGCGGGGGAAGGACCGCGAGGTCCGGCTCTCCGAGCTCTTCGGCGAGGCGGACACGCTCGTCGTCTACAGCTACATGTTCGGCCCGAAGATGAAGGCGCCGTGTCCGCTCTGCACCTCGTTCCTCGACGGCCTCGAGGGACAGGCGCACCACATCGGCCAGAACGTGGCTCTGGCGGTTTCGGCGAAGTCGCCCGCCGCCCGGGTCGCCGCCTTCACGAAGCAGCGCGGCTGGAGGCGGCTGCGGGTCGTCTCCTCGGCGAGGTCGACCTACCAGTCCGACTACCACGGCGAGGGCGAGGACGGCGCCCAGTGGCCCATGCTGAACGTCTTCGTGAAGCGCGGCGGCGAGATTCGCCACTTTTGGGGCTCGGAGCTGCTGCACGCCTCCGACCGCGCCAGGGACGGGATGGACGCGCGCCACGTCGACACGATGTGGCCGCTCTGGAACGTGCTCGACCTGACCCCGGGCGGGCGCCCGAACTGGTACCCAAAGCTCGGGTACCCGACCCCCTCCGCGAAACCGGGGAGGGGTCGTTCCCGAGGTTGACCTCCAACGCCCGCGGTGGTTTACCAGAGCGCCCGTGCGCACCCCGATCTGCCTGCTCGCGTTCGCCCTCCTCGTGCCCCTCGGCTGCACCGAGGGCGCCCTCGCGGCCCACACCGCCAGCCCCGCCGCGGCGGCCGACGGCGGCCCCCCGGCGCTCCCGCCCGGCTGCGACGCGCAGCTGTCCGGCGAGTGGCAGCACGACAACGACGCCGACCTCGAGGACAGCACCACCTACTGGTACTCGGCCGTGGACGACGGGACCCGGGTGACGCTGCGCCCCTACCGCACCCAGGACGACGGCGGCGCGGCGCCGACGCCCGAGGGGATGCGCATCGAGCTGCGCCGCTCGCCGTCCGGCTTCGCGGGGCAGTTCGAGATGATCGAGGACGTGGGCGGCGGCAAGAAGTGCCCCGCCTCGTTCGGCGCGCGGGTGATCGCCTGCGGCAAGGACCGGCTGACACTCCGCATCGAGCAGTCGTACACGGTCGACCAGAACTGCAAGCGCAGCGACGTCGGCGGACCCGACTTCGCGGACCACGTCCTCGTCCGCCGCCGTACCACCGCCGCCCGCTGACGGACCGTCGAAGCCGCCGGCCGGCGCTTGCCCGTCCGAGCGACGACCATGCTACAATCCCGCGTCCGATCGGCCGCGGGCGAAGCCTCGGCCACTCTCTCAAGGAGCGCGGCATGACCGGGGTTCAAAGTCGCATCTACGTCGCCTGCGCGCTGCTCTGGGCCTCGGGCTGTAGCTGCTGCCGCAAGGGCCCGGGGTTTCAGAACGTCGACGGCGGCAACAGCGGCCCCTGCGACGCCCTCGACGACGTCTGCACCCCCGGGACCGACGGGGGGCCGGGCTCGTGCGCCGATCACACCTACTGCGACCCGGTCCACAAGAACGACCCCGCCTACACGGCGGCCGACGCCCAGTGCCACCGCTGTTACTTCGAGCCGCGCCAGTGTCAGACGGACAGCGACTGCTGTCCCGGCCAGCACTGCAATCCGAGCCTCAACCTCTGCTTCGACTGCTACAACCTCGACAGCAGCGGCAACTGCGGCCAGTCCGACTGCACGAGCGACGACCAGTGCGTGACGACGCTCGGCCCCGGCCACGTCTGCGCCCCGTACAACTCGCCCGACGGCGGCCCGCCGCAGATCCAGGGCGAGGACCCGTCGATGCGCTGCACGTACCCGACCTGCAAGACGGACGCGGACTGCCAGTCGAACGCCTCGTGCTTCCCGAAGGGCGCGACGCCGAGTGGCTACTGCGTGCAGGCCGCCCCCTGCAACGGCTCGTGCGCCGCGGGCACGGCCTGCTCGATCCCCGACGACCTCTGCTCGGCCGTTCCGCCGGGCAAGGCCGACTGCCAGCAGAGCTGCGGCCCGGGCTTCATGCTGGTCTTCAAGGACGAGTCGGTGCCGACCGGCATCTACGACGCGTGCAACAAGCCCGCGGTCGACTGCGCGTGCGTGACGCTCCCGCCGCTGCGCTCCGACGACCTCGGCCGCTACTCCTCCCTCGCCGCGGCCGGCGGCCAGGTCTGGGCCTCGGCTTACGACGGCCAGTACGGCGATCTCGTGGCCTACCACTTCAACGCCGACGGCTCGCTCGCCACCCTCGAGTACGTGGACGGCGTGCCGGCGACGGGCAAGGTGGTCGCGGACCCGAACGGCCCGCGCCACGGCATCGCGGATCCGGGACCGAACGTGGGCATGTGGACGTCGATCGCGCTCGGCTCGGACGGGCAGCCGCGCATCAGCTACTACGACGTCGACCACAAGTCGCTGAAGTTCGCGGTGCGCGGCAGCGACGGGACGTGGACGACCTCGTGGGTCGACGGCTGGGACGGAACCGGCACCTCCGACGGCAGCGACGTCGGCAGCTACACCTCGATCGCGATCCAGCCGAACGGGAACCCGGCCATCTCGTACTTCCAGGCCGCGGGCGCTGCGGCGACCGCCCCGTGGACGACCGCGGTCAAGATCGCCATCGCGAACACGCCGAACCCCTCGGGCCCGACCGGCTGGACGGTGACCACGGTCGACTCGGCGGACCGGCCCTCGCCGGCCTGCGGCGGGGCGTGCTCCTCGAAAGAGGTGTGCGTCGGAACCGCCCCCGCGACCGACGGCGGGCCGATCCTCTTGCCCGACGGCGGCTGCGCGGAGGCCGCGCCCGTGGCGCTGGGCGGGAGCTGCGAGGCGACCTCGAACGGCTGCGGCTCCGGAGACGGCGGTTGCGGCGGCAGCAGCGCCTGCGTCGCCGCGGACGGCGGCGCGCCGTCCTGCCAGCCGCTCCTCGCCTCCGCCGCGACCGGCTTCGTCGACCTCCCCGAGGGCGTCGGCCTCTTCACCTCCCTCGCCTTCAACTCGAGCGGGGCGCCGCTCGTCGCCTACTACGATCGGCTGCACGGCGATCTGCGCCTCGCGGTCGGCAACGGCGGCGGCACCTTCGACGTGACGACGATCGACGGCGCGGACCCGACGACCTGCGCGGACACGGGCGACGTCGGCCTCTTCCCGAGCCTCAAGGTCAACCCCTCGACCGGCGCCCTGTCGATCGCCTACCAGAGCAACACCGATCAGACGCTGCTCTACTGGACGGGCACGGCGGCCGCCCCGATCACGCCCAGCCAGCGGATCGTCGTCGACACCGGCACGCTCCAGCCGCCCTCCGGCGGCGAGGACCAGCCGATGTTCGCGGGCGCGGGCGTGTCGCTCGCCTTCGGGCAATCGGGGACGGCGTACTTCGCCTACCAGAACCAGACCCAGGCCTCGCTGCGGCTCTCGTCCGAGCCGGCGGGCTGCACGACGGCGGCGCCGTCGGGCTGCACCACGACGGTCGAGAACGAGTGGTCGACGACCCCCGAGGGCTTCTACTCGCAGGTCGCGATCGATGGCACGCAGGGGTACCTTTCGAGCGCGCAGATCCGGGCGCTCACGGGCGGCGTCGACAACACGCTGCTCCTCGAGGGCCCGACGCCGCTGAAATAGCCGCCCTCACTTCAGCGGGGCGAGCAGCGGGTACACCTTCAGCAGGTCGTAGTTCCGCAAGAGCTCGAGGTCGTAGAGCAGCGCCTCGTCCTCGGCCGTCCGGTCGGACACCGCCCCGGCCGGCTGCTCGGACGGCGGGCGTGGCCCCGCGACCGCGAATCCGCGCAGGAGCAGCGCCGCGAGCATGGGCCCGAGCATGTCCGTCAGTGCCTCGCCGCGGGCGCGGATTTGCGCCGGTGCGCCGCCTGCTTGCGCTGCCAGAGCGCGGCGACGTCGAGGAGCTGCTGCCGGCCGGCCTCGCCCGCGTCGAGGTAGCGCTGCACCGAGCGCACGAAGCTGTCGAAGCCGAAGGGGTCGATGCCGTCGAAGCCGTCGAGCTTCGCCTCGATCTGGCGCCGCTCCTCGGGCGGCAGCGACTGGAGCTGCGCGTAGCGGCGCTCGACGATCGCGCGGTCCTCCGGCGACAGCGACTGGAACGCCGCGAGGCGGCGGCGCAGCTCGTCGCGCGCCCCGGGAGGTAGCGCGAGGAACGCGCGGTAGCGGTCGCGGAGTGCGTCGCGTTCGGACGCGGGCAGCCCCCGCCAGATTTCGGCGGGCGATTCGCCGGCCGGGGCCCCGCGGGCGGTGAAACCGGCGCCGAGGACCAGGGCGACCGCGGTGGCGAAGGCGGCGGGCATCGAAAACACGAAGGCCCCGGGGCGTCGTCCGCCTCCGGGGCCTTCCGGGTTCAAACCGCGAGACCCGAGACGATCAACCGGCCTTCTGGACGTTCGCGGCCTGGAGCCCCTTGGGGCCCTGGACCACGTCGAACGTCACCTGCTGCCCCTCGGCCAGCGACTTGAAGCCCTCGGCCTGGATCGCGGAGAAGTGGACGAACACGTCCTCCCCACCTTCCTGCTCGATGAAACCATAGCCCTTCGCGTCGTTGAACCACTTCACACGTCCCTGTGCCATTTGCGTCCTACTCCTTCGATTGCAGCCGGGTTCATCCCGGCTCCGCTTCCGGCATCGTTGCCGAAAACGGCCGCGCATCCTGGGCGAATGTCTTCGCAAAGTCAATGCCCCCCGCCCCCGGAGACCTTGACCGTCCGACTTGGCGGCAGCTAGGATGCCCGCCCCATGCCGACCTGCTCCCGACTCCTCGGTCTCGCCGCGCTCGTCCTCGCCGCCGCCGGACCGGCGCTTGCCCAGACGCCGCCTCCCGCCGCCGCGCCCGCCGCGGCGGCCGGCGCCAACCCGATCGCACGCTGGGACTCGCTCTGGACGAAGCGCGACGACCCGGCCGCGCTCGCCGAGCTGAAGTCGCTCGCCAAGTCGTTCGAGGCGAGCAGCGACTACGAGAAGCTCTGGCGCGTCGCCCACCTCGACTTCTGGCTCGCCGACGGCGCTTCGAACGACGACGAGAAGGAGCAGATCGCGAAGCACGGCTGGGATGTGGGCAAGAAGGCGATCGCCCAGAAGCCCAAGGGCCTGGCCGGCCTCTACTGGACCTCGGTCGACATCGGCCTCTATAGCGAGGCCGTCGGGATCGTGAATGCACTGATGAAGGGGCTCGAGAGCAAGTTCCGCGATCCGCTCCTCGCGGTGAAGGCGGCCGATCCCGACCACCAGAACGCCAAGATCGACTACATCGGGCCCGAGATCACGCTCGGCCGCTACTGGTACAGCCTGCCGTGGCCGAAGCGCAGCCTCTCGAAGAGCGAGGCCGAGTTGCAGGAGGCCGTGAAGGTCCGTCCCGAGAACCTGCGGGCGCGCTTCTACCTCGCCCAGACGCTCGCGAAGGACGGCGACACGAAAGGCGCGAAGGCCCAGCTGGCCGCCATCGCCTCCGGCTCGCCCGACTACGATCCCCCGGAGGCCCGGCGCATCAAGAAGCGCGCCGCGGCCTTCGCAAAGACTCTCGACTGACCGACGAAGAAAGGGGGCGCCGATGATCGCCCAGACCAGCAGCTCGACCTCCCGCGTGAAGAGCCTGATCGACTTCCTGGAGGAGCGGGTCGCCGCCCAGCCCGGTGCGGTGGCGGCGAAGTACAAGGCCGGGGGAAGCTGGAAGGACCTGACCTGGCAAGAGCTGGCCCAGCGCGTCCGGCAGGCCGCCGAGGGCTTCGTCCGCCTCGGCGTGAACCCCGGCGACCGCGTCTGCATCTTCGCGGCGACCCGGCTCGAGTGGGTCGTCGCCGAGCTGGGCGTCCTCGCCGCGGGCGCCGTGTCGGTGCCGATCTACGCCTCGAACACCGTCGCCGAGGTCGCCTACATCCTCGAGAACTCGGGGGCCGTGCTCTGCGTCGTCGACCACGACCAGCCGGACGGCCGCGCGCCCGGGCGCCTCCAGCGCGTCGTGCAGGCCTGGCCGCAGGCGCCGGCGCTGAAGAAGACGGTCGTGTTCGAGGGGCCGACCGGCGACGACGCCCGGATCGTCCCGTGGGAGCAGGTGGCGTCCGGCACCTCGACGCCCGACCTCGCGGCGGAGCGAAAGCGCCGCACCGACGCGCTCGACCTCACTTCGCCGATGATCATCATCTACACCTCGGGGACGACCGGGAACCCGAAGGGCGTCGTGCTGACCCACGGCAACTGGGTGTACGAGGCGCAGGGGGCGCAGCAGATCGCGCTCATGTCGGAGAACGAGATCCTGCTGCTGTTCCTGCCGCTCGCGCACAGCTTCGCAAAGGTCATCGAGGCCTGCTGGCTCTCGATGGGCTTCTGCGTCGCCTTCGCGGAGTCGACGGACAAGGTCGTGGACAACTGCGGCGAGGTGCACCCGACCACCCTCCCCGCCGTGCCGCGGATCTTCGAAAAGGTCTACAACAAGGTCGTCGCGGACGGCTCGACCGCGCCCGGGCTGCAGGGCCGGCTCTTCCGCTGGGCGATGGCGGCGTTCGAACAGCAGGCGAGCGCCCGGATGGAGGGCAAGCCCGGGCCGATGTCGTTCGCGCTGGCCAAGCGGATCGTCTTCCCGAAGATCAAGTCCAAGCTCGACGTGCGCCTCGGCGGCCGGATCGTCCGATTCATCTCCGGCGGTGCGCCGCTCGCCCGGAAGCTCGCCTACTTCTTCGACGAGCTGGGCTTCGAGATCCTCGAGGGCTACGGCCTCACCGAGACGTCCGCGGGCTCGTGCGTGAACCTCCCGGGCCGCAACCGCATCGGCACCGTCGGGCCGGCCTTCCCGGGCACCGAGGTCAAGATCGCCGAGGACGGCGAGATCCTGATCCGCGGCCCCGGCGTGATGAAGGAGTACTACCACCTGCCCGAGGCGACGGCCGAGGCGATCGATCCCGAGGGCTGGTTCCACACGGGTGACATCGGCGAGAAGGACTCGGCGGGCTACGTGCGGATCACCGACCGCAAGAAGGACATCATCGTCACGGCCGGCGGGAAGAACGTGGCGCCGCAGAACATCGAGGGGATGCTCAAGTCGCATCCGATCGTGAGCCAGGCGATGGTCTACGGCGACCGGCGGAAGTTCCTCTCGGTGCTCGTCACGGTCAGCGAGGAGCACGCGCGCAAGCTCGCAGCGGACGCGGGCGTCGCGGCCTCCGACTACGCCGACCTCGTGCAGAAGCCGGTGGTGCAGGACGCGGTCAAGGCCGCCATCGCCGCGGTCAACGCCGAGCTGCCCTCCTACGAGACCCTCAAGCGCTGGGCGGTCCTGCCGAACGACTTCACCCAGGAGAGCGGCGAGCTCACCCCGACGCTCAAGGTGAAGCGCAAGTTCGCGACGCAGAAGTACAAGTCGATCCTCGACGGCTTCTACGACGAGCGGCTGATGGAGTGAGGGGGGGGCCCGCACTTGACGGATAGAAAACGGCTCTACGTCCTCGACGACGACGCCGCGCTGCTCGAGGTCCTCGCCGACCTGCTCGACCACGCAGGCTTTGCGGTCGAGGTCTCGACCTCCGGCGCGCAGGCGTTGCGGCGCATGGAGGAGGCCGCACCCGACGCGCTGGTCATCGACTCCGCCCTCGGCGACATGAGCGGCCTGGAGCTGGTACGGCGGGCGCGCGCCATCCGGCGGCCGCTTCCGGTGGTGCTCTTGACCGGACGGACCCTGCCACCGGACCCCGCGGCGGAGTTCGACGTCGTCCTGCGCAAGCCGAGGGACTGCGATCATCTCGTCCCGGCCCTGCGCCGGCTGCTCTCCTGATCGACAATCCGCTTGCGGCGGCGCCGCCCTCCTGAATAGGTTAGGGGCCGGCCGCTCGGAGAGCGACCCGCGGAGGTCTCTTCTGCCACGTCCGAATTCCATCGTGGTCCTGTCGGGCGTCGGCGCCCTGGTGTCCTGTGCCCCGTCGAGTCCGCTCCCGTACGCGGGCTTCCTCGACGCCCCGGTCGCGCAGGTCGCCGCGCAGGTCGCGGGCCGCGTCGACAACGTCCCGGTCCGCGAGGGCGACGAGGTGAAGCAGAACCAGCTCCTCGCCCAACTCGACGCCCGCGAGCGCGCCGCGGCGGTCGGCCAGGCGCAGGCGAACCTCGACCAGTCGGAGGAGGCGCTCAAGGAGGCCGAGGCGAACCTCCGCGCCGCACTGCCCACGGTGAAGGGCGCCGGTGCGGACATCGCACAGCAGCAGGCGACGCTCGACGAGGCGGTCATCAACTTCAACCGCACGAAGAGGCTCGTCGAGGGCAAGGCCGCGACCGACGCCGACCTGACGACCGCCCGCGCGCGGATGCTCGAGGCCAAGGCTCGGCTCGAGTCGCTCAACGCCTCGCGCGCGGCGACGCAGGGCCGCGTCAACGCATCGGAGGCCGCGGTCGCCTCCGCCCGCGCCGCGGTCGGCACCGCGCAGGCCGCCCTGGAGGTCGCGAAGGTCCAGCTCGCCGAGGCCCAGGTACTCTGCCCATTCCGCGGTCTCGTGGTCCAGCGCAACCTCCTGCCCGGAGAGTGGGCGGCGCCCGGGACGCCCGTCGTCACGGTCGAGGACCTCTCGCAGCTCTGGGTCCGTCTCGACATCGAGGAGACGATGCTCCAGGGCCTACACCTCGGACAGGAGGCGCTGGTGCACGTCATCTCGGTGCCGGGCAAGGTCTACCGCGGCCACGTCATCGAGATCGGCGCCGAGGGGGACTTCGCGGTCAACCGCGACGTCAAGCGCGGCCGGCCCGACATCCGGACCTTCCTCGTCCGGGTCGGGCTCGACCAGCCGGCGACGGAGCTCCGGCCCGGCATGACCGCGGAGGTGTCGATCCCCTCGCTGGGCTCGCCCCCGCCGACCGCGTCGCTCGAGCACTGAACGCGGGCGATGAACCCCGACTGCGCGATCGAGGTCCACAAGCTCGTGAAGCGCTTCGGCGACTTCACGGCCGTGAACGAGGTGGAGCTCGAGGTCCGGCACGGCGAGCTGTTCGGCGTGCTCGGGCCGAACGGCGCGGGCAAGACCACGCTCGTCCGCATGCTGACCGGCATCGTGCCGATCACCTCGGGCGAGGCCTGGGTCGCCGGCGTCGACGTGCGGCGGAACCCGGGCACCGTCCGGGAGGCGATCGGGGTCGTCTCGCAGGCGCTCACCTCGGACATGGACCTCACGGCCTACGAGAACCTCGACATCTACGCCCGCTTTTTCGACATGCCGCGCGGCGCGCGCAAGCCCCGCATCGAGGAGCTCTTGCACAGGGTCGGGCTCTGGGAGCGGCGCAAGTCGCTGGTGCGGACCTTCTCCGGCGGCATGCGGCGGCGGCTCGAAATCGCGCGCGGCCTCGTCCACAAGCCGCGCGTCCTCTTCCTCGACGAGCCGACGATCGGTCTCGACCCGCAGAGCCGACGCGTCATCTGGGACCTGCTCCTGGACTTGCGCAAGGGCGCGGAGCTGACCGTCTCGCTCACGACGCACTACCTCGACGAGGCCGAGTTCCTGTGCGACCGGGTGGCGATCGTCGACCAGGGAAAGATCGTCGCGCTCGGCACGCCCCAGGAGCTGAAGTCGATGGTCCCCGGCAGTGACACGGTCGAGCTGGCGCTCGAGGGGCCGCTGCCCGACGCGCGCATGCCCGAGTTGCAGGCGCTGCCGGGCGTCCGGGAAGTGGAGCGGACGAACGAGGGGATTCGGGTGCGGGCCGACGGCGGCGCGGCGCTGCTCCCGCGCATCATCGAAGCGCTGCGCGAAGACCATCTGGGGGTGAAGTCCGCCGCGCTCTCGCGCATCAGCCTCGAGGATGTCTTCATCCACTTCACGGGGCGAAGCCTGCGCGAGGAGACCGCGCCCAAGGGTGGTCCGAAGTTCCAGGTGCCGGCGAGGAGGTGACGGGTGCGCAAGACCCTGGCGGTGATGGAGCGCGACCTGCTGCGCATCCTGCGCAACCCGGCGTCGGTCTTCTCGGCGGTGCTGCTGCCGGTCGTCTACCTGCTGATCCTCGGCAACTCGCTGAATGGGCCGCTCACCGGGCTGCGGCTCGGGGTGGTGAGCGAGGACCAGGGGCCGCAGGCGCGGGCACTGCTCGGCGCGCTCCAGGCGATCCAGAACGGCCCGGGCACGGTCGTGCTGGTTCCCCTCCACGATCCGGTGCGCGGTTTCAGGCTGCTCCACGACGGCGCGATCTCGGGGCTGCTCGTCGTCCCCTCGACGTTCTCCCGTGACCTCTCCCAGGGCGTGGCGGCCTCCGCCGGCCTCTACGTCGACAACGTCGACGCGATCGCGGCGACCGCGATCGAGGGCGCGGTCCAGAGCGCGCTGCCCGAACTGCTCGCGAAGCAGGTCCGCTTCGAGCTGCACCTCGGCCAGGCCGAGATCCGGGCGCAGGAACTCTACCCGCGCGTCGACTACGACACCTCGCTCATCCCGGGCGTCGTGGTGATGTCGCTCTTCTTCGGAAGCATGCTCAGCGGGGCCTTCAACCTGATCATGGACCGCTTCATGGGCGTGCACGAGAGCTACCTGTCGACGCCGCTGCGCAAGATGGACATCAACCTCGGGATCCTATTGTCCGGCACGCTCGCGACGTTCGTCTCGAGCAGCCTCGTGCTGGTCATCGGGTTCCTGATCACCGGCGCCCGCGTCCACGGCGGGCTCGGCGGTTACGCCGCGCTCGTCGGGGTGATGATCCTCACCGGCCTCGGCCTGCTCGCGATGACCATGCTGATCATGGGCCGCGCCGGGCACCCCCGCATCGCCGGCGTGCTCAACGGCTTCCTGAGCGTGATCCTCTTCTTCCCGAGCGGCGCGCTCTACCCGCTCGCGAGCTTTCCCCGCTGGCTGCGGGCGTTCGCCCAGTTCGACCCCGAGACGCACGCGGTCGCCGCGCTCAAGGCGATCCTGTTCCGGGGCGGCGACCTGGCGGCCGCCGGCACGCACGTCGCCTTCCTCGCCGTCTTCACCGCGGCGATGCTGCTCATCTCGACGGTGACGATGAAGCGCACGCTGTAGCGCCGGAAGGGTTGTCCCGGACGGTCCGGGGGGGTTAGGATGGCCGGCCCGATGCACGTGCTCCCCAAGAACGTCGGCTGGATCGAGGTCATCTGCGGCCCGATGTTCTCCGGCAAGACCGAGGAGCTGATCCGGCGGCTCAAGCGGGCCGAACTGGGACAGCAGCGCGTCCAGATCTTCAAACCCAGCATCGATCGCCGCTACGGCGAGGGGCAGATCGTCAGCCACAGCGAGCAGCGGCTGGACTCGACGTCCATCGAGCGGGCGGAGGAGCTGCTCGAGCACCTGCGCCCGGACACCCAGGTCGTCGGCATCGACGAGGTGCAGTTCTTCGGGGCGGACGCCGTCCGGATCGTCGAGCGGCTCGCCGACCGGGGCCTGCGCGTGATCGTCGCCGGCCTCGACCAGGACTACCGCGGGGTGCCGTTCGACCCGATGCCGCAACTCCTCGCGGTCGCGGAGTACATCACCAAGGAGCTGGCCGTCTGCGTGGTCTGCGGCAACCCCGCCCACCGCAGCCAGCGGCTCGCCGCCGACGGACGGCGCATCCTCGTCGGCGCCCGCGGCGCCTACGAGGCGCGCTGCCGGGCCTGCTTCCGCCCGGAGGGAGACGCGGCGCCGGTGGAGGCGCCCGCCCAGGCGGACCTTCCGCTCGCCGCCGGCAGCGCCGTCCCGGAGGCTGCCCGGTGAGGGATCTGCTCTACGACCGCTGCCGCTTCACGCTCTCCGAAATCGAGCACAGGTACGGCGACAACGTCCACGTCCTCGCGAACCCGTTCCTCTTGACCCAGCTCGCGACGCTCTGCGCGAAGAGCACGACCCAACCGGCCATCAACGAGCTGGTCGCGCTCCTCTACCAGGACCTCGTCAAGACCTTCATCAACGTCGAGTTGCCCCACGAGCACACCGCCATCCCGACGCGGATGATCGACACGCACCCGCTCGGCGTGTTCCAGGGCGAGGTCATCGACCGCTCGGTCCGCGCGATCAGCGTGGACATCGCCCGCGCCGGGACCCTGCCCTCGCAGATCACCTACGACCTGCTCAACCGGCTGCTCGATCCCCGGCTCGTCCGCCAGGACCACATCATCATGGCGCGCCAGGTCGACGAGCGGCACCAGGTCACCGGCTCGCAGATCTTCGGCGCCAAGATCGGCGGCGACGTCGACGACGCCTTCCTGGTGTTCCCGGACCCGATGGGCGCGACCGGCGGCTCGATGGCCGAGGCGATCCAGTACTACAAGGCGAAGGTCCCCGGCCGACCGCGGCGCATCGTGACGCTGAACCTGATCGTCACCCCGGAGTATCTGCGGCGCCTGCACGACCAGCACCCCGAGGTCGTGGTCTACGCGGTCCGACTCGACCGCGGCCTCTCGCCCCCCGAGGTCTTCTCGACCGTTCCCGGGACGCGCTGGGAACTCGAGCGCGGCCTCGACGACCGGCAGTACATCGTGCCCGGGGCGGGCGGCCTCGGCGAGATCATGAACAACGCCTATGTCTGACGCCGCCTTCCAGCGCCGCGCCGCGTCGATCGAGGACGACGTCGACGTCCTCTACTCTCAGGAAGCGATCGCCCAGCGCGTCCGCGAGCTGGGCGCCGAGATCGCCGCGGCCCACCCGGGCGGCGATCTGGTGCTGCTCTCGGTGCTCAAGGGCAGCTTCATCTTCGCGGCCGACCTCGCGCGCGCCATCCCGCTGCCGCTGCGGATCGACTTCCTCGGCCTCTCCTCGTACGGGGGCAAGACCGAGAGCAGCGGCGTGGTCAAGATCACGAGCGACCTGACCCGCCCGATCGAGGGCGCGCACGTCGTGATCGTCGAGGACATCATCGACACCGGCCTGACGATGGCCTACCTGCTCGACAACCTCGCGACGCGCCACCCGGCGAGCGTCGAGATCTGCGCGCTGCTCGAGAAGCCGAGCCGGGCGCAGATCCGCGTGCCCATCCAGCACAAGGGCTTCGTGATACCCGACCATTTCGTCGTCGGCTACGGCCTCGACTTCGACGAACGCTACCGGAACCTTCCCTTCGTCGGCATCCTCAAGCCTTCGGCGCAGCGCGCGGCCGGGAACGGGAGCTGAGGCATGGCGGACACCACGGGCGGCTCCGGGGCCGCGGCGGCCTTCCGGGGCCTGCTCACGACCGTGATCATCCTGGGGCTCCTCTCCGCCGTGGGCTGGCTGCTCGCGGAGCGGAACGCCCACCACTACTTCCTCCGTGCGGAAGGACGGACGGTGCTGGTCGAGCGAGGCTGGTTCCTGCCGTTCGGCCACGGGCCCTTCCGGCCCCGCGACCCGGCGCTGGCCCAGGCCTACGCGCCGATCACCCTCCCGGAGGGCGTCGCCCTTCCCGGCGGCGAGACCGGCGGCGAGGAGGAGCTGGACGACCGCTACGTGCTGGACCAGCGGCTGGGGGAGCTGCTGCTCGCCGCGGCGAAGGCCCGGCTGGCGCCGCCGACCCCGGACCGCCGCGCGGCCGGCGCATACCTCGACCGCGCCACGCTGCTGCCGGACCTGACCTCGGATCAGCGGCGGGAGCTCCAGTCGCGCCGCGCCGAGGTCGCCTTCTTCGAGGCGTCAGACCGGATCTCCGGGGCGATCACCGCCCTCCAGGACGCGCGGCAGCTCCTCGAGCTGGCCACGACCGGCAGCCCCACCCACGCGCGCGAGGCGGCGGACCTGCTCGATCACCTCCGGCCGGCCCTCGACGGGCTCTTGCGCGCCACCCGCGGCGCGGACATCCTTTCCCCCGAGGAAGCGGCTCCTCACCCCTCCGCCCTCCCGGCGGACGGTGGAACTCCGGCCCTCCCCGGGACTCGCGACGGCGGCTGACGGTGCGCTATCTTCACGGACCGCCGGTGAACGGCCGCACGCCATGATGGACCCGCAACTCTTCCGCGGCGGCAGCGAACTGCTTCCGCGCTACCTCTTCGTCGAGCCGTGGCTCGACGGCCGGCGCGTGCTCGAGGTCGGAGCGGTCGGCCGGCTCGGGACGGCGGGCGCCGAGCTCTGCCTCCAGCGCAAGGCCCGGAACGTCGTCTCACTCGGGACGGCCGAGGAGATCGAGCGCGCGGGCCGCTCGGGACGGCCCGGGCGGGGCGCCCGAATCGAGCTCCTGCCGCTCGACGCCGAACTGCCCGCGGGCGCGTTCGACCTCGCGCTGCTCCACGATTCGGCCCCGCTCGTCGCGCCCAGCGGCGCGGAGCGCTTCTCGCGCGCGCTCGCCCCGGGCGGCCGCCTCGTCGCGGTCGCGCCGAACCCGGGCGGGCTGGATCTCGGCGGTCCGACCGCGGCCGGGCCCGGCTACAGCGAGCTGGTCGGCGCGCTCTCCGCCGCCTTCCGCTCGGTCCAGGTCGTCGTGCAGAGCCCGCTCGTCGGCTACACGCTCGTGCCGTACGGAGTCGAGAGCCCCGAGACCGCGGTCGACGGGACCCTCGCGGGCGCGGTCGAGCCGTCGCACTACCTGCTCGTCTGCGGAGCGGAGCCGGTCGCGGTCGAGGAGCTGTCCCTCGTCGCCCTGCCCGCCCGCCCCCTCCTCGAGGCCCGCGTGCCGGCCGCGGCCGACGCCGACGGGGCGGATCCGCGCGCGGCCCAGCTCGCGGAGCTCGAGCGGACGGCCCAGCAGCTCCGAGAAGGCCTCGCCGCCTCCGAGGCCGCCCGCGCCGAACGCGACTCCTGGGTCTCCGGCCTGCGGCGGGAGCTCGAGGAACGCGAGGCCGCGCTCACCTGGCGCGAGCAGGAATCCAGCGCCGCCGCCGGGGACGCCGCAGCCGCCCGGCGCGAGGCCGAGACGTACCGCGAGGAC
>DAIDIT010000067.1 GCA_027451705.1 Pseudomonadota bacterium
CGTCTACGGCCCGCCCGCCGACGGCCGCTACCAGTTCCCCGGCGAGACGCCGCCCGTCTACCACGCCTCCGACGCCAACTCGAACCCGAACTGGCTCTGCCTCTGGAGCACCCTCGGGAACAACTGCTCGCCCGCGCCGAACCCGGGCGCCTACAACGGCACCGTCGGGCCGGGCAACGCCCCGCAGAAGTACAACCTCATCGCGAACAACATCTTCATCGCCTACCCGACCCTCTCGCTCGCCTGGGCGCCCGTGAAGTACGTCTCGATCGGCGTCTCCGGCCAGCTCGTCGACGCGACCACGACCATCGCCCAGGCCAGCTTCGACGGCGCCTCCGTCGAAGCGCAGGCGAACGGCCCCCACCAGACCTCCGACGAGGTCGCGCTCTGGGACACCGTCGCGAACCTCTCGGTGCAGAACTCGCTCGGCAAGGTCTTCACGGGGATCCTCGGGGTGACCGTGATGCCGATCGACCGGCTGCGCATCGGCGCCTCCTACCGGCCGGGCTTCGACATCCAGCAGTCCGGCACGATGACCCTCGACTACTCGACCCTCGAGCAGTTCGCCGGCGCGAAGATCCAGGGGGCGAACACGAGCCAGGCGAAGGACAACACCTCGGGGACCGGCCCGGTGAACTTCGACCTGCACATGCCCGGCGCGTTCAAGTCGGGCATCGACTGGAGCTTCGGCGGCGGCAGCGACATCGAGCTGGACTTCGACTACACGCAGTGGAGCCAGCTCAAGCAGATCACCGTCACCCCGCAGTTCTCGGTGGCGACCCAGCTCCCCTCGCCGGCGACCACGCCGGTGCCCCAGCTCATGCAGACGCTCGACTTCCAGGACACCTGGGCGCTGCGGCTCGGCGGCGACTACAAGATCCCGATCCCGGGGCCGGTGCGGCTCACCGCGCGCGCGGGCGGCTCCTACGAGAGCAGCGTCTACAACGGCAACCCCTCGGCGACGATCTACCCGCAGCTCTCGTTCCCGAACTTCCAGGAGATCGCCGGCGCGGTCGGCCTCTCCGCCGGCATCGGCCCGGTCGACGTCGTCGTCGGCTACACCCACGTCTTCGAGCCGGCGGTGCAGGTCCGCAACGCCGGCACCGCCATGACCCAGAACGTCCCCGCCGGCAGCGCCGCCCCGCCCGCCGTGGTGGTCGGCAACGGCAACTACGCGACGTCCTACGACGTCCTCGCCGCCGGCGTGCGGCTCCACTTCCTGTAAGCCCAACCCATCGGAGGAACCCAACCCATGAAGCGCCTCTTCGTCCCGACCCTCGCCGCCTTCGCCCTCGCCGCCTGCAGCGGCGGCGGCGGCGGCACCGACGGTGGCACCACCGGCGGCACGACCACCTCCAGCAGCTCGAGCAGCTCGAGCTCCAGTTCGAGCTCGAGCAGCTGCTCCTCGTCCTCGAGCAGCAGCGGCGGCCTGCCCTCGTCGATCAACGTCACCATCTCGAACATCGGCGTCCACCCCGCGGCCGTCGCGGCGCTTCAGGCCATCGGCCGCACCCCGCCCTCCTACATCGGCTACACGCTGATCCTCCAGGGCGTGGCGCTCGGCGCGGGCGGCCCGGTGCTCACGACCCTGGGCACGAAGGCCATCACGGCGCAGAACATGAACGGACCGATCACCTTCTCGAACGTCGACGTCTCGCAGGGCGTCTCGCTCGGCCTCATCTCGGCCCTCGTCTCCCCGCAGGTCGCCGACGCCGGGACCTCGGCGGCCGGGGTGAACTGGCCGACGTGCGCCGAACTCCTGGGCGGCGGCACCGACGCGGGGACGGTGGACGCGGGCACCGCGACCGACGCGGGTGAGGCCGACGCGGGCGAGGACGGCGGCGCGGTCAGCGCCGATGCCGGCGTCCCGGCGGGGTTCGTCGACACCTTCATCACCGCCGGCTCGCAGGTCTACTTCGGCCGGCCCTCGGCGGACATCCAGAGCGCCGCCACCTTCGCGCTGCCGGCGAGCTACGCGGCGCTGCTCGACTGCGCGGCGGGCCAGGCCCCCGGTACGATCTTCAACGACGGGTTCGCCCTCCTCTATGCGAGCGCGAGCGCGGCCGGCCAGGGGTCGCCGCTGTCGGGGATCGCCTTCAGCGGTGGCGGCAACATCGCCTACTACGCCGCCGACTACTCGGCGACCGCCGCCGCGGCCACGAGCGCGAACGGCGTCGCCACCGTGACCAACGTCAGCAACCTCGCGACCATCACCGCGAGCGGCGGCACGGGCGCCTTCCCCAAGAGGGACATCGCGACGCCCTCGGGCTCGGCCTACCAAGTCTTCTTCTGCCCCGGCTGCCAGTAGAGCACGGGCGTCCTCGCCTTCGAGGCGGCCGCTCCGAGGTCGAGGGCGGCCGCCCTCGACCCGAATGCGGTCGCGCCGACCTTCGGGACGGGCGTCCTCGCCTTCAGCAGGGCTGCGAGGACGTCGAGCACGGTCGACTCGACCTTCAGGACGGGCGTTCTCGAACTCTGCGCGGCCATCCTCGGCTTCAACACGGCCGCGAAGCGCTCGTGCATGGCCGACTCGAGGTTCAGCACGGCCGCAACGACGTCGAAGATGGCCGTAAGGACCTTCAATGCGGCCGCGATGAACTTCTTTGCGGCCATCTCGAAGGTCCTTGCGGCCGCATTGAAGTTCTTTGTGCCCGCAAAGAAATCGAGTGCGGCCATATTGAACGTCCTTGCGGCCATGTTGAAAGTCGTTACGGCCATCTTCGACGTCGTTGCGGCCGCATTGAACTTCGTAGCGGCCATCCCGAGCCTCGAGACGCGTCCTTTCAACCCCTGGACGGCCGCCCTGGCCCCGCCGGGAAACGCCCTTTAGTTCCGGGCGGTTGCCGCGCATCCAGCCGCGGGCGCCGCCTACTCGGGCGAGGGCGCGGCGGGCGCGGAGCCGCTGCTGAGGGCCGCGTTCAGTAGTTCGATGACCTCGCGACGGCCCAGCAGGCCGACGAGGCGGCGCGGGTCGTCGTCGGCCACGACCGGGAGCGCGGGGGCCCGGCTCTGGGCGATCTTCTCGACGGCCGCCGGCAGCTCGTCTTTCTCCCGCAATGTCGGTGGGTTGCGGTCGCAGAGCTCGGCCGCGACGACGAGGCGGTCGATCCCGTCGCTGTGGTAGAGCGCCTCGCGGATCCGGGCCGCGTCCAGCATCCCGGCGAGCCTCCCCGCGGCGTCGAGCACCGGGAAGGCGACCTGCATCGACGCGGCCAGCCGGTCGCGCAGCTCGGCGAGGCTCATGCCGGCCGGAACCGTGACCGGGGTGCGCGCCATCGCCTCCCCGACGGTCAGGTGGCGGAGGTGGGAAGGCCACTGCGCGGTCCGGATAATCCCGCGGGCCCGCAGCTTGGTCGTGTAGATCGAGCCGCCCAGGACCAGGTGGACGACGAGGGCCGATAGGCCGCAGGCGACCATCAGCGGCGGGACGGCGAGGTAGTTGCCGGTCAGCTCGAAGATCATGAGCATGCCGGTCAGGGGCGCGAGGGTGGCGCCGGCGACGAAGGCACCCATCCCGACGGCGGCGTAGGCGCCCGAGGTCGCGGCGAGGTTCGGCAGCGCGAGGTGGAGCACGCTCCCGAAGGCGCCGCCGAGCATCGCGCCCAGGAAGACCGCGGGGAAGAAGCTGCCGCCCGGGTGGCCGGAGCCGAGGGTGAAGCCCGTCGCGAGAAACTTCATCAGGAAGACGAGGACGAGGCTGCCGAGCCCGAGCTCGCCGAGGAGCGCGGCGTTCATGCTCTCGTAGCCGTTGCCCAGCACGCGCGGGGCGATCAGGCCGACGAGCCCGAGCCCGAGGCCGCCCACCGCCGGGCGGAGCCACACCGGGGCGTCGTGGAGGCGCTTCGCGAGGACGCCGTCCCCCTCGCCCCCGAGGATCTTCTCGGAGAGGTGCAGCGTCCAGGCATAGCCGACCGCTCCGGCGCCGCAGAGCAGGCCGAGGACGACGTAGGCGGCGATCTCGCCCGGGGTCTTGAGGCTGTAGTGGATGTGGACCACCTCGCCGGCCGCGCCGGCGAGGGCCCGGGCGGTGACGGTCGCGGTGACCGAGGCGAGCACCACCGGGGAGACCGACGCGACGGCGAAGTCGCCGAGGATGATCTCGAGGCCGAACAGCGCGCCGGCGATCGGCGCGTTGAAGGAGGCCGCGATGCCCGCGGCGCCGCCGGCGGCGAGGAGCAGCGAGGTGCTCTCGCGCGAGAGGCCGAGCCTGCGGGACAGCTCGTTGCCGACGGCCGCCCCCATGTGGACCACCGGCCCCTCGCGGCCGCACGAGCCGCCGGTGCCGATGGTCAGGCCGGCGAGCATCGACTTCCAGAGCGCGACCTTGCCGGGGATCTCGGCCTTGCCCGTCGCGACCGCCTCGACGACCTCGGCGACGCCGTGGCCGCCCGACTCCGGGGCGACGAAGCGGATGAGCGGCCCCACGATGAGGCCGCCGAGGACCGGAACGAAGACCCAGAGCCACCGCGGCGCGCCGAGCACGATGGAGAGCAGGCCGCCCTCGGCGGCCCCGAAGCTGCTGGTGAACGAGGCCAGCACGAGCAGCGGATAGTAGAGGACGAGGCCGAAGCCGAGGATGCGGGCGAGCAGCCGGAGCTGGCGCTTCTCGACGATCGGCATCCGGCGGAGGAACTCCCACTCCGCGACGGGGGAGAGGATCTCTCCGGCGACGAGGGCGATCACGCCGAAGGCGAGCAGCTCGAAGTGCCAGGGGGCGATCGCGAGTTGGTGGCGGAAGACCGGGAACCAGGTCGGGTCGCGGCCGGTGAGCGCGTTGAACAGCTCCGACGGCCGGAAGAAGAGCATCTGGAAGACGGAGATGAAGCCGCCGAGCAGGCCGGTCGCGACGCCGGCGTAGATGCCGACCGCGATGGCGACGATGTTGACGAGGGTCGGCTCCCACGGAAGTCCGCGCCAGACGGTGCGGAGTTTGCCGACGATCTCGTAGCGACGTCCCCGTCCGACGAGGGGCTCCGCGGAAGCCGATGCCGTCATGGACCTCCCAGGGTACCGGCGACCGGGCGGAACTTCAAAGATTTTCGCGTGCGCGCCGGCGTTGACGCGAAGCGGCACGGCGCGTAGCTTCACCCGCATTGCAAAGACGCGAGGAAGATTTGCCTGGTCTGGCACGCGGGGCCCCTAGGAACGAGCGAACATGAACGCGATCGCAACCACGACCCTCCTCCTCCTGGCCGGCGGTTTCTTCGGCTGGACCCTGTGGCAGCGCTTCGGCCTGCTTTTCAAGCTGAAGGCCGACAACCGCTTCGACCGTCCCCAGGAGAGGACCGACGCGCTCGTCGCGTTCGGCTTCGGCCAGCGCCGGCTGCTCGACGAGCCGGTCGCGGGGCTGATGCACGTGCTCATCTTCTCCGCGTTCATGGTGCTCGCGCTGCGGGAGATCCAGCTCTTCGGGATGGGCTACGCGCGCGGCTTCCACCTGCCGCTCCTCGGCCCCGGGCAGCCGCTCGGCCGGATCTACGGCCTGGCCGACAACCTCGTCATCGTGGGCGGCCTCGTCGGTTGCGGGATCGCCTGGTACAAGCGGCTGATCCAGAAGCCCGACCGGCTGACGCTCTCGTGGGAGGCGCACCTGATCCTGGGCTTCATCGTCTGGATCCTGCTGACCGACGCCGTCATCGACGGGGCCGGCATGGCGATCTCGGGCAACCGGGAGGCCTTCGAGCCGGTGGCGTCGCTCGCGGCGGACGTCCTCGCCGGGCTCGGCCTGTCGGCCGGGGCGCTCGGGCTGATCGGGGCGGTCGCCTTCTGGAGCCACCTCGGGGTCATCCTCGTGTTCGGCAACTTCCTCCCCTACGGCAAGCACTTCCACGTGATCACGGGGCTGCCGAACGTCTACTTCAAGAAGCTCCAGCCCAGCGGGCAGCTCGGCAAGCCCGACCTCGAGGCCGAGCAGTTCGGGGTGAACAAGGCGACCGACCTCACCTGGAAGCAGCTCTTCGACGTCTACTCCTGCACCGAGTGCGGCCGGTGCGAGGTGAACTGTCCGACCTACGTGACCGGCAAGCCGCTCACCCACAAGCAGCTCAACCAGACCCTCAAGCACCACCTGCTGGATTCGGCGCGGACGATCCTCGCGGACCCCCAGGCCGGGGAGAAGCTGCCGGCGCTCGTCGGCGGCCCCGTCGCCGCGGAGACGATCTGGGCCTGCACGACCTGCGGCTGGTGCGAGACCGCCTGCCCGGTCTTCATCGAGAACGTGCCGCGCATCGTCGACATGCGGCGCTTCCAGGTCATGGTCGAGAGCCAGTTCCCGCAGGAGGCGACCCTCGCCTTCAAGGGCCTGGAGTCGCAGGGCAACCCGTGGGGTCTCGACCAGGGCAACCGCGCCGCCTGGGCCGAGGGGCTCGATGTGCCGCTCGCCTCCGCGGGCGAGGACTACGACTACCTGTTCTGGGTCGGCTGCGCGGGCAGCTACGACGACCGGCAGAAGAAGGTCAGCCGCGCGCTGGTTCGGCTCTTCCGGCAGGCCGGGATCAAGTTCGCGATCCTCGGCAGCGAGGAGAGCTGCAGCGGCGACCCGGCGCGGCGGCTCGGCAACGAGTACCTGTTCCAGACGCTCGCGCAGGCCAACGTGGAGACGCTGAACAAGTACGCGAAGAAGAAGAAGATCATCGCGCAGTGCCCGCACTGCTTCAACACGATCCGCAACGAGTACCCGCAGTTCGACGGCCACTTCGAGGTCGTCCACCACGCCCAGCTCCTCGAGGAGCTGTTGCGGGACGAGAAGCTCGCGCCGTCGCTGCCGGTCGAGCAGAAGGTGACCTACCACGACTCCTGCTACCTGGGCCGCCACAACGGCGTCTACGAGGCGCCGCGGCAGACGCTGCGGGCGGTGCCCGGCCTCACGATCCTCGAGATGCCGCGCAACCGGCGCGAGGGCTTCTGCTGCGGCGCCGGCGGCGGCCGGATGTGGCTCGAGGAGAAGCTCGGCCAGCGGATCAACCAGAACCGGGTCGACGAGGCCGCCGCGACCGGCGCGCAGGTCGTCGCCACCGCCTGCCCGTTCTGCACGACGATGGTCAAGGACGGCATCAACGAGACCGGCCGCGAGGAGAAGCTCCGGGTCCTCGACGTGGCCGAGATCCTCGCCGCGTCGCTGCCCCCGGAAGCCGAGAAGCCCGCGGAGCCGCCGCCGACCGCCTGACCGACCGGGGCTTCTGTGGTAACCCTCGGGTGGATCTCTTGAGGCGTCGTCTAACGGCAGGACGGCAGACTTTGGATCTGCCTATGGTGGTTCGAATCCACCCGCCTCAGCCCGTGGCTGACGATAAGGGCGTGCTCCGCTTCGCTTCGCCTGGCCTTTGCAGCGGGGGTCGGCTTCGCCGACACCCCCGTCCCCCCGGTCCTCGCTCGGTCGCACCCGCACCCTTCTCGCCAGCCACGACAGCCGGCCCTGGTTGCCGGGGGCTTCCCGCGCCACCGATTCCGTGCTAAGCGGTGGGCCGTCAATTTCCCCGTCCAATCTCGGGCGGGGTCTTCAGGAGCAATGAAGCGTATGGCCAGAGGCAAGGTGAAGTGGTTCAACGATGCCAAGGGATTCGGTTTCATCACCCAGGATGACGGCGGGGAGGACGTGTTCGTCCACCACACCGCGATCCAGTCGGAGGGGTTCCGGTCTCTGGCCGAGGGCGAGGCCGTCGAGTACGAAGTGACCCGCGGGCCGAAGGGCCTGCAGGCTCAGAACGTCCGCAAGGTCGCCTGAGCCGATCGCGCAGCGCGCGATCGGGAAGACGCCCGCGCCGCCGAGAGGCGGACGCGGGCTTTTCATTTCAGGGCGTCGAGATCGGGTGCGAGGCGCGACCGCCCGACGAAGCGGACGCGCCGTCGCCGGCGCCCGGCGTCAGATGTCGAGATTCGAAGCGTCGAGCGCGTAGCGCTCGATGAACTGCCGGCGCGGTTCGACCGCGTCCCCCATCAGCACGGTGAAGATGCCGTCGGCCTCGACCGCGTCGTCGACGCGGACCTGGAGGAGCGTGCGCGTCTCCGGGTTCATCGTCGTCTCCCAGAGCTGCTCGGGGTTCATCTCGCCGAGACCCTTGTAGCGCTGGACCGCCTGGCCCTTGCCGGCGTCGTCCTTCACCGAGGCCCAGACCGCGTCGAGGCTCGGCAGCTCGGAGATGCCGGTCGGGCGCTCGAGCCGGTACGGCGCGGGGCCGACCGCGTCCAGCCGCTCGCGCAGGGCCACCAGTTCGCCGAAGTCGGCGCCGGAGAGGAAGGCGTGGTCGATGACGGTCTCGCGCGCGGCGCCGCGCGGCTTGAGCACGAGCCGCTTGCAGTGGTGCTCGGCGTCCGCCTCGAGCCGGACCACGAGCGGGAGCATGTCGGGCCAGCGGGTCTCGAGCGCCGCCTGGATCTTCTCGATCTCCCGCGCGAGCGCCTCGCCGTCGTCGAGGGTGGCGCGGCGGATGCCCGTCGAGCCCAGCAGGGCGTCCACGAGCCGGCTGTCGCGCCGCTTGTCGATCTTGTCGAGCAGCGCGCGGTAGGCGAGCACGCCCGAGAGCAGCTTCTTGAAGGCGTCGCCGCGGATCGGGCTGGCGCCCTCGGGCAACAGCGCGGCCTCGGCCGTGCCGAGGTCGAGCAGGTACTCGTCGAAGGCCGCCTCGTTCTTGAGGTAGACCGCCTTGCCCGAGCCGCGCTTCACCTGATAGAGCGGCGGCTGGGCGATGTAGAGATAGCCCTTGTCGATCAGCTGCGGCATCTGCCGAAAGAAGAAGGTGAGCAGCAGCGTGCGGATGTGGCTGCCGTCGACGTCCGCGTCCGTCATGATGACAATGTTCTTGTAGCGGATCTTCTCGACGTTGTAGTCCTCGCGGCCGATGCCGGTGCCGAGCGCGGTGATCAGCGTCGCGATCTCGGCCGACGAGAGCATCTTGTCGAAGCGGGCCTTCTCGACGTTCAGGATCTTGCCCTTCAGCGGCAGGATCGCCTGGAAGCGCCGGTCCCGCCCCTGCTTGGCGCTGCCGCCGGCGCTCTCGCCCTCGACCAGGTAGATCTCGCTGCGCTCGGGGTCGCGCTCCTGGCAGTCGGCGAGCTTGCCGGGGAGCGACGCGCCGTCGAGCGCGCCCTTGCGCCGCACCGTCTCGCGCGCCTTTCGCGCCGCGATGCGGGCGCGGGCGGCGTCGGCGACCTTGCCGCCGATCTTACGGGCGATGGACGGGTTTTCCTCGAGGAACGCGCCGAGCCGCTCGTTGACCATCTGCTCGACGATGCCCTTGACCTCGGAGTTGCCGAGCTTGGTCTTGGTCTGCCCCTCGAACTGCGGCTGCGGGAGCTTGACCGCGATGACCGCGGCGAGCCCCTCGCGGATGTCCTCGCCGCTGGGCGTCTCCTTGAGGTCCTTGAAGAGCCCGTCCTTCTGCGCCCAGCTGTTGACCGTCCGGGTGAGGGCGCTCTTGAACCCGATGAGGTGGGTGCCGCCCTCGTGGGTGTTGATGTTGTTGGCGAACGAGTAGACCTTCTCGTCGTAGCCGTCGTTCCACTGCAGCGCGATCTCGAGCTCGATCCCGCCCCCCTGGTGGGAGACGAAGATGACCTGCTCGTGGACCGGCACCTTGTTCTTGTTGAGGTGCTCGACGAAGGAGCGGATGCCGCCCTCGTAGTGGAAGTCGTGCCCCTTGCCGGTCCGCTCGTCGAGGAGCCCGATGCGCAGGCCGGCGTTCAGGAACGAGAGCTCGCGGAGCCGGTTCGCGAGGATGTCGAAGCTGTAGTCGAGCTCCTCGAAGATCTCGGGGTCGGGCTTGAAGTGGACCTTGGTGCCGGTGCGCTCGGTCTCGCCCTCGATCACGAGGTCGGTCTTCGGCTCGCCGCGCTCGTAGTGCTGCGCGTAGACGTGGCCCCCGCGGTAGATCTCGAGATCGAGCCGCTCGGAGAGGGCGTTGACGCACGAGACCCCGACCCCGTGGAGGCCGCCCGAGACCTTGTAGCTCTTATTGTCGAACTTGCCGCCGGCGTGGAGCTTGGTCAGGACGACCTCCGCGGCCGGGCGCCCCTCCTTCTCCATGATGTCGACGGGAATGCCGCGGCCGTCGTCCACGACGGTGATCGAGTTGTCGAGGTGGATGGTGACCGCGATGTTCTTGCAGTGGCCGGCGAGCGCTTCGTCGACCGAGTTGTCCACGACCTCGTAGACGAGGTGGTGGAGGCCGAGGCTCCCGGTCGAGCCGATGTACATGGCCGGACGCTTGCGAACCGCGGCGAGCCCTTCGAGGACCGTGATCGACGCGGCGGTGTAGCCCTCTGGGGCGTTCGGCTTGGCGACTTCGACGTCCAATGGGGTCCTTGGAAGGCGCGGTGTCCCCAGCTCCGCGGGGCCTCTGAAGTAACACACCCGCCGTGCGGTCTCAAGCCGATCAACAGCGGATTTGACGCGTTCATTCGGCCGTCCGGACGTCGCCCGCGGCGACCCGCCAGAGGACGCTTCGCCCGCCGAGCCGCGTGAGCAAGGGGCCGGGATCCGTCGTGGTCAGGAGCACCTGACCTGGAAGGTCGCCGAGGTGATCGAGGAGTTGCCGGTTGCGCTCGGGGTCGAGCTCGCTCGAGACGTCGTCGAGCAGGAGCAGGGGCGGGAAGCCGAGCCTGGCCCGCAGGTTCTCGATCTCCGCGATCTTGAGCGCGAGGACCAGGGCCCGCGCCTGGCCCTGGGAGGCGAACCGGCGGCCGTCGAGCCCGCCGATGCGGAAGCGCAGGTCGTCGGCGTGCGGCCCGACGGAGGTGAAGCCGCGCTCGATGTCCGTCGGCAGGCGCAGGTCCAGCTCGCGCCGGAGCCAGTCCTCGACGCCGGCTTCGTCCGCCTCCGGGGGGCCGGCGTAGTCCACCTCGAGGCCGCCCGGCACCCGGGCGACGCGGTCGAACGCCGAGGCGAGGTGTGGGGCGATCTCCGCGAGCAGTGCCCGCCGGCGGGCGACCAGGCGCGCCGCTGCCCGCGCGAGGGGAATCTCGAAGCTCTCGCGCACCTCCGCAGCGGCCCGCCCGCGAAGCAGTTCGTTGCGCGAGCGCAGAAGCCGCTGGTAGTCGCGCGACTCCTGCAAGTAGATGGGCCAGCGGTTGAACACGGCGCGGTCGAGGAAGCGCCGGCGCCGATCGGGCCCCCCGCGGACGACGCCGAGGTCGTCGGGCGTGAAGGCGACCACCGTCGCCCCCTCGAACCAGCTCCCGAGATCGGCGGGCGCCTTGCCGTTCTGCCGCAGCTCGCGACCGGTCGGGTCGAGGGCGACGTCGAGGACCTCGGTGACGCCGCCACGGTCCAGCTTCAGGGAAAGGCGGCCGCGCTCGGTCCCGGCGCGGACGAGGTCCCTCGGGCGGGCCGGCCGGAGCGGCCGCAGCGTGAGCGGAAGGTAGATGCCTTCGAGCAGGTTGGTCTTGCCCTGCCCGTTCTCGCCGGCGATGACCGTGAACTGCGGGTGGGGCGAAGCGTCGACCTCCGCGAGGTTGCGGAAGTCGCGAAACGAAAGTCCGACGAGCTTCACGCCGTCGCGCTAGATCCGCATCGGCATGACGACGGCGAGGTAGCCTTCCTCGCCGACGGGGCGGATGACTCCCGGGGACAGCTCGTCGGACAGCTCGAGCCGGATCTGGTCGCAGGCGAGCACGGAGACCGCCTCGATCAGGTAGTGGGCGTTGAATCCGATCTGGAGTCCCTCGCCTTTCACCTGCGCCTCGATCTCGTCGCGGGCGTCGCCGAGATCCGGGTTCTGGCTGGTCGCGACGAGCTTGCCGTCGCCGAGTTCGAGCCTCACCCCGAAGGTCTTGTCGCTCGCGACGACCGAGACCCGCCGCAGCATTGCGGCGAACGCCTCGCGGCCGACGACCACGGATTTCGCGCTCTCCTTCGGGACGACCTGCCGGTAATCGGGAAACTGGCCGTCGAGCAGCCGCATGATCATGACCACCCCCGCCCGCTCGAAGACGGCAGATCCCTTGGTGAAGCCGAGCCGACAGGCCGGGCCTTCCTCGCCGAGGAGGCGCCGCAACTCGAGCAAGCCCTTCTTCGGGATCAGCACACCCTTGTCGAGCTTCGGAGCACCGTCCAGCGGCTGGTCGACGAGAGACAGGCGGTGGCCGTCGGTGGCGACCATCCGGATCGAACCGCCCTCGCCCTGCTCGAGGTAGACGCCACCGAGGTTGTAGCGTGTCTCGTCCGCGGAGATCGCGAACTGCGTCCGTTCGATCATCCGGGCCAGGACGTCGGCGCCGATCTCGAACGCGATGGCGCTCTGGGGCTTGGGCAATGCCGGGAAGTCCTCGGCGGGCGTGGCGACGATCTTGAAGCGGGCCGCGCCGGAGTGGATCTCGACCTGGCCGTTGCTGGCGCGGCGCATCGAGACGGAGCCGCCGGGCAGCGCCCGGACGATCTCGTAGAGGTGCCGGGCCGGAACCGCGACTGCGCCGCCCTTGACGACCTCACAGCGGTGCTGGCCGACGAGACCGATTTCGTTGTCGAAGGCGGAAACGCGGAGCCCGTCCTCCACGGAGGCCTCGAGCAACACGTTGGACAGGACGGGCATGGTCGTCTTCCGCTCGACGATGCCCTGGGTCCGGTGGAGCGCCTTCTGCAGCTCGTCGATGGGGATCTTGAGTTCCATGGGGCAACTCCGGTGGCTGCGACTCTACAGAATAGATCTTCAAATACGAACAGCAGTACCCGTAGGGCGGGGTTGTTCGGTGGGCAACGAGGTCAAGCCCCCGACATCCGGGCACTTCCCCGTGACGAAAACCCACGGGGCGAGCTGTGGAGTGGCATCTAACACCCGAGGGGGTGGCGTGGCAACGGCGCGCCTGCCCACAGGGCTGCGAACGTTCGGAACCGTTCGTTCGCAGGTAGTTGACGACTCATCGACAGTCTTTCCACGGCCGTACCACGGAGAACCGGACGACGGCGCCGGAGGAGCCGGGCGCGCCCGGGGTCAGACCGTCAACCGGCTGCGGATCTCGGCGACCTCGCGGCGGAGCGCCGGGTCGGATTCGAGCCGCTTCTCGATCTTGCGGCAGTTGTACATCACGGTGGCGTGATCCTTTTCGAACTTCGTGCCGATCTCCGGGAAGCTCGCGCGGGTCATGTCGCGGGAGAGGTACATCGCCACCGCTCGCGCGTCGGCGACGCGCTTCTGCCGGCCGCCGCGGATGAGGCGGTCGACCGGCAGGCTGTAGTAGCGGGACGTCTGCTCGAGGATGCTGTCCATGTTCACGACCTGGGGCGGCGGCAGGATGTTGCGCAGGGCCTGCTGGGCCATCTCGAGGGTGATGGGCATCCGGGTGAGGTCGTGGACGGCGATGAGGCGGTTGAGCGCGCCTTCGAGCTCGCGGACGTTGCGGCGGACCCGCTCGGCGATGAAGGCGGCGACGTCGTCGGGGATCAGCAGGCTCCGTGCCTCGGCTTTCTTCTGCAGGATGCCGAGCCGCGTCTCGAAGGCGGGGGGCTGGATGTCCGCGAGGAGGCCGTGGTGGAAGCGGGTCTTGAGCCGCTCCTCGATGTCGGGCAGCTCCGACGGAGGTCGGTCGCTCGTGATGACGATCTGCCGCCTGCCTTCGTACAGCTCGTTGAAAGTCAGGAAGAACTCGTGCCGCGTCTCGACGGCGCTGCCGCGCCAGAGCTGGATGTCGTCGAGCAGGAGCACGTCGCAGTCCTGTCGATACTTGCGGCGGAACTCCTCGCGCTTTTCGATCGTCTTGGCGCCGCCATGGGTGGCGGTGATGTATTCGTTCATGAACTGCTCGCCGTTGATCAGCCGGACGCGGGCGCGCGGCTTGTGGCGCAGGACCTCGTTGCCGATGGCGTGCAGGACGTGGGTCTTCCCGAGGCCGCTGTCGCCGTAAATGAAGAGCGGGTTGTTGCCCACGCCCGGTTGCTTGGCGACGCCTTGCGCGGCGGAGAAGACCAGCTCGTTCGACTTCCCGAGCACGAACGAGGCGAACGTGTAGTCGGGGTTGAGGCCGGACGGCGCGAGGGGGGCCTCGGGCGAGCGCTCGGGAGTCGACGGGGCCGCCGTCGCGTCGGCGAGCAGTTCGAGGGAACGCGGCTCGGGCAGACAGGAGTCGAGCAACTCGACGAGGGTGTCGCGATAGTTGTCCTCGATCCAGTCGCGGATGAACGGCGTCGGCGCGATCAGCGCGAACTTACCGGGACTGGACCCCACCGGCCGGAGTTGGCCGATGAGACCCTGGAGGTGCTGCGAGACGCCGCGGCCGCGCAACGCAGCGAGGACCCGCTCCCAGAGCGCCTGTTCGTCGGGCATTGCCAATGGCGCGTTCAAATGCACCCGCTCCCTGCCTCCGGGGACGACCCGAACCCTTCGACGACGACACCCGCCCTCGCGTAACGACGCAAATCTCCACCCTCCCGGCCCGAGACGATGCCAGGGATTGAAAGCCAGATCGGCGTGAGTGACCCTGTGGTAGCACCACGTCCGGGAAGCGATCAAGCCCAAACACCGAGGGGCAGGTAACGACTTGGCTTTTCGGAGTGAGGGTGAACATTTCACAACGGGCACAAGGGAAATGGCTCGGGCGTCGCGTTCGCACCCAACTCTTTCGCGCCGTCGGAGACGCACCGCCCGCGCTCGCCGCGCCGGCGATTCGCGTGCCCGCGGCCGCCCGCCAGCGCGAGCTCCGCGGATCTATGCGCTTGACTTCGCCGGGCCGGATTGGTTCTACTCCCGCGCCCTTCGCGGCGGGCGCTTCGCGAAGGCAGGAGGAGAACGTGAAGCGGACTTACCAGCCGAAGAAGGTCCGGCGCAACCGGACGTACGGCTTTCGCAAGCGAATGAAGACGAGGAGCGGGCGCGCGGTGCTCAAGCGCCGCCGGGCCAAGGGGCGCAAGCGGTTGGCCGTCGTCGCCGCCCACAAGTAACCGGCCGAGACGGTGAAGCGGCAGGGCTTTCCGAAGGGTGCGCGGCTGCGGGCACGCGCGGAGTTCGAGTCCGTCCAGTCGGGTGGGCGCAGGCTCTCGCGGCCCTCGCTCCTGGCGTTGTGGCGGACGGCCGGGAGTGCGCCGCCGAGGCTCGGGATCGCGGCGAGCGCGCGGACGGGCAACGCGGTCGTGCGGAACACGGCCAAGCGCTGGATCCGCGAGTGGTTTCGCCGCGCCCAGTCGAACCTGCCCGCGGGGCTCGAACTGGTCCTCGTCGTGCGCCGCGGTGCGGTCGAATCGGGACACCCCGCGGTCGACCGCGACCTGGGGGCCGTGGAGCGGCGGCTCGCCGAAGGACGGCTGGATTCTCGATGACCCGATTCCTGGCGCAGATTCTCGACGTCTACCACGGCTGGCTTTCACCCTGGTTGCCCGGGGCCTGCCGCTTCCATCCCACCTGTTCGGTGTACGCGGCGGAGAGCCTGCGCCGCCACGGCTTCTGGCAGGGGAGTCTTCTGTCGTTGCGGCGCCTGGGGCGGTGCCATCCTTTCCACCCGGGTGGTCTCGACCCGGTCCCGGAGTGCCTGCCGCGTCGTGCGGTACGGCCCAAACCGGCATGAGCGAAGACCGGAGGCTGCTGCTCGCGGTCCTGCTCGCGATCGGAATCTACGCCGGTTGGTCGTGGATGCTGATGGCGAGGCGGCGGGCCCAACTCGCCGCAGCGCCGCCCGCGCCGGCGAAGGTCGTACCGAAGTCCGCGCCGATCCCGGCCCCCGTTCCGGTTCCCGTGCCTCCGACGCCCGCCGCAAAGGCGACGCCGGAGGCGCCCGAGAAGCTCGTGACGCTGGACAGCCCCGAGCTGCACCTCGTCTTCTCGACCCGGGGCGGGACGCTGGAGCGCGCGGAGTTGCTGAAGGCACAGTACCGCCGCCGCGTGGACGACCGCGAGGTGCCGGTCGACCTCGTCCGCGGGAAGGGCTCGGAAGGGCTTGCGCTCCAGACGCGATTCGCCGGCGCGAACTGGTCCGACGATCCGACCGCCGACTACGAAGTCACCGCGGAGCCCTCGGGCCGGGCGCTGGAGTTCCGCCGCCGGGTCGGGGGGGCCACCCTCACCAAGCGCTTCGAGCTGATCTCGCCGTACCTGCTCTCGATGCGGGTCTCGGTGGCGGGAGGGACCGCGAAAGAAATCGCGATCGACTATGGCGGCGAGCAGCCGCCCGGGTCGACGAAGGCGGCGGGCGGCTTCCTGAGTCACCTCGCCCGCTCGTACCCGAACGTCGCGACCGCGATCTGCCGGGTCGATGGGAGCAACAAGTCGAGCGCCAGCGACAAGGACGAGCAGGTCACGCTGCCCGCCCCCCCCAAGACCGGCGTCGTCCAGTTCGGCGGTGTGGACGAGCGGTTCTTCATCGCGGCGGTCGAGCCGCAGGACGATCGACAGGGGACCTGTACCGTCTCGAGCACGCGGGCGGGCCGCGTCGACAGCGAGATCGCGCTGCCCCTCGCCGCGGGCGCGCCCATCGACCGGACGTTCGGGGTCTTCCTCGGGCCCAAGGACCTCGACCTCCTGCAGCGATCGAGCGCCCTCCCAGGCCAACGGGCCGATTCCGAGCTGGCGACATCCGTCGGCTTCGGCTTCTGGACCGCGCTCTGCGTCCCGATGCTGCGGGCGATGGAGCTGTTCCACCGCTGGCTCCCGAACTGGGGCGTCGCAATCCTCGTCCTGACCGTCTTGATGAAGCTGCTCCTCTGGCCGCTCACCCACGCGCAGTACCGGTCGATGGAGAAGATGAAGGCGCTCCAGCCCAAGATGGCGGAGCTCAAGACCAAGTTCGGCGAGGACAAGGAGCGGCTCAACCTCGAGATGATGAAGCTGTACACCGAGAACAAGGTCAACCCGCTCGGTGGATGCCTCCCGATGCTGATCCAGCTCCCGATCTGGTGGGCGCTCTACCGGCTGCTCGGGACGACGATCCAGCTCTACCACGCGCCGTTCATCGGCGGCTGGATCAACGACCTCACCGCGCCCGATCCGTTCTTCGCCCTTCCGATCGGGATGGGCGTGACGATGCTCGGGACCCAGGCCCTCTCGCCACAGCTCCCGGACAGTGGACAGCAGCGGCTGATGATGTGGATGATGCCGGTGATGATGACGTTCTTCTTCCTGAACCTTCCGGCCGGGCTCAACCTCTACATCGTCGCGAGCAACCTGCTCAGCATCGGCCAGCAGGCCTGGGTCCGAGGGCGCACGGCAGTACCGGCGGGCAACGTTCCGGCGTAGGCGGACACGCACATGGACGAAACGACCACGACAGACAGCCCGCCGCCATCGGCTCCGGCCGCCGGCGCGCGAGCTGCGCGGGCGAGCGAGATGCTGACGATCCTGCTCGGACACCTCGGCGTGACCGCGAAGATCGCGGGGCGCGAAACGGCCGACGAAGTGGTGCTCCGCGTCCAGGTCGAGTCCGGCGGCGACGCGGTCGGGCTCGGCGAGAGCGGCGCGCCGCTCTGGGAGCCCATCGGATACCTGATCGGCAAGATGATCAACCGCGACCCCGCGCAGCGGACCTGGGTCTCGCTCGAGCTGGGCGCGCCGGGCGCCGCCGGGGTGCCGGTCGAGGAGCGGGACGAGGAGCTGGTCCAGCTCGGCCGGGCGCTCGCGGAGCGCGCGAAGCAGCTCGGCAAGGTCCTCGCGCTCGGTCCGATGGGGGCGCGCGAGCGGCGGATGATCCACATGGCGGTCAAGGAGGTCACCGGAGTCTCGAGCCGCAGCGAGGGTGACGGGGCGGCGCGGCGGCTGCTGATCGTCCCCGAACGACTGAGCCCTCCGCCCGGCGAGGCGGCGTAGCCCGCGCAGATGGCGGGAAACGGGGTGATCGCCGCGGTGGCGACCGCCCGCGGGGCCGCGGGCATCGGCATCCTCCGGCTTTCCGGCGAAGGGGCGCTCGACCTCGCCCGGCGGCGGCTCGAAGGCTTCCCGGCCCGACCCGAGCCGCGCAAGCTCCACCGGGCGCGGCTGCTCGACGGGGCGGGCGAACCGCTGGACGACGTGCTCGCGGTCCACTTCCCGGCCCCGCATTCGTACACCGGCGAGGACGTGGTCGAGATCCACTGCCACGGCGGCAGCGCGCTCCTCGACGCGGCGATGGCGGGGATCCTCTCGGCGGGAGCGGCCCCGGCCGCCGCCGGCGAGTTCACGCGGCGTGCGGTGCATGCCGGGCGGATGGACATCCTCGACGCGGAAGCGCTCGCGGCGCTGCTACAGGCCGACGACGCGGAGGAGCTCGAGGCGGCCCGCCGGTCGCTCCGCGTCGTCGCGCCGGCCCTGCGGGCGTTCCACCAGGAGGCGCTCGCCGCGCTCGCGGAGGCGCGGGGCCTCCACGACCACCCGATCGAGACCGCGGGAGAGGTCGCCGGCTGGAGCGCGGTCGCCGCGGCGCTCGCGCTTCGCGTTCGTGCGCTCGCCGTCGGACCGGCGCTCGAGGCGCGCGCGCTCGCCGGCGCACGCATCGTCCTGCTCGGCCCTCCGAACGCAGGCAAGTCGAGCCTGCTCAACGCGCTTCTCGGCGAGCGCCGGGCGCTCGTCGCCCCCGAGCCCGGAACGACCCGGGACGTCGTGACCGCGCCGCTCCGGCTCGCGGACCGGCGGATCACGCTCTGCGACACCGCCGGCCTCCGGCAGGCGGATGGCCTCGAGGCGGCGGGCGTGGCCGCGGCGCTCGCGGCGGCGCGCGTCGCGGATCTGGTCGTCTGGGTCGAGGACGGCGCGACCGCCCCCGCCCGGCCGCCCGAGGGAATCGAGGTCGGTCTCGCCGTCGAGGCCAAGGCGGATCTGCCCCGGCATTCCGAGCGGACCGGTGGCGGTCTCCGGGTCTCGGCCCACACCGGGCTCGGGCTCGAGCCCCTCCGGTCCGCGCTGGTCGCACGCCTCGGAGCGAGCGGCGCGGCCGTGACCGACCGGCAGCGGCAACTTCTCGCCGCGGCCGGCGATCGGCTCGAGGCGGCGGCCGGCCCCGGGCCCGAAGACCTCCGCTGCGCCGCCCTCGAAGACGCCGCGGCGACCCTCGGCCAACTCTGTGGGGCGGGGCCCGGCCGCGAGGCCGTCGAGGAGCTGGTTTTCCGGCGCTTCTGCATCGGCAAATGAGCGCACCGTTCGACGTCGCGGTCGTGGGGCTCGGGCACGCCGGCGCCGAGGCCGCGCTGGCCGCGGCGCGGATGGGCTGCCGGGTCGTCGGCTTCTCGCCGTCGATCGCCAAGGCAGGCCTGATGAGCTGCAATCCGGCGATCGGGGGGCCCGGGAAGAGCCAACTCGTCGCGGAGATCGACGCGCTCGGCGGCGCCATGGCCGAAGCGGCCGACGAGAGCGGGATCCAGTTTCGGCGCCTCAACCGCAGCAAGGGGCCGGCGTTGCGGGCGACCCGGGCGCAGACCGACCGGAGCCGCTACGCGCGGGCCATCCAGCGCCGCCTGCGGGTCCAGGAGCGGCTCGTGCTCGTCGAGGGCTCGGTGGCCGCGCTGCTCGCCGACGCGGGGGCCGTCTCGGGCGTTCGGCTCGCCGACGGTCGGGAGATCCTCGCCCGAACGGTCGTCGTGACGGCGGGGACGTTCCTCGCGGCGCGGATGCACGTCGGCGCGCGCGTCGAGGCCGGCGGCAGAGCCGGGGATAACTCTGAAGAGGCACTATCGACATCGCTCCGATATTTCGGCTTGCGCCTTCGGCGCTTCAAGACGGGGACGCCGCCCCGGCTCGACGGACGGACGATCGACTGGACGCGCTGCATCGAGCAGCCGAGCGAGGCCGACGCGGGCCCGCTGTCGCGCCGGACGGCGCCCGGCGTACACCCCGCCCTTCCCCAGCGGAGCTGCTGGACGACCCACACGACCGGCGCCACCCACCGAGTCGTCGCCTCCCACTTGCACGAATCTCCGCTGTTCGCCGGGGCCATCACCGGCCGCGGGCCGCGCTACTGCCCCTCGTTGGAGCACAAGGTCGTCGGCCACCCGGACCACGACCGTCACCCGGTCTACCTCGAGCCGGACGGGCTCGACACGGCCGTCGTCTACCCGGCGGGCATCTCCACGAGCCTTCCGGAAGAGGTCCAGCGCGAACTGCTTCGCACCATTCCGGGGCTCGAGTCGGTCGAAATCGTGCGACCCGGCTACGCGGTGGAGTACGACTGCGTTCCGGCCCAGCAACTCGAGGGGAGCCTCCGGGTCCGGGGCGTGGGGGGACTGTACCTGGCCGGGCAGATCAACGGCTCCTCCGGCTACGAGGAGGCGGCCGGGCAGGGGCTCGTCGCGGGATGCAACGCCGCGCTCGAAGCGCTCGGGCGGGCGCCGTGGATTCCCGACCGCGACGAGAGCTACCTCGGGCTGCTCTGCGACGACCTGACCGCGCGGGGCTTCGACGAGCCGTACCGGGTGCTCCCGGCCCGCGCCGAGGCACGCCTGACGCTGCGCGAGGACAACGCCTGGCTCCGGCTCTGGCGGGTCGGGCGGGAGCTGGGTCTCGCGGTCGAGGGCGAGTCCGCGCGCGCCGCCGAGGCCGAGCGCGAGATCCGACAGCGCGAGGCCGGACTCGACGCGGCGACGAGAAGCTGGATCCGCCGCCCCGAGACGACGCTCGAAGAGACGGCCGCCCTGCCGCTCTTCTCCGGGGCCTCCGGCGATGTCGTCGAGCAGGTCTACCTCGCCCTCCGATACGGCCCCTACGAGACGCAGCGGCAGGCCGCGCGCGCCCGCCTCCAGGAGCGTGCCGGGTGGCCCATCCCGGAGGACATGCGCTTCCAAGCGATCGTCGGACTCTCCGGCGAAGCGATCGCGGCCCTCGCCGCCGCGCGGCCGGCGACGCTCGGCGAGGCCGGGGCGCTCTCCGGGGTAGGGCCGTCCGCGCTCGCGGTGCTCGCGGCCCACCTCCGTCGGCGGCGGGCGGCCGCCTGAGTGTTTCACGTGGAACCTTCCCGCGAACAGCTCGTCGATGCGGCCGCCGAACTCGGGGTGGCTTTGTCGGCCGAGCAGGCCCAGCGACTCCTGGATCACCTCCGGCTGCTGGCGCGCTGGAACCGCGCCCACAACCTCGTCGGCCGCGGCGACCCGGCCGATTGGCTCTTCCGACACACGCTCGACTCCCTCGCGCCCGTCCCGCACCTGCCCGCGGGGGCGGGTATCGACGTCGGGAGTGGCGCGGGCTTCCCCGGGGTGCCGGTCGCGGTCGCCCGGCCCGACTGCCACCTCACGCTCTGCGAGCCGCGCCAGAAGCGGCTCGCCTTCCTCCGGACAACCGTGGCCGAATTGGGGCTCTCGAACGTCGACCTCTGGGCAGAGCCGGTCGGGAGCGGGCACTCGCTGCCCCCGTTCGACTTCGCGCTCTCCCGGGCAACGCTGCCGATCGGCGATTGGCTGGCCCTGGCGGCCGGCCTCGTTCGCGATAGGGGCGTCGTGGTTGCGTTCCTCGGCCTGGAGCCCTCGTCCGAGGAGAGTCTTCGAAGCGAAGGGGCGGATCACGGCCTCGACCTTCGAGGGCGCAGACCCTACCGGATCGGGTCCGGACCCGAGCGCGTCCTCGGGATCTTCGAGCGCGGGGCCCCCCGAGGTTCCACGTGAAACATCGAGGCGTGGCCGAGGAGCGGTCGCGCTTGACACCGCCCGCGCGCCCGTGCGATCGGACTTCTCGCGATGACCCGCCTGCTCGCCGTCGCCAACCAGAAGGGGGGCGTGGGAAAGACCACGACCGCCGTCAACCTCGCCGCCTCGCTCGCGGCGGGCGAACACCGCACCCTGCTCGTCGACCTCGATCCCCAGGGCAATGCCGGCAGCGGGCTCGGCGTGCCGCGCGGCACCACCCCGTCGATCTACGACGTGATCATCGGCGGGGCCCGGATCGCCGACGTCCGCCGGCCGACCGAGCTGGATTTCCTCCAGATCGTCCCGGCGCACCGCGACCTGGTCGGGGCCGAGATCGAGCTGGTGGGCCTTCCGCGACGGGAGCAGCGGCTTCGGGACGCGATCGCCGAGGTCGCCGCCGAATACGAAGTCGTGCTGATCGACTGCCCGCCCTCCCTCGGGCTGTTGACGGTCAACGCCCTCTGCGCCGCCCGGACCGTCCTCATCCCGCTTCAGGCCGAGTACTACGCCCTGGAAGGGCTCACCGAGCTCACGCGCACCGTCGAGGCGGTGCGGGCGGAGCTGAACCCGGGCCTCTCGGTCGAGGGCATCGTCCTCACGATGTTCGACCCGCGCAACAACCTCGCGCGCCAGGTCGAGAGCGACGTCCGCCAGTACTTCGGCGAGCGGGTCCTCCAGACCATCATCCCGCGCAACGTGCGGCTCTCCGAGAGCCCGAGCCACGGAAAACCGATCCTGCTCTACGACATCCAATCCCGTGGTTGCCAGAGCTACCTGCAACTCGCCCGCGAGCTGCTCGAGCGCGGCGATCGCCAGACTCTGGCGGCCGCGGGCTGAGTCCCCCGGGAGGCCCCAATGACAGAGCCGGACAACAAAGCGCTGCGCAGACCCGCCCTCGGTCGCGGCCTCGCGGCGCTCATCCCCCAGGCCGCCTCCGTCGCCCCGGCCGGCGCGACGGCCGGCATCCTCCAGATCCCGATCGAGCGGGTCCAGCCGGAGCGCCAGCAGCCGCGCCAGCGCTTCGACGGCGGTCGCCTCGACGAGCTGGCCGCCTCGATCCGCGAAAAGGGGATCCTCCAGCCGATCCTCGTCCGGCGCTCCGGCGCGTCGTACCGGATCGTCGCGGGCGAGCGGAGGTGGCGCGCCGCCCAGCGCGCCGGCCTCCACGAGGTGCCCGCGATCGTCAAGGACCTCGGCGACCACGACGCCTTCGAGGCTGCCCTCATCGAGAACCTCCAGCGGGAGGATCTCGACCCGCTCGAAGAGGCCGAGGCGTACCGGCGGCTCGTCGACGAGCACGGCCTCACCCAGGAACAGGCGGCGGCTCGGGTCGGAAAGGATCGTTCGACCGTCGCGAACGCGCTGCGGCTGCTCAAGCTGCCGGAGGAGATCCGCAAGGCGGTGACCGAAGGCACGCTCGACATGGGGCACGCGCGGGCGCTCCTCGGCGTTGCCGACGAGGGCCGGATGCTCGCCCTCGGGCGGGAAGCCATCGAAAAGAAGCTGTCGGTCCGCGAGGTCGAGCGGCTCGTCCGAGGCAGCCGGGCCAAGGGGACTTCCGGCGCGGACGGCGGCGCCTCCGCCTCGCTGCGGCACGAGGAAGAAGCGCTCGCCCGGGCCCTCGGGACGCGGGTGCGGATCGAAGCCCGCGGCGAGAGAGGCGCGATCGTCCTCCCGTTCTCGGGCCAAGCGGAGTTTGCCCGGCTCGTCGATCTGTTGCAGCGCAAGGCGAAGTGAAGAAGGCGCATGGCGTTTTGGAGCAGGAAAAAGTACGCTGAAGACGCGCCGGACGAGCCCGCGGGGGCGACGCCGGCGGGCCTCGCGAAACCCGAGTCGCCGCTGGCGGCGGCCCACCCACCGCCCCCCCAATCCGACTGGCGGGGCCCACCCAGTCACAAGGAGCAACCGATGGCGA
>DAIDIT010000068.1 GCA_027451705.1 Pseudomonadota bacterium
GGGGACCGCTCCCGTGACAAGGAGGCCACAGTGACCACGATGACGACCTCGGTCAACATCGGCAGGAAGCCCGACCCGGTCACCCTCACCCAGCCCGCCGCGGCCAAGGTGGCGGAGCTGCTGGCCCAGGAGGAGGAGGGCGACGGGCTGGCCCTGCGCGTGGCGGTCAAGCCCGGCGGCTGCTCGGGGTACAGCTACGAGATGTTCTTCGACGCCGAGGTGGCCGACGACGACGTGGTCCGGGAGTTCGGCTCCGTGCGCGTGGTGGTGGACCCGGCCAGTGCCGAGCTGCTCACCGGGGCCACCCTGGAGTACAGCGACGGTCTGCAGGGGGCGGGGTTCCACATCACCAACCCCAACGCCACCCGTACCTGCGCCGCCGGCTTGCCGGTTCCCTTCGCCGCCTTCTGCTCGCGCTCGCGCCGCTTCTCGACGGACTCGAGGTCCTTGAGGCACAGCTCGGTGTCGACGATCTCGACGTCCCGTTCCGGATCGACCGAGCCCGCGACGTGGACGACGTTCCCGTCTTCGAAGCAGCGGACGACGTGGACCACCGCCTGGACCTGCCGGATGTGGGAGAGGAACTGGTTGCCGAGACCCTCGCCCCGGCTCGCGCCCTTCACCAGGCCGGCGATGTCGACGAATTCGAGCGACGTCGGCGTCGTCTTCACCGGATGGTAGAGCTGCGAGAGGCGATCGAGCCGTGCGTCCGGAACGGCCACCACGCCGACGTTCGGCTCGATGGTGCAGAAAGGGTAGTTCGCCGCCTCCGCCTTGCTGGTCTCGGAGATGGCGTTGAAGAGGGTGGACTTGCCGACGTTGGGCAAGCCCACGATGCCGCAGTTGAAGCCCACGCCGGCTCAGCCCGCGCGCCGCTCGCGCGGGAGGTCGTTCACGTACTGCTCGTACAGCGCGCGCTGGCGGGTGGCGTCGGCGAGGTGGTCGCCGAGGACCTTGGCCGCCACCTCGATCGCCAGATCGACGACCACGCCTCTCAGCTCGGCCTGCGCCTTCGCCTTGTCCTCCTCGATTTGCTGCCGGGCGCGGGCGAGCAGGTCCTCCGCCTCCTTGCGGCTCTTCGCCACCAGATCCTGCCGTGCCACCTCGGCGTCCGCGAGCGCCTTGCGGACCGCCTCGGCGGAGTCCTTGCGGGCGGTAGCCAGAAGCGCGCGCTGCTCCTCGAGGAGGGCGGAGGCCGCTTCGCGGTCCTTCCGCGCCCCCTCGATGGCGCCGTGGATGGTCTTCTCGCGCTCCTCGACGAGATGGAGGATCGGCTTCCAGGCGACCTTCGAGAGGACCACGAGCAGGACGACGAACGTCACGACCGTCCAGAGCACCAGCCCGGGCTGGACGGCCATGAGGTCGGCCGCGAAGATCACGCTGAGCATTGCCACAGTCCTCCTGCGCCTCGCCTCACGCGCTCTTGAACGTGAGGAGCAGGCAGACGACGACGCCGAAGAACGCGACGCCTTCGATCATGGCCGCGGTGATCAGCATGCCGCCGCGGATGTCACCGGCCGCCGAGGGCTGCCGTCCCATGGCCTCCATCGCCGCCGCCGTCAGGCGGCCGATGCCGGCCGCGCCGCCGATCACGCACAGCCCCGACCCGATTCCTGCTCCGAAATACGCCAACGCCAAGTTCCACATGTTCACTCCTCCTTATTGACTGCGGGCTTCGCCAAGTTGCCTCGTTCCCCCGCTCCCGGAGCTCTCGCGCACCGGACTTCAGTGGGCATGGGCCGACATCCCGATGAAGAGGGCCGAGAGCATGGTGAAGATGTAGGCCTGGATGAGGATGATGATGATCTCGAGCAGGTAGAGCCCGACCGCGAACGGCACCGAAGCCACGGCCACGAGCGGCGAGCCGATGAGGAAGATCAGCCCGAGCACGAAGAAGATGACGATGTGGCCGGCGATCATGTTCGCGAAGAGGCGGATGCAGAGCGCGAAGGTCTTCGTGAACATGCCGAGCAGCTCGATCACGAACATGAGCGGCCAGAGCAGGATCGGGACGCCGGAAGGCACGAGGTGGACGAAGTAGCCGAGCCCCTGGTGGCTCAGGCCGGCGAACTGCATCAGCACGAAGGTCAGCAGCGCGAGCGTTCCGGTGACGGCGAGGTTGCCGACCGACGTCGCGGTCCACGGGAAGAGCCCCACGCCCGCGCTGAAGACGATGAAGAAGAAGGCCGTGAGCAGGTACGGCATGTAGGCCTCGGCCGTGTGCTCGTCCATTGTCTTGAGCGCGATCTCGTCGCGAACGAACAGCACGACCATCTCGATCACGTTCGCGATCCCCTTGGGCACGAGGCTCTTGCCGCGCGCCCGCATCGCCAACCACGCGAAGAGGATCAGGACGAGACCCGAGAGCCACATGAACACGACGTGCTTGGTCGGGCCGAGGTCGACGGTGTGCCCCGCGATCTGTACCGGCCACGACGGCAGGTGCCACTCGAGGAGCACGTCCTTCGAAAAGGGGCTCTGGATCTCGATCACCCGGCTGTCGGTGACGTGCTCGAAGACGACGTCGGAGACGCTCGGCTGCCCGGCCCCTTCGGCCCCCAGCGCGAGCGCCGAGACGAGCGGAACGAGCGCGGCGATCACGGGCGGGCTCCGGCGCGGCGGGGCGAGACGGCCGCGACCTCGACGATCTGGAGCGGCAGGTAGACCGCGAAGAAGCCGGCGCAGAAGCCGAGCCCGCTTCCGCCGAGGCCCCGGATCGTGGCCACGAGGCCGACGACGAGCAGGACGAGCCGGACGAAGAAGCCGACCGCGACGACCTGGAGCAGCGCGGGCAAGGTGCGCCCCTCGGACCATGCCACGCCCGCGAGGGTCACCGCTCCGGCGAGGCCCGCGGTGGCCCAGCCGCCCCAGACGCCCAGGCGCAGGTCGGCCGACCCGACGAAAGCCCCGGCCACGCCGATCGCCAGCCAGCAACCCAGGGCCGCCATGAGATGTCGCCGCGCCAAAGCCGCTCCGTCCGATCCGTCAACCCTTCGGTCCGCGCTTCTGTCCTCGCGTCGCCATCAGGATCATCTCGTACATGCCGAGCCCGATGCCGACCATTCCGCCAATCACCATCAACCAGGGCTGGGTGTGCAGCCAGCGATCCAGCAGCCAGCCGCCCAAGAGGCCGCCGCCGACGGAGCCCAGCATGGCCCAGCCCACGTCGAGGTAGCTGAAATCCGAGCCGGGCCCGCGGCCCCCTGCTCCGCTGGAACCGCCGTCCGTCTCAGCCACCGCGACGCGTCCTCGTCAGACCCGACATCATTCCCATCTTTCATGAATGATTCCGGGCCGCTCGAAGGGGCCCCCGTGTAGCACGCAACGCGCCGCGGCGTCAACGATCTTCAACAGCCAGCGAGCTGGACGGCGAAGACGATGTCCGCCTCGATGGTCGTGTCCTGTGCCGGGCAGCTCTGGACCTTGGCATTCGTCGTGATGTTCATTGAGGGCAGCACGGCGTAGGGAGCCAGCTCCGCACCGTCGACCGTCATCGTCACCGTCGTCGGATCGCCGGAGAAATCGGAGGCGTGGGCGATCTCGGCCGGCGGAAGATTTCCGCTTGGATCCGCGGCGTCGAAGGAGAGCGACTGGAGGAAGCCCAGACCGGCCCCCGGCGGCGCGGTCACCTTCAACGTGAGGGAGACGACCTTCACCGACCGAACGTTCGACTTGGTCGCGCCGGCGTTCTTGAATTGATCGGTCTGGCTGATGTCGAACCCGCCAAAGCCCGAGAAGGCCGGCAGGATCGTGCACGTGACGAGGTTGCCCTGTGGGACGGTGGAACTGCCCGAGACCGGGACGTCGAAGGTCGGGGCGCAACCTGCGGCGAGAATCGCCGCCGATACGGAAAGGAGCCTGCGCATGCGCCCACTGACTACCCGACCGCCGTCCTCGGATCAAACGGGCGTGACGCCGGGCTCGACGGCCGTGCTAAGGTCTCGCCTCATGCGGCCCTCGCGCTTCGCGCTCGCCTGCTCCCTCCTCGCCGCCTGCGGGCCGAACACCTCCCAGATCCCGCTCCAGAACGGCACCAGCGAACAGGGATGCGCGAACCTCTTCTGGTACGATGGGGGCTCGGTCGGCACCGCGCTCCAGGTCCTGCGCGGGGCGACCGCGGCCGTCAATGCCTGGAACCCGGGCCTCTCGCTGAGCGGCGTGAGCGGCGTCGTCGCGCGCGATGGCACCGACCCCGACGGCGGCTGGGTCTACACCTTTTCGAGCTCGCGGGGGGGCGAAGCCACGGTCCGGCCGCTGCCGGGACGAACCGTCGTCGCCGGCGACTGCGCGATCCCCGACGACGCGGGAATCGTCCTGGACTGGAGGATCGACAGCCCTGCCGCGCTTTCGGCCGTGGCCGACGCCGGCTTTCTCCTGGACTCCTCCGTCCAGATGCAGCTCCTCTCCGGGACCGACCCCAACTCGCCGCTGAACGGCATCGACCCCGCCTGGATCGTCATCGCCGGCTTGCCCGACGGGGGGCGCGGACCCTGCGTCGTGGACGCGGCCACCGGGGCCTTCGGCCTCCCTGCGCCCGACGGCGGGACGGACGGCGGCCCGGGCGACGGCGGGACCGACGGCGGCGCCGATGCCGGATCCGACGGCGGACTGCGCGACGGCGGCTAGTGGCACCACCAGTCGGGGTAGGTGCAGTTCCCGTTGCAGGTGAGCCCGCCGCAGCTCACGGGCTGGGTCCCGTCGGCGCAGACGCAACTGGACGGGGGATAGCAGGCGCCGTGGCTCGGGCAGAAGTAGATGCCGCCGTCGGGCTGCTGGCACTCGATGCTGAAGTTGAGCGGCCCGCAGGGGCCCGGCCCTCGAGGCTCGCAGTCGTACCCCGGGTAGCTGCAGCCGCCGTCGACCAGGCTGCAGTCGCGCCCGTCACAGGTCAGCGCGAGCATCCCCTCCGGGCAGACGCACGTCACGCCGGGGCCGCAGAACTCGTTCGTCGCGCAGTCGTAGCTTCCCGCGTCCGCGCCGCACGGCACCGTGAAGTTCTGCGCGCCGCACGGTCCGGGCACGCGCGGCGCGCACCACCAGTTCGGCGAGGCGCAGCCGCCGTCGAGCAGCAGGCACGGCGTTCCCGCGCAGTCGAGTGCGACGAAGCCGTCGGCGCAGGCGCACGTCGGCTGCCCGCCGAGGACGACGCAGCCGCTGTTGGGCGGACACGCGCCGGCGTCGCCGCCGCAGCTCACGTCGAAGTTCCGATCCCCGCAGACGGACGCACCCGGGCCGGCGTCGTCCCCGGCGTCGAGACCGCCGTCCCCGGTCGGCTCTCCGCTGCTTCCGCCGGTGCCGCCGCCGCGCGGATGGGTTCGCCCTCCGCCCCCGGAGACGGGAGGAGGCGCGGCGGTGCAGGCGATGCAGAGCCAGGCGCCGGCCAGGGCAGTCCGGAGCCGAAAGCCGCGCGCCGCGGACGAATCGCCGGCCTGTCGTCTCTCCATCGCACGCACCCGTCCGGTTCATCCTAGCGCACGGCGGGGCGGCGCGGCGGCAAACGTGCCTGACGCGGCGGCGGGTCGGGCGAGCGGGGAACTTGCCGGCCGGCCCGAGATCGGACATCGTGCCAGCCCTCGCCCGTCTCCCCGAACGAACGAGGTCCCCCGTGCACGCCGCCCCCCTTGCGCTCGCCGCGCTGCTCGCGTCGCCCCCCGCCGCCCAGCGCGACATCCCAGCCGACACCGTCGTCCACCTCGGCGTCTCGCTCCGCGCAACCCACCCCGAGGCGCTGGCCGCGCTCCGCCGCGCCCAGCAGGACCCGGCCTCGCCCGACTACCGGCGCTGGATCACGCCGCGGGAGTACGCCGACCGGTTCGGCCAGCCGCAGGCCGTCTACGACGCCGCCGTGGCGTGGCTCCAGTCGGCCGGCCTCGACGTCCGCCGCTCTCCGAACCGGACCTTCGTCGAAGGCACCGGCACCGCGGCGCAGGTGGAGAAGCTGCTCCGCATCCGCCTCGTCGGAGTCGACGGCAAGCCCCCCGCGATCCACGTTCCGGTCGGGACGCCCAGGCTGCCGTCCTCGCTCGAGGGAGTCGTCCTGCACATCTCGGGCCTCGACACCCGCGTGCGCTACCGCCACCGCATCGGCCTACTGTCCGGTCCCAACGTCTTCGGCCCCCAGGACCTCCGCCGCTTCTACGACCTGGACCCGCTCTTCGCCGCGGGCTACACCGGCCAGGGGCAGACGCTCGTCGTGATGAGCACGGCTGAGCCGCCGGGCAGCGAGCCGTCCGTTGTCGACATCGACTACTTCCTGAGCAGCGTCTCGGACGCGCGCGCGAAGTTCGAGGAGCACGTCCTCCCGAACCCGCAGGGCGACTTCGACAACCAGCCCGGCGCGGCCACCGAGTTCCAGCTCGACGTCCAGATGCAGTCGGTCGGCTCGCCGGGCGCGGACCAGTTCGTCCTGGAGGTCTCTCCCGCGAGCGAGATCTTCACCACCGGCGCCAACGACGTGGCCAACACCTTTCCGTCGGCGGCAGCGGTGAGCATCTCGCTCGGCAGCTGCGAGCCGGGCCAGCCCAGCGGCGAGGCGGACGCGCTCGAGCAGGCCGTCATCCAGGGGACGCTCGAGGGGCAGACCTGGTCCGCCGCCTCGGGCGACAACGGCGCCGACGACTGCACCGACGGCTCGACGGTCGCCGTCGACTTCCCCTCGTCGCTGCCCGAGATGGTCGCGGCGGGCGGCAGCGAGGTGAAGAACGCCAACTTCGACGAGAACAACGCCATCCAGTCCTACCAGCAGGAGGTCGCCTGGAACGACGGCACCGGTCGCGGCGCCGCGGGCGGTGGCCAGAGCATCCTCTACTCGCCGCCGTCGTACCAGGCGGCGTTCGGATTCTCGGGGCGCGGCGTGCCCGACATCGCGCTCATCGCGGGGCTGCCGGCGGTTGCGACCGACGACGCGCTGCCGGGCCAGCTCGACCCCGTCGAGGGCACCTCCGTCGCCTCGCCGCTCTCGGCCGGCTTCTTCGGCCTGATCGCGAGCCGCCTCGGCTGCCGGCTCGGCGATCCCCACGCCGTCCTGTACGCGCTCGGCGCGGCGCAGGCGGACGGCGGCACCCCGGTCTTCCACGACATCACCCAGGGCAACCTGACGTACAACGGCGTGACCGGCCCGTCGGCCGGCCCCGGCTACGACCTCGCGACGGGCTGGGGCTCCCTCGACGTGGCCGCCCTCGCGGAGGCCTGGCCCGCCTGCCCGCCGCCCGAAGTCGACGGCGGCGCCACGGACGCCGGCGTGGTCTCCGAGGACGCGGGCTCCGACGCGGGCGCGGCCGAGGACGGCGGCGCGCTCGACGCGGGGAAGGACGCGGGCGGTTCCGACGCGGGCCTGCAGATTCCGGACGGCGGCCCCGCCTACGATCCCTGCGTCTTCATCGCCTGCGACGGCGGCGCGAGCTGCACCACGCAGCCCGAAGGCCCCTCGAGCTGCGTCATCGGCTGCAACCCGGCGGGCGCGGTCACTTGCGCGAGCGGGACGATCTGCAGCGGCCAGAGCCTCTTCACCTCGGATGCCGGCGGCGCCTGCATCCCCGGCTGCCTCTCCGACACCGACTGCGCCGCGCAGCCGGGGACCGTCTGCAGCCTCTGCGAGGAGAGCTGCGTGCCGCAGGGCAGCCCGTCCGCCCACATCGGCGACGGCTGCCAGGACTCGACCCAGTGCCCCTCGGGCGCCTACTGCCTCTCCGGCCGCGGCTTCGACGGCGGTTACTGCACCGCGACCTGCGACCCCACGGCCGGGGCGGGCGATCCCTGCGCCTGCCCCTCGGGCGCGATGTGCGGCCAGATCAGCCGCTTCGCGGGCGGCGGCGGGAACTGCGTCGCCACCTGCGACCAGCCGGGAACCGCCTGCGCGCGCGAAGGCTACCTCTGCCAGCCGCTCGGCGGCGGCGCCGGCGCCTGCCTGCCCCATTGCCGGATCGTGAGCTTCGGGGGGGGCCAGTCGTTCGACACCTGCCAGGTCTTCGGCAGCGGGGCCGCCTGTGACGTCGACAGCGGCTACTGCGGCGGACCCGCGCCCGCGGACGCCGGGTTCGACGGCGGGATCGACGCCGGGGAGGTCGCGCCCCCGGACGCCGGAGCCCACGCGGACGCCGGCGTGGCCACGGCCCCGCACGCCAAGTCGGCTTTTGGCCGGTGTACCGGCTGCACGGCTAGCCCGGTTCCATTTTTCGTGACTCCCCGC
>DAIDIT010000069.1 GCA_027451705.1 Pseudomonadota bacterium
ACCGCGCCCCGACCGCGCCCGGACCGCGCCCCGACCGCGCCCCCGGCCGCTACCGCTTGTGGGGGATGACCGAGATGGGGGGGCCACCTCGGTCCTATGCGCTCAGCCGTCGGACCCGCGGCCCACTCGCCAGACGTCATACTCCGCGATCCACTTGAACATCGTCGTCCTCGCGATCCCGAGCTGTCTGGCTGCCGCGTTGCGGTTGCCCTTCGTATCGCGAAGCACCGCGTTGAGGACGTCCCCCCTGATCTGCTCCCAGGTCCTGCCCCGCGTATCGACGAGGCCGTCGCCGGGTTCGCGTTTGGGGCCCGCGTCACGGTGGCGCTCGCGAAGTCCTCGAAGCTCTCCGAGCATCGTGGTCAGGAGCTTCTCCTCCCTCTCCCAGCTCCGCGCGTCCCTCGCGGCCCGTACCTCCGCGGCTGGGCTGAGCAGCCCCGTCGCGAGACCGCGTTCCTGCGCGCTGAGCCAGGTGTCGCGGGCCCGTCGCCAGCTCCGAAGAGTCTTGGGATCCACACCCTCTCTGCGCAGCAGCGCGGACAGCTCGCCCCGTTTCGAGCAGGCGTCAGCCTCCTGGAGAAGCCGGAGCTTGTAGTCCACGGAGCGGCGCGTGAGCTGCCGCTTGGGCAGCGGTGGAATCTTGGCCACGTCGACGACCTCCCGAAAGAACTGCACGCAGACTACCACGCGATGTCCACGGCGGCCGACTCGCCACCTCCGCGCTGCCGGCTTGAAAGGCAAGCGCCTGGACGCCGTGTGGCAGACGGTGTAGGGTCTGTTGGCGGTAAAGCCGCTTTTCTGCCCCCGAGCAGATCGGAGACTCAATAATGCCGAAGCTGGTGACCTTGCAGTATAGTGGCCCGAACCGGGACAAGTTCGGCATGCCGGAGCCTTACTTCTCCTACCTCGTCCTTGCCGGCGATGATGCCTCTCGCCGGAACGCGCACTTTGCCGTTGCGGTTCCCCTCTCTGGGGACGGTGCCCGAGTCCGGAGGCGTGAAGGAGAGACCCAGGCCAAGGCGATCGCTGCCGTCGAGGAGTCGCTGGACGTGCTGCACCGTGGCCTCAACAAGCGAAGAGGCGAACGGAGTGCGGCCCCGTTGCTCCGGCACTTCAAGGCATAGGAGATCCACCCCACGGGGGTCTCTAAGTTCGTTTCCCGGCAGCATCAAGGACCGAGGTCGAAGATGCGTCTCGAGAAGTTTAGGGTTGTAAATTATCGCTCCATTCTTGACGAGACGCTTGACTGCGATCGACTGACCGTTCTTGTCGGACGAAATGGCGCCGGCAAGTCTGCCTTCCTCCAGGCTCTACGCTTGTTCTTCGAGCAGGGGCTCGAGCCGGGCAGCGAAGACCGTTTCAACCGCGAACCGGCCCGCAACATTCGACTGGAAGCTACCTTCACCGATCTTACGGCCGAAGAGACGGCTGAGTTTAAGAGCAGCCTTTCCGGTGGACGCCTGGTGGTCCAGCGGCACGGAGCCAGCCTGCCACGGAAGAAGCCTGTGCTTGACAGGGGCGCCACTTCATAGTCGGGGGAGGGAGGCCGCGACCCCGCCCCCCCTCGACTTCGCTCGCTGGCGATCGCTACGCTCGGGGCGAGCGGGGTGGGGCCGCGAACGCGAACGCGAGGCCCCTCACCCCGGCCATCTCCCCCGCTGGGGAGAGAGACTCTTGGCTACGCGCTTCCCCTACGCGAACAGGGCTTCGACGTAGGTGTGGGGGTCGAAGGGCTGGAGGTCGCCCACGGTTTCGCCGATGCCGACGTAGCGCACGGGGATCTTCAGCTCGCCGCAGATGCCGATCACGACGCCGCCCTTGGCGGTGCCGTCGAGCTTGGTCAGGGCGATGCCGGTGACGGCGAGTGTCTCGTTGAACTGGCGCGCCTGGGCGATTGCGTTCTGGCCGTTGGTGGAGTCGAGCACGAGCAGGATCTCGTGCGGCGCGCCGGGCTGCGCCTTCTCGAGCACCCGCTTGACCTTCTTCAGCTCCTCCATGAGCGGGGCCTTGGTGTGGAGCCGGCCGGCGATGTCGACGATGACGTAATCGGCGCCCTTCTCGCGCGCCCGCTTGACCGCCTCGAAGGCGACGGCTCCCGGATCGCTCCCCTCGGCGGCCTGGACCAGCTCGGCGCCCGCCCGCTTCGCCCAGATGTCGAGCTGCTCGGCGGCGGCCGCGCGGAAGGTGTCGGCGGCGCCGAGCACGACCTTCTTGCCCGCGGCCGAGAGCTTCGCGGCGAGCTTTCCGATGGTGGTGGTCTTGCCGGCCCCATTGACGCCGACGACCATCCAGACGGTCGGCCCGGCGTCGGCGCCCCTGGCCTTCCCGTCGGGGAGGTCGACGAGCCGCTCGATCTCCTTGCGCATCGCCGCCTTGATCTTCTCGGCGTCGGACAGCTCCTTGCGGGCGACGCCATCGCGGGCGACCTCGAGGAGCTGCATCGCCGTCTTGACCCCGATGTCCGCCGAGAGGAGCGCCTCCTCGGGCTCCGCGAGCACGGAGGCGTCGATCGCCTTCTCGCCGCCGAAGAGCGCCGCGAGCCGCCCGGTCAGGCCGGCGCGGGTCTTGGCGAGCCCCTCGGAGAGCGTCTTGCCGGCTTCGGCCTGGACACGCCGCTGCCGCTCGGCCTCTTCCGCGGCCTTCCGCCGGGTCTCTTCTTCGGCGCGGAGCCTCGCCTCCTCGGCCTCGCGCGCGACCCGCTCCTCCTCGGCGCGGCGCCGCTCCTCCTTGAGCCGGGCCTCCTCGGCCTTGCGGGCCCGGTAGGCCGCCTTCTTCTCTTCCTCGAGCCGCTCCTTCTCCTCGGCCGTGAGGACGGGCGGCACCGCTTCCGGGGCCTCGGACTTCGGCTCGGGCGCCGCGAGCTTCGGGGGCGGCGGCGGCGGCGCGGGCGGCGGGATCTCCTTCGGCGGGGGCGGGACCGGCGGCAGCGGCCGGGCGGCGGCCCGCGAGGAGAGGAATCCGGCGAGGAGCAGGGCGGCCGCGACGACGACGATGGCCGCGGCGGCGATCAGCAGGCTCTCGTGCTCCTGCCAGAACGAGGGGGAGGTCGCTGCGAGGAAGGCGAGGGCGTTCATGGGCGGCTGCATCGTATAGACGCGGCGCGGCCGGATGACAATCGAAGATGGGCGTGCTACACGCCCGGGTCCGTGACGGGTTCGGTACCGAACTGGCGCGTCGCGCTCGCGCTCGGATTCTTCGTCCTCGGCGGCTGCTCCGAGAGCTGCTCGTGCCTCATCCAGCGGCCGACGAACTCGCACGCCCGGCGCGAGGTGATCCACCGCGCGGCGGCGGCCGCGCACCTCGCCTCGAAGGTCGCGCCGAAGCCGCAGCATCCGAGCAAGGGGATCTTCGGCGGGCAGATCGAGCTCGTCGGCTACGACACCGAACCGCGCGAGCCGCAGGCCGGCGCGCCGGTCGCGGTGACGTTCTACTACCACGCCCTGCGCGACATCCCGCGCGACTGGGAGATCTTCGTCCACATCGACGACCGCGGCGGCCGTGCCGAGCGCATCGGCGGCGACCACTGGCCCGTGGACAACCAGTTCCACACCGACCAGTGGAAGCAGGGCGACTACGTCGCCGACCGATTCGCCTTCGTCCCGCCCTCCTACCAGGCCCACAGCGCCCTCGAGCTCTGGACCGGCTTCTACATCGGCGACGAGCGGCTGCCGATCTCGAACCCGAAGGACTGCCCGAACGACGGCAATAACCGCCTCCTCGCGGGCACGATCCAGCTCCCGTAGCGGGCTGCGGGGCTGCGGGTTGGGGCGGCTCCGGGGGCATCGCGGCCCGCCCTCGGTGGCCCACGCTCAGAAGCCGGCGTCGGCGCAGGCGACGCCGCCGTCGTCGAAGTCGCCGCCCGGGCACTGCGGGAGGATCAACGGCGGCAGCGGCGTCTGGCCGAAGTCGAGGTCGTTGCGCAGATCGCCGAGGCCGGGTTCGTCCTCGCGCACGCTGGGGCGGGGGTCGGGCCGGCCGTCGGTCGCGGGGTCGAGCCGCTGGCCGCCCAGGAAGACGTCCTCGATGAACTTCGAGTAGGCGTCGAACGAGAGGGTCTGGTGGTCGATCGTCCCGGCCTTGGCCCACGGGCTGATCACGAGGGCGGGAACGCGCAGGCCGTAGCCGTTGGCGTCGACGGCCGGAGGGGCGACGTGGTCGTAGAAGCCGCCCCAGTCGTCCCAGACCAGGAAGATGACGCTCGTCGGCCAGGCGGAGCTGCGCATGATCGCGTTGACGATGCCGGTGACGTACGCCTGTCCCATCGAGACGGCCGCCGGCGGGTGCTCGCTGACCTCGCCCGCGGGGAAGAACCAGGCGACGGCGGGGAGGGTGCCGTTCTTCGCGTCCAGGTAGAACTGGTCGAACGGGGTCACGTTCGCCGTCTCACCGTCCTCGGAGACGTCGGTGAACTGCGGCAGCACGTTCCAGATCGACGGCACGTTCGCGAGCTGCGGGAGCGGCGCGCACTCCATCTCTCCGTCGTCGCAGTCGGGCTGGGTGCCTTCGACGAGGTAGTTTTTCCAGCTCACCCCGTGGGCGTGGAGCAGGTAGGTCAGGTCGGTCCAGGCGTAGGTGTAGATCGTGGCCTGCAGCGAGAGGTCGAGATCGCTCGTGCAGCTCGAGGGCGCCGCGCTCGTGCAGCGGGCCGACCAGTCGGAGACCATGAAGAGGTGGGCCGGCAGGCTCCACGACGAATCCGACTCGAAGAAGCGGTCCTGCAGGACGAAGTGGCGCGCGTAGGCCCAGTAGTTCGGGATCTCGCGGTCGTCGTGGAAGGAGGCCGCGTCCAGGATGCCGCCGTTGGTGCAGGCCGGGTTCGTCGCGTTCAGGCAGCCGCGGCTGCCCTTCTGCTGCTGCCGGACGAAGCCGTCCATCGCGCCCCCGGCGACGTCGGCGAGGAAGTCGGCGTGGCCGTGCGGTCCGCCCCCGTTGACGTCCGACCGGTCGTGGAACGGGACGATGCAGCCGCCGTCGAGAATGGGCAGGCAGACGGCGAAGCCGCCGTCGGGCGAGGTCGGGATGCCGTCGGCCCCCGGGTAGGTCCCGAAGTAGTGGTCGAACGACCGGTTCTCCTGAAAGATGACGAAGACGTGCTCGATCTTCCCTTCGGTCGAGCCTCCGTCGGCGCCGCCCGAACCCGCGTCCGAGGCCGGGGCGGGCGCGCGGCAGCAGGCGCCCGCGCACGCGAGGATTGCGGCGGCCATCGCGGTTCGCATGGCGAGCCCGAGGATACGTCCTCTACCCTCCGGATGGAAGGAGCGCGCGGTCATCCCGTCGGAGCCGTCCGTAAGCCGAGTTCTGTTCCCCGCTCGCGCGGGGTGGCGCACATTCATCTGGGCCGCCGGTTGCCCGGCGGCTCGAGCGAGCTACCCGGAAGCATCGGGCGGGCCGCCCTCGAACGCTTCCTTATTTGCTCTTGCACCCGGTGGGGTTTGCCGTGCCGCCGGAGTCGCCCCCGGCGCGGTGCGCTCTTACCGCACCTTTTCACC
>DAIDIT010000070.1 GCA_027451705.1 Pseudomonadota bacterium
GGACGATGACCTACATTTGCTCGTCCTCCCTCCCCGCAGCACGCGCCGCTACGCCCGTGCCGTGAAGATCAAGATGAGCAACTACGCACGAAACGTAGCACGCGGGAGCACTCGCCTTGCTTAACTCACCGGCATTGGGGCAAGGCGGGACAATGGGGCGCTACTCGGCGCGATCCTGACGCTGCGCTGGGGGTGGTGACGATGCCTGAGAACAGGCCGAGAACAGGCAACGGCGGCTCATTCAAGCCCGGCCGGAGCGGCAACCCGGGCGGCCGACCGAAGCTCACGCCCAAGGCCCTCGAAGTCCGCCGCGCCTGCCGCAAGGCATCGGCTCGTGCGGTCGAGCGGCTGACCGAGTTGCTCGAAGACCCGGACCCGTCCGTGGCCTTGAAGGCGGCAGCGGCGATCATGGACCGCGCATGGGGCACCCCCGGCTCCGAGGCCGACGTGCGCCAGACGGACACGAACCGCGCCGCCGACGCCTTCGAGCGGGAGCACGGGCGCGCCCTCGATGGCGTCCCGCGGCTGAGCCTGGAACCGCCCCCGGACGTGGACTGAGGAGCCGCCGCATGCCCCGCACCTGCACCGTTTGCTCCCACGCCAGGCGCCCCGAGGTGGACGCCGCGCTCCTCGCGGGCGAGCCGTACCGCAGCATAGCGCAGCGATTCGCTGCCAGCCCGGACGCGGTGCTCCGCCACAAGGCCCACGTCGCGCCAGCCCTCGCCGAAGCCAAGCGGGCCGAGAGGGTCGCGTGCGCTGATTCCCTCCTCGGGAAGGTGGCCGAGTTAGAGGCCGACGCCCGGCGCCTCGGCAGGACGGCAGAGAAGGCCGGGGACGCGCGGACCGCGCTGGCGGCCGTGCGCGAGTTGACGCGGATCGTCGAGTTGCTCGGCCGGCTCCGGGGCGAGTTGGATGCCAAGGGGGCCGTCAACGTGAACCTCGGCATGAGCGCGGGTCAGTGGGAAGAAGCCACCCGTAGGGCAAGGGTCCTTGGCGCTATCACGTTCGCGTTCGGCTTCGAGGTTGGCACGGTCTGGATGGCCGCGCTGCTTGCCGCGGCTGGCGGGCTGACCGCCGAAAAAGCCGCCCAAGTGCCCGGCCTCGGAGATGCCCTTCCCAACCTGTGCGCCGGCTGGCGGGAAACCATCAACCGCGCGGCACCTGGGCTCGAAGACGGTCGAGGCTTCGAGTTCATGGAACTCTCCCCCGAGGCCCGAGAGGTGGTCCTGTCGAAGGTCGACTTCTTCCAACAGGCCATGAGCCCACTGACCGATGACCCCGAGGCCGCAGGTCTCGCCAGCCCGCACGAAGCGTAGTAGGAGGCGACGGGATGCCCAAGTCCAGGAAGACCGCCCCCGCCGGGCTCGAAGGCCGCTTCCTCCTCACCGTCCACGCCTGGAACGGCCCCGGCGGCGGCAAGACCGTCCGGGCTTTCGACACCCGCGCCGAGCTTCTCGCCCACCTTGCCGACGTGGTGACCGCGGGCAAGGGCGCGCGGGTGGGGCCGGAAGAGGTCTACGTGGTCACGATCCTGGACCGGAAGCGGGGTGAAGTAGGCGGCGAGAAGTAGGGGCTGCCGCCCGCAGCTCCTAGCAGGCCGGCCCTAGGAGCCTGTTTCGGAAATCGCAAAAGGAGATCGACAAGGACGGGGATCCGTGATCTCTGTGGGGCATGAGCAAGGTCTACCGACCGTATGAGCCAACGCAGCCGTTCCTTCTTCCGCCGTCGCCGCTGGAGTGGCTGCCCGAGGGGCACCTGGCGCGGTTCGTCCTGGACACGGTCGGGGCGCTGGACCTATCGCCGATCTTTGCCCACTACGAGCGGCAGTTGCGGGGTGCGCCGCCGCACCACCCGCGGATGATGGTGTCGCTGCTGGTGTATGCCTACTGCGTGGGTGTGGCGTCGTCGCGCAAGATCGAGAAGAGGACGGTCGAGGACGTCGCGTTCCGAGTGATTGCGGGCAACACGCAACCCGATCACGTGCAGATCAGCGAGTTCCGCCGGATTCACCTGGGAACACTGTCGGGGCTGTTCGTGCAGGTGCTGCTGCTCTGCCAGAAGATGGGGATGGCCAAGCTCGGTCACGTGGCACTCGATGGGACGAAGATGAAAGCCAACGCCTCGAAGCACAAGGCGATGAGCTACGATCGGATGAACAAGGACATCGAGAAGCTCGAGGCGGAGGTGGCCGCGCTCATGAAGGCGGCAGAGGAAGCCGACGCGGCCGAAGACGCAGCGCACGGCAAGGGTCGACGCGGGGACGAGATTCCCGAGGAACTCCGTCGGCGGGAGGATCGTCTGGCGAAGATTCGAGAGGCCAAGGCGGCGCTGGAAGCCGAGACCAAAGCGCAGGCGGATGAACGCGCGGCGCAGGCGACGATCGAGGCCGAGGGGCAAGAGGCGCTCGTCGAGATGAACAACGTGCGCGCGGCTCATCAGAAGGATGACCGCAAGGACGAGCCGCCCTGGCCACCGGCGGTGAGTACGCCGGAGGCGCTTCCCCGCCACCAGGTGCCCACCCGCAAGGACGGCACGCCGACGGACAAGGCGCAGCGCAACTTCACTGATGCGGAGAGCCGCATCATGAAGACGAACAGCGGTTTCGAGCAGGGCTACAACGCGCAGGCGGTGGTCGACGAAGAACACCAGATCATCGTCGCCCAGGGCGTGTCGAATCAGAGCCCCGACGCGGAGCACTTCATTCCCATGCTCGACCGTGTCGTCGAGAACCTCGGAGCGCGACCGACGCGGGCCAGCGCGGATGCCGGCTATTTCTCAGAGGCCAACATCCAGCGCGGCACCGCGCGCGGCATCGACTTGTACGTAGCCTCGGGCCGCACCAAACATCACGCAGCGACGGAGACGCCGCCCTCGGATGACGGTGGCTCCAAAGCGCAGATGAAGATCAAGCTCTCCACCCACGAGGGTAAGGCGGTCTACTCGCGGCGCAAGGTGATCGTGGAGCCGGTCTTTGGTCAGATCAAGAACCGCGGCTTCCGGCACTTTCTGCTTCGGGGTCTGGAGAAGGTCCGCGGAGAGTGGTCGCTCATTGCGCTCAGCCACAACCTACTCAAGCTCTTTGGCTTTCTGGCCCGCCAGGATCCGCTTGCGGCGTGATCGTACGGCCAGAAATCAGTCACGCGCCGTTGCCTACGACGCAGGGCACAAGCTGCTGTGAGGTCCTGAGTTACGCCGGGCAGCCCCGAGCATGGCGCGCGGGTCGCGCGACCGCGCCGCGCCATGTATCCGCGCGGAGATTTCAAGAACGGGCTCCTAGCGGAGTTGCGGCAAGGTTCTCTTGGCGCACTCCAGGATTCCAAGCTCGCGCGCCATCTTCTTTACGACGCCAACCTGTATCTCGACCTGGCCAGGCTTTCGAGCGCCATGCTCACCGGCAGGAAGTGTCGGAAAGACCCTCTCGCCGAAGGTCACGCGCCAGTGGTGGGTTTTCGGATCGCGGACATGACCTGGTGCGCACAGGTCAAGCATGTCCCAGATCTCACGGAGCGTGACGGTGCCGGTCGAACTCATTGCCGACCGGATTCAGGCGGCCATCCGCGGGGAGGCTTCCTCGATAGCGTTCTGCTCGGGCGAGGGCCTGATCTCGACGATCAGGACCTTCAGCGGCGGCTTGCCCGTGATCGCGACGCGCGGCAACTGTTCGAAGGTGACCTGGCCGGCGCGCACGGCCGCGTGGGCCTCCTCCCACTCGCGGAGCGTGTCCGCGTCGCACTGCTCGAAGAAGCGCACAACTTCGAGTCTGAACTCTGCGAAGTCGCTTGCCTCCTGCGCAACGTCCGCGAGGTACAACCGGAACGTGCGGAGCAGGCTGGCGTGGGCTTCCAGGAGCGTCGAGCCGCTCGCCGCGATTGCGCCGGGGTTGACGCCGTAGATCCACCACGTCCGCTCGTCTTCCTGTACGGCCAAGGCGCGGCCGTTGATGGCGACCGACGCGATGAACCCGCGACCGAGCACGTTCTCCCGGAAGCCTGCGAGGAGTGGGTAGTTCATGGGAGCCTCCTGAAGAGTAGCCACGAAGCTCTGTAGCAGAAGGGGCCAGCGAGTAGTACGCGCCGGCCGGTGGTGTCAAGCAGCCCGCTCGGGGGCTTCATAGGCAGAAACCGGGACATCTAAGCAGCCAAGCCCATTCCTGAGTGGAGAACGTTCGCCACGGTCGCACCATTCCGTGTAGGAAAGCAAGTTCCCGGCCATGGCCGGCTGACGACACGCCAACCGCAAAGAGGCGACCACCTCCGCATGCGCAGTCCGTCCAGACGCCTGTTTAGCCTCTAAGATCAATACGTTGTAACGGAATCCCGGACCCGGGCTATGCCTACTCCGAGCGGCTGCCACTGAGGCCCCACCTCATGCTGGGGCCAGGGTCGCGGACCACCCGACCGGAATCGCGACCCACCCCTCCGCGGGGAGGCGAAGACAGCTTCCGCCCGCCCCTCTTGACATCCGATAATCAGGTGTTATCGTACGCCAAGCCTGGAGGTTGCCCATGCCGACCGACGCCCTCGCCCCCCGCTTCGCCGCCCCCGCCGAGGGGCTCGCCATCCCACCCGAGGCCGTCGAGAGGGCCCGCGACTTCGCCCGGGCCGCCACCGCCGAGAACACCCGCCGCGCCTACGCGACCGACTGGGCCGATTTCGAGGGGTGGTGTCGGGACCACGGGACCTCGGCACTTCCGGCCGCGCCCGCGGCCGTCGCCGTCTACCTCTCGGAACTCGCGTCCGCCGGCCGGAAGGTGGCCACCGTGACGCGCCGCCTCGCCGCCATCGCCGCCGCCCACAAGGCCGCGAAGCTGCCCTCGCCGCGCTCCGACGCCGAGGTCCAGGCCGTGGTCCGGGGCATCCGGCGCACTCTCGGGGTGGCGCAGAAGCAGGCCAGGCCCCTCCTCGTGGGCGAGTTGCGGGCCGTCGTCTCCCGGCTGCCCGAGGGACTCCAGGGGGCCCGGGACCGGGCCCTGCTCCTCCTCGGCTTCGCGGGGGCCTTCCGCCGCTCCGAACTGGCGAGCCTCGACGTGCGGGACCTCGCGTTCACCGAGGACGGCTTGACCGTGACGCTCCGGCGCTCGAAGACCGATCAGGAGGGCGCGGGCCGCGAGGTGGGCATACCCTACGGCGGGGACAAGGCAACGTGCCCGGTGCGCACAGCGAGGGCGTGGCTTGCCGCCGCCGAGAAGGCCGCCGGGGCCCCGCTCGCTGGCCCGCTCTTCCGGCCCATCGACCGCCACGGGAACCTCGGGGCCGAGCGGCTGTCCGATCACGCGGTGTGGGCCGTGGTGAAGCGCGCGGCCGGCTCCGAGTTCTCCGGCCACTCGCTCCGCGCGGGGCTGGCGACGACCGCCGCCAAAGCCGGCAAGAGCGCCCTCGCGATCCAACGCCAGACCGGCCACAAGAGCCTTGCCATGGTCGGCCGCTACGTGCGCAGCGCGTCGCTCTTCGACGACAACGCGGCGAGCGGGATCGGGCTGTAGACGGGCTGGGAGACGGCCGGATGGTCGCAGGAACAGTGAGCGTGGCGCCACGGCCCCAAATACCCAGAAGAAAATCAATGGGATGCGACATGCGCGGGAAAATCATTGACAAACCGCCCCGATCATTCATACGCTCACTCTGCGCCTGGGCGAGACGCTTGCGACTCTAGCGAGGCCGAACGGCTTCGCCCCAGACGCTCTTTTGTTCCCCAATAAGATGCGACCCTGCGGAGGAGCGCAAGGTCGGACGGCAAGGCCAAGCAGATGCACATCGCATACGTGGACGAGTCCGGCGATGTCGCAGGCGCAACGACCAGCCATTTCGTTCTCGTCGCCGTCGCTATCCCAGCCGGGAGTTGGAAGGAGAAGGATCGCCGCATCCGGGACATCAAGATTCGGCGGGGCCTTGGGGATCGCGAGATCCATACCGCCTGGATGGCCCGTCGATACCCCGAGCAGGAACGGATCCTGAACTTCGGAGCCCTCTCCGATCCGGAGCGCCGTGAGGCAGTAGCTTCCGAACGCAAGATAGACTTGGCGAAAGCCGCGCTAGGAGGCCAACAGGGAGTCAAGTCTCTCGCGCGGAACTACTCCAAGACCAAGGAGTACGTCCACCTTACCTACTCGGAACGCATGGGCCTGCTTCGTGCGGTTGCCGATGAAGTTGGAGGGTGGAACGATTGCCGAATGTTCGGCGATGCGCAAAAGAAGTCAGCCCACATCGGCGATCCCGAGCGAATGCGCGACTTCGCCTTTGAGCAGGTCGTCACCCGGTTCAACATGTTCTTGGATGGTCAACCTGGCGGACCGGGCGCGCTCGGCATGATCGTCCACGACCAAAACGAGACGGCCTCCGGCCGCCTGACCGAGCGTATGCGGAACTTCCACCGTGAGGGCACGGCGTTCTCGGAGATCCCACACATCGTCGAGACGCCACTCTTTGTGGATTCAAAACTGACTTCGATGGTACAAGTTGCCGATCTGATTGCCTATTCTCTGCGCCGATTTCTAGAGAAAGACGAACAGGACCTCTTCAATCGCGTCTACCCGCGGTTCGAGCGTGTGAAGGGCGCCCTGGTAGGACTGCGCCACTACACTGGTCCCAATGCCTGCGACTGCCGAGTTTGCATCGATCACCAGCGTGCAGCGTAGGTTTCGCGCGGGAATCCTGCCTGCCCTCGCCGCGGACGCCGCGGCGGCCCCATCCACCCCTCGCCCTCCTCGACAGCCATCGGCGCCGCCGCCCGTCCGAGTAGGTCGGCCTGCTCCTTCCGCGTTTCCGTGGGCGTGGCCCGGAGCGTCACGTCGTCACCCGGTACGCGCGAGCCGATCGGGTCCCTCGTGCGGAAGCCGGCCGAGCGTGCGGCCGGCTGGTGAGCGCGCTGGCCTGGACGGCGTAGGGTGCGACCGGGAGCCGCGAGGCTACTTTCGCCCTCGCCGCTTCGGCCCCGTCCACCCCTCGGCGCGCTCCCCCTCCTCGGCCGCCAGCGGCACCGCGCTGCCGCCGAGCAAGGCTAGCTGCTCCGATCTCGGCGCGCCGGTCGGGGCCGGTTGGAGCGTCACGTCCTGGCCCGGATGCTCGACGTGCTTGCCAGCGAACGCTTGAGCGACCGTGATCAACTGGACGCGCGGGTAGGCCCTCCCCTGCCAAAGCCACGAGGGCGGGGTCCACGAGCCTGCCCTGACCGCCTCGGCGCGCATTTCGGCCGTCGGATCGTACATCGTGAAAAGGACCCCAATCGGCGCCTTCTCGCGGTCGATCGTGCCCACGAGGTCCCGGACCATCGACGGCCCGAGGTGGTGCCCCGCCTTGACGGAGACGATCACGCGCTGACTCGTCGTCGCCTTCGGGTCGTCTCGGAACCGGATCTCGCCGTCGATGCCGCGGTCCCGGCCCTTCTTTCCCTCGCGGGCCCCGACCTCGCCCGCGCCGCCGACCGGCCGCGCGCCGATCAGGTGGAGAGCCCACCACTGGAACCCGTAGGGGTCGGCCTCGGCGAGGGCAGCGGCTCCCTCCTCGTCCGCCGGCTCGCCGTGGACCTCATACTCGATGCCGGGGAAGGCGGTGTCGAGGCGGTTGCGGATCAAGCCGATCGCGAGATGGGTAACGTCGATGCCGATCCACGACCGCCGGAGATGCTCGGCCGCTTCGATCGCCGTGCCGCACCCGCAGAAGGGATCGAGAACCACGTCCCCCTCGTTGGAGGACGCTCGGATGATCCGTTCGAGGAGGGCGCGGGGCTTCTGAGTCGGGTAGCCCAGGCGTTCCTTGGCCTGGGAGTTGATCGGGTCGATGTCGGCCCAGATGTTGCCGAGGACCGTCCCAGGCTGTTCGTCGAGGTAGCGCTTTAGGCGCGGGCGCTTGTCCTTCGAGTCCGGGTACCAGATGCGCCCATCGCGGTCCAGCCGCTCCATGGTCTCGCGAGAGTAGGCCCAACCGTTCGGGTGCGGCTTGTGGCCCTTCCACTCGTACATGAGATTAGGGCGCGGGTTGGGGCTCCGCATGTCGCTGAGGGTATACCTTCGCCCGTTGGCGTCGACCGAGCGGTACTTCGACGCGACGTGTTCCTCCGAGAGGGGCATGTAGACCGGATTCCAGGTGAAGGTCTGCCCCTTGGCGTAGAAGAGGATCGTGTCCGAGACCGGCGCCCAGCGCTTCGCGTCGCTGTGGACGTTCGTCCGACGCCAAACGATCTCGCTAACGAAGTGCTCGGGGCCAAAGATCGCGTCGAGGAGGAGCTTCAGGTAGTGACTCGCCGTCGGGTCGCAGTGCAGGTAGAGCGAGCCCGTGGGCTTCAAGACACGGTGTAGTTCCACGAGCCGCGCGGCCATCATGGCCAGGTAGGCCATCATGTCGCTGGCGCCGAGGAAGGTCCGCAGAGCCTCCGCCAGCGTGACGAGCTTCGACGGCACGCCGCGATCCTCTGCGCCCGGCCCCGTGAGGGCCGCGAAGGTTTCCTCGGCCGCCACGTCCCATCGCCAGCAATCCTCGAACGCCCGGATCTGCGCCCGCGACTCCGTGTCGTGCTCCTGGAAGAGCACGTTGAAGTTGCGCTGCGAGTTGAAGGGCGGGTCGAGGTAGACGAGATCCACGCTGCCCGATGGGACGTGCTCCCGGAGCACCGCGAGGTTGTCGCCGTAGTAGAGGAGCCTCGACGTAGGCACGCGCCCAACTAATACCCCAAGCGTGAGGTTTTTGTGTAGGCCCTTCTACCTGTACGCGGGGACGTGCCCGAACGCACGTTCGACTTCGAGACCGCCCGGCGCTACCTGGCCGCGAACCTCGCCCGGTTTCGCGCGCGCCGACGGTGGACGCAAGAGGAGGCCGCGCATGCCGCGGGCATCAGCTCGAAGCATCTTCAAAAGCTGGAGTACGGGCAGCTAAACCCCAACCTCCGCACGCTTGTCTCCGTCGCGTCCGCGTTCGGGCTCCCCGTGGGCAGGTTGCTCGCGCCGACGCGGCATCCCGTCCCACGCCGGCCGGTGGGGCGCCCGAAGGCCCGTCCCCCCGTACGGCCGGCTTCCTGACGCTCTCCGCGTACCGGGGTAGACTGCCTCGGAGCCGCAAGGCCCCCGGCCGCCGCGTGGCCCGTAGGTTCCCCCCCTCCCTCCTCGGGCCGCGCGTGCGGCTGCTACCTCCGCCGCCCGCCGTGGCCGACCGCAGAGAAGAGCACGATCGCGACGGCCAGCCCGAGCACGAACCGGAACGCGACGATCGCCAGCACGATCGCCACCGGGGCGAGAAGAATCCCGAGGACGACCGCCGTCGCCGACACGTGCGCGGCCGTCTGCGCGCCGTCGCTCACCGGGGTCTCGACGTGGGCCGAGTGGAAGCCCGTCGAGTGCCCCGACCTCGAAGTCCAGTAGAGCCCGCTCCCCGGAATGCCCACGGTCCGCGTGACGCGGCCGTGGCCAAGCGTCACGTGCGCGCCGCGAACGCCGAGCGAGAGCGAGGGGCCCGAGGCGGACCAGTTGACGGACAGGCCGGGGAAGAGGCGCGTGCGGCGATAGAATCGGAAGTTGCCCACGAGGCGACAAGTCTACCGCCCGACGTGCCGCCGAGGTAGGGTGCCGGAGTGGCTCCTGCGGACGAACGCGCTCGGGCCACCCCCCGAAGGAGAGCGTGACGATGGTCCGACCGCAGCATTTTACTCGGCCAGAGGTGCTTCCAGACGCACCCCTGCGATTCGCGCCCACGAACGAGCAAGGCGTCGTCTTTCTGTTCGCGCATCTTGCGAACCGATTTCGCATGCGGGTGGATGAAATCAAACAGGGCTTCCCCGACTGCATCGCTTTCGAGAAGACCTCGGGCGGTGAACGCCGCGTACGAATTGAGTTCGAGTACCGTTCAAGCTCGTTCAAGGCACACGAGCACCCGGCGCGAGGGTGCGACTGCATCGTGTGCTGGGAGCATGACTGGCCGGAAGCTCCTCGGCGGCTCAGGATCATCGAGCTTCGCAAGGAGTTTGGGCTTGGTTTCAAGGTCTGGATGCAGCCCGCGAGCGCCTCCCAGCAGCACTACCTCGAACACGACCGAATGGACTGGGCCGCCCGGAAGACGGCACACGTCGGCGACCTCATGGTCATGTACCGCTGCGCACCCGAAAAGTGCATCCGGGATATTTTCGTGCTCGGCACGGAGTTGCAGCGGGCGCGGGCAGACGGACTCTGGCGTGACGGATTCGCCCTGTTCGGAGAGTTCCAGAACGTCTGCCGCTTGGGAGCGCCGGTCTTCCTGGAAGATCTCCGCGCCCACCGCCTACTGCGAACCGCGGGGTTCATTCGTGGGCGACTCCAGGGCAATCAGGATGTCACCGCATGGTGGCCGCACTTGTACGAATTGATCGTGGCCCGCAACCCCCGGTGTCGAAAGCCGTTGGAGCGATACAGCCCCCTTCGACTAGACATTCGATAGGCAGCGCGGACGTTCACACGCGCCAGCCGTCAGGGGTCGACGCCATACTTGCCGCCCTCAAAGGCCCCGCGGGTGAACCCCGGGGCCATGACCGGGAGCAACCTTGGCGCCCCAAGCGAAGAAGAGAGCTGCCAGAAGCGCCGACGCGCGGTCCTTGCCGCAGACGCCGGAGGGACGTTCCGTCGCAGAGGTAGTGCTCACCCCAGGAGCGGGCCTCTCACCGGCCAGATTCAACGGACTCGTTGACGCTCTTCGACGGCACCATGAGTCGGAGAACGTCCCCGAGGGATTCACCTGGCACATCGAGTTCGTGCGTGGGAAGGACCGTACCGTCTCGATGCGACACTGGACCGAGGTCGCAAGCACGACCCCTCGGCCTCCGTTGTCTCGCCTCGACTGCGACCTTACCCACGTCCTGGCCTCCGATCCTCGGACACCGGATGGGCAGCCAGCGCCTACGTTCGCCGAGGTGACGTACCTTCTCCGCCTCTCGGGAACTGCATTGAAGCGCCACTCGCAGGCACCCGGGAGTTGGCTTGGCCCCCCGGACAGTCCGCTGAAGGCGGAGGCACTTCGCCCGTACCCCGAATCCCCGCTGGCAACGCAGGCGGCTACGCTGACTAGCCTGGTACGCCTCGGTCTCTCACATCCCAAGCAGGAAGAAGCCACGGCCGCGTTCAAGCGGGCGAACGAAGTGATCTTCGACGCCCTGCGGGTCGGTCTTCAGCTATCGCCGCAGGGCGACTTCATCGAGGGGGAACTGCGCCACAGGGGCCACTACGCTCGGGCGGGACGTGCCCTAAAGCTTTCCGTGCTGCGGGCCCTCGAAGCGTGGGAGAGCCGCGATCGGACACAGCTTGCCGCAGACCTGGTACGTGTCTCGACCGACGGCCACAAAGACCTCGTCTTCGACGCATACCGAAAAGTTCTGGCGTGGGACTTGGCGTTCCTCCTCATCGGAGCCTATGGGAGTGCAGGGATCATCGACGGCCCCCTTGGGCGCCCGCGCCGAGGGAAGACCTTTCTCCGTTGGCCAGTCCAGGAACTTGGCGACCCTTTCGCCGAGGTCTTCGCGGCAGTTGACAGCGTACTGGCCCGATCCCGGTGGCTCGTTGCCCAGACGACAGACACCTGGCAACAGGCTCAGGAGTGCGAGAAGCTTGCCGTCCGGATCGTCGTCGCCGCAGCCAAGGCACGCGGATTCGCGAACGCCCGAAAGCGACTCTTCGACGCCGACCGCAAGCTGCGCGCTCGCTCGGGGGCAGTGAGGTAGCCCGTCGGTTTCTGAGAGGCGCGGCGGACAGCCCCGGGGGGTTGTCCGCCTTTTCGACCGTGCTGGGGCGAGACGCTAAACGCTCGCCCCATGAGTGACACAACTTCGCTTGCCGCTCCTGATCGGCTTCGCCTGGCCGTCGAGGCCGAGGTTCACCCTCACACGCTGCGCCGGTTCCTGCGAGGGCTGCCCGTCCGCGCAATGAGCGAGCGGCGCATTCGTCGGGCCGCCGCCGCGCTCGGGCTGCCCGTACCCAACCGGCAGGGGAGCGCCGGGTGACCTCCGGTCTCACCACCGCCGGCTGGGCCGGGGCCTACCTCGCGCTCGGGTGGTGCCCGATTCCCGTGCTCACCCGAGACAAACGCCCAGGCTGGGACGGACGGCCGCAACCCGCCTGGCAAGCGCTGCGCGTCGAGAGGGCAGAGATCCCGCGCTACTTCGCCCCGGACACCAACATCGGGGTGAACCTGGGCGAGCCCTCGAACGGCTTGGCCGACGTGGATCTCGACTGCCCGGAGGCCATCGAGCTGGCCGATCTGTTCCTGCCGGAGACCTGGACGTTTGGCCGCACCGGCAAGCAAAGGTCGCACCGGCTGTACCTCGCGCCGGGGACAGTCACGGAGCAGCTTCACGACCCCGAGACGAAGGGGATGCTCGTTGAACTCCGGGGCACACCGGCAAGCAACGTCGGCCGGAACCTCGGCGGCTCGCAGACGGTCTTCCCCAGGAGCGTCCACAAGGACTCGGGCGAGCCCATCGACTGGGCGGACGACTCCGACGCCGCGGAGCGGCCCCGTGAACTCGACGCGCCCGAGTTGCAGCGGCGCGTCCGACAGCTTGCGGTGAGCGCCCTGATCGTTCGGTACAGCGGCCCCGCTGGCCTAGCCGGGTTCCTCGACGAGCGCGTCTGGCCCGCGCTGCCGCCACAGGTCGAGGCCGCGATCCGGGAATGGTGCGGGCTCCGGGTGCAACTCCCACGGCGGAAGCCGGCGCGGCGCGGGGCCGGGGGCGGGTGGATCGCGGAGATCAACGGCCGCTCGCCGTCCGCGGTGGCCGAGGCCGCCGGGCTGGCGATTCGGGAGCGCGCTGGGAAGCTCACGGCCGAGTGCCCGGCCTGCGAATCCCTCTTGCGGAGCAGCCGGGGGCGCGACCGGCGGGGCGCGATCAACCTGCGCGAGAGCGGCTCGTGGCACTGCTTCCTCTGCGGGGCCGGGGGCGACGCGGCAGCGCTCGTCGCGTTTGCGGCGATCGGTCGCAAGCCGACGGGGGCCGAGGACTGGCACCGCGTCCGCGAGTTCGCCGTTGCGCGGGGGCTCTCGGCCCCGAGGGGCCGGCCGTGACCGTCGACCCCGACACCTTCGAGGCGACCATGAGGGGAGCCGCGCCGCCGGACGGGCCGGAGACGGCGCTCCGCGAGTGGTCTGACCTCGACGCCAAGCTCACCGCGGCCCCCGAGGCCGACAAGGGCCGCCTCCGCGTCCAGGTCGCCGCTGCGAGGGAGCGCGTCCGCAGCCTCCTATCGGGGCAGGCTGCGCCGGCCGCAAGGCCGCTTTGGGACTTTGCCGTGCCACTCACGGGCGCCGCCCTCGCCGCTGATCCGCCGCCGCAACCGCGTTCCCTAGAGACCATCGATGGGGCGCCGGTGCTGCTCCGGGGGCAGACCGTGATTCTTGGTTCGCCCGGCGGGACCGGCAAGACCATCGTCGAGTGCGAGCTTGCCGTGGCCGCTGCCCTCGGGCGGCCGTGGGTCGGTGAGGGCTCGTGGCGCGCGACACCCGGCCGCGGGCTCTTGCTCGTCGCCGAGGAGGCGCGCGCAGGCATGCTTCGACGCCTGCACTGGGCATGCGTCGCCGCTGGGCTCTCGACCGCTGAGATGGACGAAGTGGCGCGCAACGTCACGGTCCTGCCGCTCGCTGGCGTCGGGTGTGCTCTCACGACCGGGATCGACCCCGCGACCGGCGAGCTGCCGATGACCGACCGCGCGAGGGAGATCCTCGACCGGCTTCGCGCGGCTGCCGCCGAGGGCAAGCCTTACACGCTCGTGATCGTCGACCCGCTGACGCACTTTGCCGGAGCCGACACCGAGAAGGACAACATCGCGGGCGCACGGTTCGTGCAGCTTGCTTGTGCCTTCGCGGCGGAGGACTGCGGGTGCCCGACCGTCTGGATAGCTCACCACACGCGCAAGCTGGCCAGGGGTGACGACCCCGAGTCCGTCGAGGCACTCCGAGGCGGTAGCGCCCTGGCCAACGCTGCCCGTGCCGTTCTGATCATGCGCGAGTTGCGCCACGTCGAGGGGGCGCCGAGCCTTCTCCGGCTTGTCCTGGCCAAGAGAAACGACGTGCCACCGACGGCGCCGCTCGTGCTTTGCCGGCCGCAGGGCGACCACGGTTGCCTTCGGTTGGCCAGGGCCGAGGAGATCGCGGCATACGAGGCACGGGCCAAGGACTCGCGCGGCAAGCTCACCCGCGACGACCGCATCGGGAGATTGGGACCGGAGATCCTCGCCGCCCTCGCCGAGAAGCCGAGGACGGGCGCGGCCCTGGCCGCCAAGTTGGGCGCGCGCCGTGAGGACGTGTCCGCGGCATGCGCGACCCTCGCCGAGGAGGGCGAGATCGTCCGAACGAAGGGCCAGCATTCGCCGTGGGGCCTGGCAGGCGGAGTGACCGACCAGAGTGACCGGACACCTGGTCGATCTGACTCCACACCCGACTGCCAGAGTGACCGACCGTCCCCCCCTTCTAGGGGACGGTCGGTCGGTCACTCTGCCGAAGACCCGCCAACGTCCAGTGCGCGGGTGGTCGATCTGTCGCTACCCGGCATTGCAGAGCTTCGAGCCGAGCCCGCCCGCCGTCCCCGCGGCCGGAGGAAGCGCTCGTGACCCTCCGGTCCCACCCCGCCGCCGAACTGCTCCCACGCCTGGAGGGTGCCGACCTCGCCGCGCTCGTCGAGGACGTGCGCGTCCACGGCCTCCGGACGCCGATCGTCACCTGGACCGACACGCAGACCGGCGAGGTGATCCTACTCGACGGCCGGAACCGGCTGGAGGCGTGCCGGCTGGCCGGTCTCGAGCCGCGCTTCGAGGCGTACCAGGGCGACGACCCGGTGGCCTACGTGCTGAGCTGCAACGTCGCGCGCCGTCACCTGACGCCTTCGCAACGGGCCATGGTTGCGGCTGCCGCGTTGCCGGCGCTGCAAGCCGAGGCGAAGGCCCGACAGGGCACGCGGACCGACCTCCGCGCAAACTTGCGCGGAAGTGGCAAGGCGTCCGAGAAGGCCGCCGCGCTCGTCCAGGTGTCGCCGCGCACCGTCGAGGCCGCCGCCGCGGTGTTGCGCTCGGGGACACCCGAACTGGCCGAGGCCGTGCGCGACGGGCGGGCGGTCGTCTCGACGGCCGTCGAGGTGGCCCGGCTGCCGCGAGAGGAGCAACGTCAGATGCTCGCGTCCGCGTCCGAGGGGGCGATCCTCGCCGCTGCCCGGGAGATCCACGCGCGGCGGACGGCAGAGCGGCGGACGGAACGGCTGGAGAAGATCGCTCGACTGGCCGGGACCGCGGCTCCGCTCTCGGCGCTCGGCCGGCGCTACGGGGTGCTCCTGGCCGACCCGCCGTGGCGGTACGAGCAGAGCCCGGACGACTCGCGTGCGATCGATCGCCACTACCCGACGATGCCGCTCGAAGACATCTGCGCCCTGCCGGTGGCCGACGTTGCGACGCCGGACGCGATCCTCTACCTGTGGGCGACGAGCCCCAAGCTGGAAGAGGCCATGCGCGTGCTGGCCGCGTGGGGTTTCACGTACCGCACGAGCCTGGTCTGGGAGAAGGACCGGCTCGGGCGCGGATACTGGGCGCGCATCCGGCACGAGCTGCTTCTCGTGGCCGTCCGCGGAAACCCGCCCTGCCCGCCCCCGGCGGCGCGGCCGGACTCGATCATCGTCGCGCCGGTGGCGGGGCATTCCGAGAAGCCCGTTGCCGTGTACGGGTTGATCGAGCGCGCGTATCCGGTCCTGCCCAAGCTGGAGTTGTTCGCCCGCACGGCCCGGCCGGGGTGGGACGCTTGGGGCAACGAGGCGCCGCGGGCGGGCGAGGAGGCGGGACCGTGACGGTCGAGGACACCATCCGTGCGGCAGTGCGCGAGGAGGTCCGCGCCGCGCTCCGCGAACTGCTACAGCCGGTGCTCGATGCCCGCCGCCCCGAGCCCTCCGGCCCGCCGTACCTCACGGTCAAGCAGGCGGCCGAGTTTGCCGGTGGCGTGCGGCCGGAGACGGTGCGCGCGTGGATCAAGTCTGGCGAACTGCCCCGGCACGGCAAGGGCCGCGTTCTCCGGGTTCGCCGCGAGCAACTCGAAGACTTCCTCGCCCGGGGTGGTGCAGAGCGTGAGACTTCGGAGCTAGACTTGGACGCAAGGGCTCGCGAGATCGTGGCCGGAACCGTCTGCAAGGTGAGGAGGACGCCGTGAGGAAGTGGGGCTCGGTCTACGCGCGCGGGGAGCAGCTTTGGATCGCCTACTTCGACGCGGCCGGGAAGCGGTGGTCGCGCCCCTCCGGCTTCCACGTGGGCGAGGAGGCCAAGGCCCACGACCTGCTCTCGCGCGTCGAGGTCCAGGTGCGCGCGGCGCGTCGGCTTGGCGTCGCGCCCGGCTCGCCCGTGACGGTGCGGGCCTACGCCGATGCTTGGTTGAAGCGACGCGAGGGGCAATCGAGTCACGAGGACTACACTTCGCGGTTGGCCCACCTTCTCCGCCGACTCGGGTCGATGCCGATGGCCGAAGTGAAACCGCGCCACGTCGTCGAGGCCGTCCGCAGCCTTCGCGAGAGCGGGAAGGTCGCGCCGCGCACCCTCTACAACGTGTATGGCGTCCTGCACGTCATGTTCAAAGACGCGGTGCTGGAAGAGGTGGTCCCGACCTCGCCGTGCGTCCTGACGAAGGCCCAGCTTGGGAAGCGCGAGGACAAGGACCCCGAGTGGCGCGCGGGGGCCGTCTTCACACGCGAGGAGGTCGAGACGCTCATCTCCTGCCCGGACATCGATGTCGACCGGCGCCTGCTCTACGCGCTGGCCGGTGTCGCGGGTCTCCGGTTCGGCGAGGTCGCGGGTCTTCGCTGGCGGCACTACGATCCCGACGCGCGCCCCCTCGGCCGCCTCGTGATCGCGCACTCGAACGGCAAGAGCGGCACGAAGACCGGGCGCAGCCGCGAGGTGCCGGTCCACCCGACGCTCGCCGCGATGCTGGGGGAGTGGAAGCTGTCGGGCTGGCCGGCGCTCTCGGGCCGCCGCCCCGAGCCGGACGACCTGCTCCTCCCGGCCGCGTCGGGCTCGGGCATGCTCAAGCAGCCGACGTGCTGGGAACGGCTACAGCACGACCTCCGGGACCTCGGCTTCCGGCGGCGCCGGCTGCACGACCTCCGGCGGACGTTCGTCACCCTCGCGCGGGCGGACGGCGCGCGGCCGGACCTCCTCGAAATGGTGACGCACGGCCAGCGGGGCGACATCCTGAACATCTACACGTCGATGCCGTGGCCGCCGCTCTGCGAGGAAGTGGCCAAGCTGCGGATCGCGCGGCGCGGCGGGGCCGAGGTCATCGCGCTTCCGCGGGCCGCGAACGGGGGACAGCCGCCCCACGGCGGCGGGGGGGACAACGGCCAACCCCGCGAAAAGACTTCCGGCTCTGCTACGGGTTCTGCTACAGCTTCCAGAACCCTTGTCCCCCAACAGAATCAAGGTGCCCAGGGCGAGACTCGAACTCGCATGCCTTGCGGCGCCACCCCCTCAAGATGGTGTGTCTACCAATTTCACCACCTGGGCATCGACGCGGGCGCTGATGTAGCAAAGCCGCCCCGGCTTGTCCAGACTCAGCGGGCCTGGTCGAAAGCGCCTCCGTCCACGGTGGCGGGTCGAACGCCGCCGCCGGGCTCCCGTCACGGAACCCGGCGGCCTTTTACCCGGGGGCGAGATCCTGCCTGGGCGACGAGAAGGGTGCGGCTACGAGGCGCGACCGAGCGAGCAGCGGAAGCGTACGAGTTTGTACGCCGAGCCGCGCAGCGACCGAGCAACGAAGTAGATGCGCCCTCGTCGGCGGCCAGGCTTACTGGCTGAAGCCCTCGAGCTGGTAGTGCGCCTCGATCCGCTTGAGGGCGAGGATCATCGCCGCCGTCCGGGTGTCGACCTCGCGGCCGACGCAGAAGCGGCGGCTGTCGTGCCGGTCGCTGCGGCTCGGCCGGTTGCCGGCGATGTCGCGGATGATCCGGTAGTTGCTCTTGATGGCCCGCTGGAGCTTCGCGTTGACCTCTTCCTCGGTCCAGTGCTCCATGCGCTGGTTCTGGAGCCACTCGTAGTAGCTGACGGTCACGCCGCCGGCGTTCCCGATGATGTCCGGGATGAGCTCGATCTTCCGCGCCTGGAGCACGACGTCGGCGTCGGGGGTCGTCGGGCCGTTCGCGCCCTCGGCCACGAGCTTGACCTTGAGCCGCTCGGCCACGTCCGCGGTGATCTCGCCGCCGAGCGCCGCCGGCACCGCGAAGTCGGCCTGGAGTTCCCAGAAGTCCTTCTTGGAGATCTCCTGCGCCTCCGGGTAGCCGAGCACGCTCCTCTTGATGTTCTTCGGGTTCGCGTAGACGTAGGCCGCGAGCTGAACCGGGTCGATCCCCTCGGGGTTGTAGATCGTCGCGTCGGCGTCGTTGACGGCGAGGAGCTTCCCGCCCATCCCGCAGAGGATCTCGGCGGCGTTGGAGCCGACGTTGCCGAAGCCCTGGAGGATGAACGATTGCCCCTTCACGCTCTGCTTGCGGTCGGCGTACCACTCCTCGACGCAGTAGGCGAGGCCCTGGCCGGTCGCCTTCACGCGCCCTTCGCTGCCGCCGATCCGGATGTCCTTGCCGGTCACGACCCCGCGCAGGTTGTGCCGCTCGCGCTCGCCGTCCGAGTACTGCCGGAACATCCAGCCCATCACCTCGGGGTTGGTG
>DAIDIT010000071.1 GCA_027451705.1 Pseudomonadota bacterium
GGCGCCGACGGGATAGAAGACGTCGAACGAGACGTGCTGCCCGGCGAGCCGCGCCGCCTGTCCCGTCAGGTGTACCACCGGCCACGGCACGGGTCCGCCAGGATCGCCGCCCGCCGGGCCGTCGAGTCCTTCATTGAGCGAGTCGAGAGGCGGACCCGTCGCGCAGGCGGCGAGCAGCCCCGCGAGCGCCAACGGCCCGGCCTTCATGCGCCGGCCGCCGCGCCGCGCGCCGGCGCGAGGAGCGAGCGGTACAGCTCGATCCAGCGCTCGACCGACGCCTGAAAGTCGAGCCGCCGCGCCGCGCGCCGGTAGGCGACGGCGGCGCGGGCGAGGGTCTCCGGCGCGTCGAGCAGCGCATCGATCCGCTCGGCCAGCGCGCCGGCGTCGCCCGCGGGAAACGCGAACCGGCCGTCCAGCGCCAGTTCGCCCGCCGCGGTCTCGGGTCCCTGCGCGACGACCACGGGCAGGCCGACGCTCATCGCCTCGAGGATGGCGAGCCCCTCCAGCTCCACCTCGCTGCAGTGGACGAGGAGATCCGCGCGGCGCAGCAACTCGAGAAGCGCTGCGCGGTCGAGGAACCCGACCTCCACGCCGCCGGGAAGCCCCGCGCCGAGGCGCCGCAACTCGGCTTCGCGCGGACCCGCGCCCGCGAGGACGACGTGGATCCGATCCCCATGGCGGCTGCGCCGAACCGCCTCGAGGAGGACATCCTGCCGCTTCTCGGTCGCGAGGCGCCCGACCGCCGCGATGACGAACGGCGCGCCGGCGCGCCGTGGAAGACGCGCCGTGGCCGTCGCGTCGGGCGGGACGCCGTTCGAAATGACGTACGCCGGCACCGCGAGTCCGTGGGCCCGCAGCTTCCGCTCGGCGAAGCGGGTCGGGCAGACCACCGCGTCCGCCCGGCCGTAGAGCAGGCGCACCCAGATCCGGTAGGCGAGCGAGGCGAGCCAGCGCCAGCGGACGCCGAAGTTCAGGAACGCGTTCTCGGGCTGGACGTGGAAGGCCGCGACGACCGGGAGGCCGGCCCGGTGCGCCTCGCGCAGCGCCACGACCGAGAGCCAGAAGGGAAACTGGAGGTGGACCACGTCGGCGCGCGCGAAGGCCGATCGGAGCGCGTCCCGATCGGGCCGCGCCATGACGAAGCCCATGCTGCGCATGGCCCTCGACGGCAACACGAACCCCGGTAGGCGCACCGCCCCGGGCCCGTCGGCGTCGGCGCCGATGACCGACACGTCGTGCTCCTCGCGCAACCGGGCGACGAGTTGCCGGGCCGAGAGCACGCCCCCGCCGACCGGCGCGCCCATGCAGTCCGCCACGAACGCGATCCGCAGCCTTCCGCCGCCCCCCATGCCCGCCCCCCGAAGGGCAAGATAGGACCTGCCCCACCTCGGCCGGGAGGGGCCCCGCCATTCGAGTGGGCGGCGACGCCCTACCCCACCGCCGCTTGGCCTGCCTGGCCGCGCTCCTCTCGGCGGCGCTCGCGCTCGCGCTCCTGGTAGCGGCGGATGCCGCCCGAGAGGATCTCCCCGATGAGGCCGCGGTAGTCGAGGCCACCCGCCTTGGCGATCATCACGAGGTCGCTCCAGCCCGGCGTCAGCCCCGGCAGGGGGTTGCACTCGAGGAAGTAGACGTGCCCGGCGGCGTCCATCCGGAAGTCGACCCGCGCCACGTCGCGGCACCCCAGGGCCGCGAAGACCGCGCGCGCCGCCCGCTCCAGTTCGCGCTGCTGGCCGACGTCGAGCTTCGCCGGCACGTCGTAGCGGACGCGGTGCGTCCAGTCGAGCTTCGCGGAGAAGTCGTAGACCGGGGTCGGGTCGTCGCCCGTGAAGACGACCTCCATGATCGGCAGCACCTTGGGACGCCGCTCGCCGATCATGCCGACCGTGAACTCGCGCCCGCCGATGTAGGTCTCGACGAGCGCGGGCTGCCGGTAGCGCGCGGCGAGGTCGCGGGCCAGTTCGCGCAGCTCCGCCTCCGTGTCGACGACCGACTTGCCGAATACCCCCTTGGACGATCCCTCGGCCACCGGCTTGACGATCACCGGAAAGTGCATCTCCTTCGGCAGCCGCTCCTTGCCGCTCTGCATCAGCAGGAAGTCGGGCGTTCGGATCCCGTGCTGCCGGACCATCTTCTTCGCGAGCGCCTTGTCGAGCGCGATCGAGAGCGCCGCCGGATCGCTGCCCGTGTACGGGATGTCGAGCAGCTCGAGCGTCGCCGGCACCTGCGCCTCGCGGTTGCGCCCCTTGAACCCCTCCGCGATGTTGAAGACGACGTCGACCGGAGTCGCCGCGAGCCGCTGCGGCAACTCGGACGTCGCCTCGAGATCAATCACCTCGTGGCCGTACGAGGCGATCGCCTCGCGGATGGCCTGGAGCGTCTTGGGCGAGTCGTACTCGGCCTCCTGGTCGTCGCCGCCCTCCCCGCTCGGCACCACCCGCTTCACGTTGAAGCTGAAGCCGACTCGGAGCGGCCCGCTGCGCCGGGTCGGGCGCGACCGCGACTCCCGGCTGTCCTTGACCTTCCAGCGCGCCGCGGCCGACTCGATCACCGCGCCGAGCACGGCGTCGAAGTGGAGCCCCTCGAGCGCCGCCGCGGCGTAGATGCCCGCCCCGGGCTCGAGGGAGGGCAGCGCGTTGATCTCCAGGAAGTAGACCTTGCCGTCGTCGCCGAGGCGGAAGTCGATGCGGCCGAGGTCGCGGCAACCGGTCGCGGTGAAGACCGTCCGCGCCGCCTTGGCGACCTCCTGCGCCACCTCCGGCGGGACGTCGGCCGGGGCCTGCACGCTGACCGCCTCGCTGTGCTGGGTCTTGAGCGCGAAGTCGTAGATGGCGTGCCGGCCGCGGAACTTCGGGTCGACCACGTACTCCACCGGCGCCAGGACCCCGCCGCGCTCGCGCGCCACCGCCTCCAGGAACGGCACGGTCAGGTCGCGCCCCACGACGAACTCCTCGACCAGCACGCCGGCCGGGTAGCGGGCGAGCGCCGCCGCGACGACGTCGCGGAGCCGCCCGGCCTCCTCGACCACCGAGTCCTGCGTGATGCCCTTGGACGAGCCCTCGAAGTTGGGCTTGACGATCACCGGCAGCGTCAACGACGCCGCGTCGAGCTGCGCGAGGTCCTCGACGAAGACCCAGCCCGGCGTCCGGACGCCGGCCTTGCCGACGACCATCTTCGTGAGCTGCTTGTCGAGGGTGAGCGCGAGCGTGTACGGGTCCGAGCCGGTGTAGGCGAATCCCAGCTCCTCGAACAGGCCGGGGTAGAATGCCTCGCGGAAGCGGCCGCGGCGCCCCTCCGCAGTGTTGAAGACGAGGTCCGGGTTGTAGGCCTCGAGGCGGGCGACCGTCCTCGAGGCGGGGCCGGAGACCTCGATCTTCTCCACGCGGTGGCCGAGCCGTTCGAGCCCCGAGGCGAGCGCGTCGACGGTCGCCTGCGTGTCGAACTCGGCCTCCTCCTCGGAGGGGGAGAGCTGGAGGTTGTGGGAGAAGGCGATGCGCACGTCGCGACCTCGTCGGTTTGGGGTTCTCTCGGTCAGGCGGTCCCGCGCCCGGACAGCGGCGTCGAGACTGCGGGGGTGCCGGCGACGACCTTGGCGTCGACGACCTGGCTGTCGGCAAACACGTCGCCGATCCGGACGCCGAGCGGGTCGCCGTAGATCATGTACGCCTCGAAGAGCAGCAGTGGCACGCCCGCCACCACGAGGAGGATCCAGCCCACGATTGGCACCGCGTAGAAGGCGTAGCAGAGGGCGAAGGGGCTGTTGCGGATCATCGACTCGCGCAGCGCCGCGGGCGCACGGGTCGGCACGTGGACGACCTTGACGCCGGCAATCCGCTTGCCGAGGCTCTGCCCGTTCCCGAGCGCGTCGGCGACGAGGAGGTAGAGCAGGCCCGCGAGGATACCCGCCACCCCGGCGAACGACGAGAGGGTCAGGCTGACGATCACGTCGGCGAGGCGGCCGACGACCCGCGCGAGCACCGAGGCCTTCGGGTACGGCGAGCCCTCGCGCCGCGCCGAGCGCGCGGGCGACGGCGCCGCCGACAGCTTCCGTACCGCCCCCATGCTCCGGCCGTTGACCTCCGGCGCTTCGGGCGGCGGCTCGCCGTCGGGTCTCGGACCGTCAGTGCTCATCGGCGGTCCCCTCCCGCGTGAAGACCACGAAGGCCATCGCGGGCCGCTTGCTCGATTCGCGCATCGCGAACTGCATGCCGTCGAAGCGCCACCCCTTCCGCGTCCACTCGTTCAAGAGCTCCGTGAGAGCGTCGTCCGTGACCGTCGCGGCCTCGACCACCTTGTACTCGGTCATCGGCCGTCACGCACCCGCGAGCAGCCGCGCCGCCTCGGCCGCGAAGTACGTCACGACCGTGTCGGCCCCGGCGCGCCGGATGCCGGTCAGCGTCTCGAGCATGGCGCGCTCGCCGTCGATCCAGCCGTTCGTGGCGGCCGCGCGGATCATCGAGTACTCGCCCGAGACGTTGTAGGCCCAGACCGGCACCTCAAAGCGGTCGCGGACGGCCCGCACCACGTCGAGGTAGGCGATCGCCGGCTTCACCATGACCATGTCGGCGCCCTCCTCGATGTCGAGCGCGACCTCGCGCAGCGCCTCGCGGCCGTTCGCCGGGTCCATCTGGTAGCCCTTGCGGTCGCCCTGCTTCGGGCTGTTCTGGGCGGCCTCGCGGAAGGGGCCGTAGAACGACGAGGAGAACTTCGCGGCGTAGGACAGGATCGCCGTGTACTCGAAGCCCGCCTCGTCGAGGCCGCGGCGGATCGCAGCCACGCGCCCGTCCATCATGTCCGAGGGCGCGACGATGTCCGCCCCGGCGCGCGCCTGCGAGAGCGCCTGCTCGACGAGCAGCGGGAGCGTCGCGTCGTTGTCGACGGTCCCGTTGCGCAGGACTCCGCAGTGGCCGTGGTCGGTGTAGTCGCAGAGGCAGACGTCCGTCGCGATCGGCAGCTCGGGCACCGCCTCCTTGATCGCGCGCACCGCCTGCGGCACGAGCCCCTGCGGGTCGCGCCCGGAGCTTCCGGTCGCGTCCTTCTCGGGCGGCACGCCGAAGAGCAGCAGGCCGCCGAGGCCGAGCGATTTCGCGGCGCGCGCCTGCTCCGCGCAGAGGTCGGGCGACAGCCGGAAGACTCCGGGCATCGACGCGATCGGCTGCTTCTGCCCGCGCCCCGGGATCACGAAGAGCGGCAGGACGAACTGCTCGGGCGAGAGGCGGGTCTCGCGAACGAGGCGGCGGAGTCCGTCGCTGCGCCGAAGCCGCCTGGGCCGCACCTGTGGGAACAATGCCATCGTTGTCCTCGATTCGCGCGGAGCATGCCGTCCCGCCGCGTCAAAATCAAGCGGGCGAACGGCGAGGAAAAGATCAGCGGCCGGCGGTCCGGTGCGGGACGAAGGTGCCCTGCGGAAACTTGGTCTCCGCCTCGGGGAGGCGGACGTACCGCGGCTCGAGCGTGAGGACCGCTCCCGCCGCGAACTGCGCGGGCGGCCCCGCGAGCCGCGCCACGTCGGCGGCGCGCGGGTACCGCGGTCCCTCGAGCCACGCGGCCGCGCCGAGCACCGGGGCCAGCGCCTCGCGGTAGGCGTGGAGCCCCTCCCCCACCGCGCGCGCCGCCGCCGCGT
>DAIDIT010000072.1 GCA_027451705.1 Pseudomonadota bacterium
GGCGACGGGGGCGACGGGGGCGACGGGGGCGACGGGCCCCTCGGGGACGCCGGGGGCGACGGGCCCCGCGGGAGCGGCCGGTGCGACCGGTGCGACCGGACCGGCGGGCCCCACCGGCGCGGTGGCCGGCGGGACGGTCAACGGCAGCTTCGGTGTGAGCGGGACGCTGACCGCCGGTGAACTGGTCGCGGGCGCGAACCGGACGATCACGACCCAGGACAATCAGGGCGGCTTCTGCAACGGGGCGAACACGGCCACCGGTCTGCTGAACGCCGACGGATTCCACACGAACGGCGACGGCTGCGGACAGATGGTGATGTCGGGGACGTACATCAGCTCCAATGGAACCCTCGACCTGAACGTGGACAGCCCGCCGTTCGATGCGGCGTCCATCGAGGGCGCGCCAACGCCGGCGCCCGACGTCCAGGTCGGCCACACGCTCTTCGTCGGCGGCCACCTCGGGCTCCAGTACGGCAGCGAGTACATGTCGGTCGGAGGGGTGTGGCTTGGCGTCAGCCCGCAGGCGACGACCGGCAACTTCGCCTACGGAAACTACCGCGGCTACCGCGCGGCAAAGGCCATCTGCGAGGCGTACGCGAGATCGCTGCCCGCGCCCACGTCGACCTACGCGCCGTACGCCCACATGTGCAGCGCCGAGGAGATCAGCCGCAGTCTCCAAGTCGGAATCTCGCTCGGGGGAACGGGCGGCATCTACCCGCCCGTGAACGCGTGGTACACGACGACGCTCCGGCCGTGGGACACGAGCAACGTCCTCGACGACTGCGACCAGTGGCAGAGCGCCGGCGGCAGCGAATTCGGAGCGATGCTGCAGAACCAGGACCGGCTGATCAACTACTCGCCCTGCAACAACAGCTTCAACGTCGCCTGCTGCCTGTAGTCAGGCCGTGCTGCCCGCCATCGCGTTCGGTGCAAGGCGCCGCGCGGCGGCCAGCAGCAGGGGACCCGCGGCCCCGACCGCGAGCGCGAGCGCGAGGCGTGCGGGGCCGAGCGCTTCGAGCCGGAAGAGCGCCCGGAGCGGGGGAACGAGGAAGACGAGCGCGAGCAGGACGAGGGTCCCGCCGACAACCCACCAGACGGCGGGGTTGCCCTCGCGCGGAACGCCACGCCGCCTTCCGGCCTCGAGGTTGAGCAGGACCAGGCCGAGGTTTCCGACCACCAGCGCCCCGAAGCCGAGGGCCCGCATGTCCTCTTCGGAGCGGCCGTGCGCGCGCGCCCAACCGAGGAGGGCGACGATCAGCCCGAGGACGAGCGCGCCCTGGACGGCGCCGAACCAGAGCATCCGCGACCCGAAGAGCGGGGCGCGCGTCGGGCGCGGAGGCCTCCGCATCACGGCGGCGTCCTCGGGCTCCGCCTCGAAGACGACCGAGCTGGCCGGATCGATGACGAGGTGGAGGAACGCGACGTGCGCGGGCAGGAGCACGAGGGGCCAGCCGACGGCGATCGGGATGAGCGTCAGCCCGAGGATCGGGACGTGGACCGCGAGCAGGTACGCGAGCGCGTTTCGCAGGTTGTCGAAGACGCGGCGCCCGATTCGGACCGCGGCGGCGAGGGAGGTGAAGTCGTCGTCGAGCAGGACGAGCTGCGCCGCCTCGCGCGCGACGTCGGTCCCGCGCTCGCCCATCGCGACGCCGATGTCGGCCGCCCGCAGGGCCGGCGCGTCGTTCACCCCGTCACCGGTCATGGCGACGACCTCGCCGTCCTCGCGCAGCGCCCGGACGAGCCGCAGCTTCTCCTCGGGTAGCACGCGCGCGAAGAGGTCGACGTCCTGGGCGCGGCGCCCGAGCTCCTCGTCCGACATCGCCCGCATCTCGGGGCCGGTCAGGACGGTGGTTCGGGCGATCCCGACCTGCCGGCCGACCGATTGGACCGTGACCGGGTGGTCGCCGCTGACGACGGCGACCCGGATCCCGGCCGAGCGGCACTCGGCGACGGCGGCCGGGACCGTCTCCCGGACCGGATCGACGAGGCCCACGAGGCCGAGCAGCCGGAGGGGGAGGGCGGCCATGCCGGAGGGAGGCACGGCGCCGGGTTCGAGCGCGCCGCCCGCCACGGCGAGGACCCGCAGTCCGTCGCGCCCCATCTTCGCGGCAGCGGCCGAAAGCGCCTCCCGTTCCGGCCCGTCCAGGCGGGCGAGGGCGCCGACCGCCTCGGGCGCGCCCTTGACCGCCGCCATCCGTTGCCCGTCGAGGGTCCGCCAGAGCTGGCCCACCGCGAAGACGCCGCCCTGCATCGGGTACTCGCGCTCGAGCGTCCAGTCGGGGTGCAGGTGCTCGCTGCCCTCGAGGTGGATCCGGCCGAGAGCGTGGAAGGCGCGCTCCATCGGGTCGAACGGGTCCGGGCGGCTCGCGAGGATGCTGTACTCGAGGAGCGGGTGGAACGGCTCCGGCAGACTTTCGCGGCCGAGGCGGTCGGCCGTGAGCTCGAGGCCGTCGGCATGGAGGCGGCTGACGGCCATCCGGTTCTGCGTCAGCGTGCCGGTCTTGTCGACGCAGAGCACCGTGGCCGAGCCGAGCGTCTCGACCGCGGGAATGCGGCGGGCGAGCACGCCGCGGCGCGACAGCCGGAACGCCCCGAGGGCCATGAAGACCGTGACGACGACCGGCAGCTCGTTGGGCAGGATCGCCATCGCCAGGGTCAGGCCAGCGAGGAGCCCCTTCACCCAGTCGTGCCGGACGAGCGCATAGAGGACGAAGGCGAGGACCGAGAGCGCGCCGGCGGCCGCCGCGATCCTCCAGACCAGGGCGCGGGTCTCGTGCTGGAGGCGCGTCGCAGGCTGCGGCGCTCCGGATTCGCGGCCGAGGAGGCCCGCGATGCGGCCCATCTCCGTGTGCGCGCCGGTGGCGTGGGCGCGCGCGCGGGCGCCGCCCTGGAGGACAAGGGTGCCCGCGTAGACGAACGGCCGCCCGTCGCCGCCCGGGCGATCGAATGGCTCGGCGCCGTTCCAGGGCACCTTGAGGACCGGGACCGATTCGCCGGTGAGAAGCGATTCGTCCGCGGTGCAGCCCGCCGTCGAGAGCACGAAGGCGTCGGCCGGCACCCGGTCGCCCTCGGCGAGGACCAGCAGGTCGCCCCGGACCACGTCCCGGCCGGCGATGCGCCGGCGCCGACCCTCCCGGATGACGAGCGCCCGGGGGCTGGCCAGGGACTTCAGCGCGTCCAGCGCCCGCTCGGTCTTCACCTCCTGGAAGAGGGTGATCGCCGCGATGAGGGCGACGAACCCGAGGAGCATCAGCGCCTCTTGCCGGTCGCCGATGAAGAGGTAGATCACACCGCAGCCGAGAAGGAGGGCGGTCATCGGCTCGCGCACCACGCCGAGGACGCTCGACAGAAACGAGTGCGTCGACGCGCCGCGCAATTCGTTCGGGCCGTCGGCGCGCAGGCGGGCGGCGGCCTCGGCCTCCGTCAGGCCCTGCTCCTCCGTCCCGCTCGTCGCGCCTTCGGTCACCGCGAGGTCCTCCCGCTCCAGAAGATGCGCCGGAAGGAATGCAAGATCGGCGCCCCAATGGGGGCCGGTCGCGACGCGGCATGGTTCTTGATTGTTTTCGTGGGCACGATGCCCTTCCCGCCCGTCACCGAGGAGCTGGTCCGGCGCTACGACGTCGAAGCGCCGCGCTACACGAGCTATCCCACCGTGCCTGCGTGGACCTCCTCATTCGGTCCGGCAGACTTTGCGCATGCGCTCGAGCGCGCAGGAGATGCGCTCTCCCTCTACGTCCACCTCCCGTTTTGCCGGGAGCTGTGCACGTTTTGCGGCTGCAACATGGTGGTCCTCCGCGAGCGTTCCCAGATCGACGACTACCTCGACGCCGTCGAAGCGGAGCTGGCGCTCGTAGCGGCGACCCTCGGCCGGCGGCGGCGCTTGGTGCAGGTGCACTGGGGCGGCGGCACGCCAACGTCGCTCGACGAGCGGCAGATCGAGCGGACGTGGCGCGCGATCGAGTCGCGGTTCGACGTCGACCCCGCCGCGGAGGTCGCCGTGGAGATCGACCCGACGGTCACGCGCACCTCGCAGATCGAGCTGATGCGCGGGCTCGGCTTCAACCGGCTCTCGATCGGCGTCCAGGATCTCGAGCCGGCCGTCCAGCAGGCGATCAACCGGATCCAGACGGCGGAGGAGACCGAGGCGCTCCTCGCGTACGCCCGGTCGCTCGGCTACCGCGGCGTCAACGTGGATCTGATCTACGGACTGCCGCACCAGACCGCGGCGAGTTGGGCGAAGACCCTGTCGCGCGTGCTCGCGATGCGGCCCGATCGCGCTGCCGTCTACTCGTTCGCCTACGTGCCGCAGATCCGACACCACCAGCGGCTCCTTCCCGCCGATGCGCTGCCGCCCTCGGTGCAGAAGCTCGAGCTGCTCGGCCTCGCCTACGACGCGTTCGAGGCGGCTGGCTACCGGCCCATCGGCATGGACCACTTCGCGCGCGAGGACGACGAGCTTTCGATTGCCCAGCGCAAGGGCACGTTGCGGCGGAACTTCCAGGGCTACACCGCATCGCCGGCGAGCGAGGTCGTGGCGGTGGGGTCGACGGGAATCAGCGACGTCGGCGGTGTCTACGCGCAGAACGTCCGCCCGCTTCCCCGGTACGCCGCCGCGGTCCGCGGGGGCGCGTTCGCCACCGAGCGGGGGATCGCGACGACCGAGGACGACCGCCTCCGCCGCGAGCTGATCCAGCAGGTGATGTGCCACTTCCGGGCGAAGCTGGAGGCGCCCGCCGTGGCGCGCTTTGGCGCCGAGCTCGCGCGGCTGGAGGGGCTGGTCGCCGAAGGTCTCGTCCGGCTCTCGAAGGACACCGGTGGTGCCGTCACGGTCGAGGCTACGCCACTCGGCCGGATCTTCGTCCGGAACGTGGCCGCCGTCTTCGACGCGCGGCGCCGTCCGGAGGGCAGCCACTCCAAGGCCGTCTGATCCCAGATGGCACGTTTCGAGCATGCTCGATCGGGAGGCGCGCGATTCACGCAACGCTTGCGGGGTGCCCGTGTCACTGCTGGAGGAGATCAAGGCGTACGTGGACTTCTCGGAGGCCGACGAGGCAGCCCTCCGCGCCTTCCACGGCACCGCGGCCCCGCACTTCCCCCGCATCGCCAAGGCGTTCTACGGCCGGATCCTGACACACCCGCAGACGCGCCGCTCCCTCGACGGCTCCGACCGCCAACTTGCGCGGCTGGAGGGCACGCTCGTCTCCTGGCTGGGTGGCCTGCTGGGCGGCCCGTGGGACGACGCCTACTTCGCGCAGCGCGCCCGGATCGGGCAGATGCACGTCCGCGTGGGGCTCGCCCAGGACTACATCGTCACCGCCGCGAACCTCGTTCGCCGCGAGTTGGGACGGCTGCTCGACATCGAGACGGGCGAGGGGGCGGCGCGCACGCAGGGGGCGGTCGACAAGGCCCTCGACATCGACACGGCCATCCTGCTCCACGCCTACGACGAGGATCTCCGCGCCCAGACCGCGCGGGCCGAGCGCCTCGCGACCTTCGGTCGGCTGATCGGCACGATCGGCCAGGAGCTGCGGGATCCCCTCGGCGTCATCGACAGCTCGATCTTCCTCCTGCGCCAGCGCGCCGGCGCCGACCCGCGGCTGCTGCGCCACCTGGACCGGATCGCCGAGCAGGTGGGGATCGCGAACGGCATCGTCGCGGGGCTCTTCGAACTCGTGGACGACGTCCCGCTCATCCGCCGTCCGGTTCACCTCGGGCCGGTGGTCGCGGGCGCTCTCGACTCCGCCTCGGCCCCGCCTTCCGTGAAGGTCGGCATGTCCGGCCTCGACCGCCTGCCGGTGCTGGCGGGCGATCCGATCCAGCTCCAGCAGGTCTTCGTGAACCTGATCGTGAACGCGGTGCAGGCGGTGGCGCCGGCCGGCGGCGAGGTCTTCGTCGACGGCCGCGTGGACGGCGACGCGGTCGCGGTCGCGGTCGCGGACTCGGGGCCGGGGGTCGACCCGCATACCCGGGCGCGCCTGTTCGAGCCGCTCGTCACCACGAAGGCGAAGGGGCTTGGCCTTGGCCTCGCGCTGGTCCGCCGGATCGTCGAGCGCCACGGCGGAACCGTGGTCTACGAATCCGACGCGAAGGGACACCAGTTCGTCGTGCGCCTGCCGCTGCCAGAGGCGGCGTCCTGAGCCTCAGGGACTCACGCAATCCGCGTCGAGGGTGATTCGGCCGCCGGCCGGCGGTCCCACCGGCGCGGTCGCGTTCAGGTAGGCGACGATCCCGTCGAAGTCGGTCGCGGCCGGGTCGAACGGCTGGCAGCCCTGCGCTTGGCAGGCCAGGCCCATCTCGACATGTCCGTCGCTCCCCTGGGCCTCGAAGCTGTTCGTCACCACGCGGTATGTCGTCCTCGTATCCGTGACGTCGATCGACCGCCCGCCGACCTGGACCTGCGAGACCCGGCTGCCCTCGGAGACGACGGCGAGGGTCTGAGGGTAGTTCGGGTTGACGGATTGCGCCGCGCCGGCGCAGTCGACGTGGAACGAGAGGCCGGCGACCTGCATGAACCAGGGCTTCTCCTGCGGCAGCACGGAGACGCTGCGCTCGAGCGTGCTCTCGAGCTGCGCGGCGGTGAGCTCGACGACGACGAGGTGGTCGGTCGCCTCGAACGGGACGATGTCGGTCAGCTCGGCCTGGGTGAGCAGGCCCGGCCCGACCGAGATGCCGGGACAGCCCTCGTCGTCCGCCGTCTGGGGGAACGTCGGGGCCTGGCAGCGGAGGGAGCCCGAGTTGAACAGCGCCACCTGCGTGCCGGCCGGGGCCTCGGCGAGGTAGGCGTCGGCGAAGAGGTCCCCGGTGGGCGTCTCGCCCGTCCGGTTCGACGACTTTTCGAGCGGCAGGGCGATGGAGACTTCCCACGCCGGTCCCGTGTTGGGCGGAGGCGGGCTGTTCCAGAGCGGGCAGCCGCCGAGCCCCACGAGGAAGGCGAAGCCTGCGATCAGTAGTCCATGCGCAGCGCGCACGTCAGGCTCCTCGGCATCTGGGGGAGGTTGGGCACGGCGCCGGCGTCCGGCGTCGGATTGAAGATCGGCGTGTTCGTCACGTTGTAGAGCGCGACGAAGGCCCGGAAGAAGCTCCAGAACGTCGCCGTCGAGAGGATCAGGTCGACGTCGGCCTCGGGCGGGATCGTCCAGGCGTGCAGCTTGTCGAGCGCGGTCGTCTGGTCGTTCTGCCGGAACGAGGCGAAGTGACCGAGCGCGGTCAGGGTCAAGCCCTCGAAGGGGCCGACGGAGACGCCCAGGTTCGCGAGCACCCGCGGGACGTCGGTCAGCTCCGAGCTGCTGGCCAGGATCTCGAGCGACGGGTTCGAGTACGCGAACGTCACCAGGTCCTCGTAAAGGTCCGAGACGTTGCCGAAGACCGAGACCCAGCGGGTCCGCAGCCGCACCTGGCCCTCGAAGCCGATCTGCGTGACGTTCGCCGCGTTCTCGAAGGGGTTCTGGTTCCCGTAGAGGGGGATCTGCATGATGCTGCCGGTGATGTCGTCGTCGAACGCGTTGACCGAGGCGTCGAAGCCGCCGCCGGTCCACGGCACGGTCACCCCGATCTCCGCCTCGCCGGTCTTGATCCGCTCGGGCCCGAGCGTGGGGTTGCCGACGTAGCCTCCGTTGATGTCGGCGGAGCTCTGGTCGTAGAGCTGCTGGAACGTCGGCGCCGTGAAAGCCCACGCGTACAGCGCCTTGATCCAGACCGGCGGCGCCGGTCGGTAGACGAGGGAGAGGCGTGGGTTCAGGCTGCTCCCGAAGTCGGAGTAGTCGTCGAGGCGAAGCCCGCCCGTCGCCGAGAGCTGCGACCACGGCTCGAAGATGTCCTGGACGTAGGCCCCCAGGATTCGGCGCGAGACGCCCGCCGCGAGGGCGGGCGAGCTGGAATCCGGAACGAGCCCGCCGAGGTAGTCCCCGCCGGGCCCGAAGTTCGAGGAGGCCGAGTAGGCCGTGACCGCCTGCTCCTCGAGCTGGACCCCGGCCGTCGCCGTGTTGTGGGCGGGCAGGTTGCCGGTCAGGCGTGCCTCGCCGCCGTACGTCCACGTCGTCAGCGCGAGCGCCGACTGCTCGCCGCTCGGGAAGAAGCCGGTGTTCAGCCCGGGAGGCTCGGCCACGTAACCCGCGGGCGTCAGGTCGACGAGGTCGTCGATGCGCTGGTGGTCGAGGTAGAGGCGCGCCTCGAGGCGGAGGATCGAGGAGAGCGGGACGTCGTACGAGAGCTGCGCCTGATCCTGGGCGAGGCCGATCGACCCGTCCGGCGCGAAGGTGCCGTTGGGGCCGAAGTACTCCCCGTGGGTCTCGCTGTAGATGCGCCCCGTCAGCGCCAGCTCGTCGCCGGTGCCGAGCACGTCCCGGAGGGATACGCGCGCGTCGCCCGTGAGCTGCTTGCGCCAGTCGGAGAGCGGGCCGGGGGTCGCCGACTCCGAGCCTCCGGTCAGGGGCGAGAGCTGGGGGCTGCCGCCGGCCGGAGCGAGCTGGTCGCTGCCGATCTGTTGGAGCGAGCCGCCGCGGCCGACCTCGGAGATCGACGCGCCGTAGTACAGCTTGCCGGTCCGGTTGCCGGCGCCGACCTGGTAGCGCTGGCCGTCGAGCCGGAAGGTCCCGTTGCCGCCCGAATCGTCCGCCTCGACCAGTCCGATGACTCCTTCGGGGTGCCGTGTGAAGACCTGGATCACGCCGACGAAGGCGTCCGTGCCGTAGAGCGCCGAGCCCGGCCCACGGAGGATCTCGACGCGGTCGATCATGGCCACCGGGAGGTCGAGCGGGGCCGCCCCGTTGAACGGGTTGTTGATGCGCAGCCCGTCGATCATCACGAGCAGCTCGGCCGGGTTTCGTGAACCTCGGAAAGTCACCGTGTCGTCGCCGAGCGGGCTGCGGCCGATGTCGATGCCCGGCGCCGTGCGGATGACGTCGAGGAGCGTGCGGGCGCCCATCGCCATGATCTGGCGGTGGTCGTAGACGGTGACGACGGCGGGCGCGCCTTCGACGCTCTCCGGACGCAGCGACGCGGTCACCGTCGTCTGCTCGGCCTGGAGCAAGGTCAGCGTGTCCTCGACGCCGGCCTCGGTCCCGGCGGGCGGGGCCGCCTCGGCGCCCCGGGCGACGGCGAGCACGGCGGCGATGGCGAGGCTCAAGGGCACGTGCCCCTCCGGGCGGTCCAACAGCCGCATGCTACTACAGTTCGACGGTCGCCTCTCGAGATTCGCCGTTGGTTGCGTCACATCCCCCAGGGTGGGTCATTTCACCCAGCAGGGTCCGCGGACAATCCTGCGCGGCGGCGCGCGAGGGCCGGAACTCCGGTCGCTTCCCACCTTCCAAAGCTGCGCGCCCGCGCATCGTTCGCGCCGCAGCGCGGCATGGAGGTTGCCTGATGTGCCGTCGAATCGCGCCCCTCGTTCGAGAGGCCAACTTTGGAGGACGAACACATGTCGAGGACGAGCGTGAATCGCTGGGGGACCATTGCGGCAGTCCTCTTCGCCGCGGGCTGCGCGGGTTCCCAGGGCCCCGCGGGCGCGAAGGGCGAAACCGGAGCCACGGGTCCCACCGGCGTCACGGGCGCCACGGGTGCCACGGGCGCGAGCGGCGGGGTCGTGGGTCCGACCGGCTCCGTCTCTCCGGGCACCGGAACGGTGACGGTCGCCGTCCAGGAAGGCACGGGCAGCCCGGACGGAGGCGTGGCCGGCGGGCTCGGCGGGGTGACGGTCACGGCGCTGACGACCACCGGCGACGACCTCGACGACGACGGCGGCGGTCTCACCGTGACCGCGACGACCCAGGGCGACGGCACGGCGACGCTGACCCTGCCGCTCGGGACCGTCGAGCTGACCTTCGCGCTCGCGCACTACACCGCGCCTCCGCCGGTCGTCGTCGGCGTCCTGCCGCTGCAGACCGTCGGCGTCACGGTGGTGATGAACGAGGCGGCGAGCGCGAAACCGACGGTGACCCTGGTCGCCTCCCCGGCCGCGGACGTCGGCTTCGGCGCGACCTCGACCATCACCGCGACGGCGACGAGCCCGGTCGGCGACAAGCTCACCTACGCGTGGAAGAACACGACGGCGTTCGGCCTCGGTTCGGTGACGGGCTCGGGAACGACGGCCACGCTGACGACGCCGACGCTCCAGGCCGCGGCGGCGCGCCAGGCCGATCCCACCGCGACCGGCTGGAACCTCGGGGCCTTCGTCTCGGGCTACGACATCCCGAACACCTTCGGCGTGCTGCCCATCCTCAGCGACACACAGGGATCCACCTCCGCGTCGGTCACCGTGAGCGACGGTTTCGGGCAATCGACCACCGCCTCGATCTCGGTCACCGCCGCGAGCCAGCAGACGCCGACGCAGAACCACGCCGTCGGCACCCGCGTCTACCTGAACGCCGGGGGACCGCTCGCGGGCGGGACGACCTGGAGCCTGTCGACCAAGCCGTCGGGATCCAACGCGGCCTTCGACGACGCCTCGGCCCAGTTCCCGTCGTTCATCCCCGACGTCGCCGGCAAGTACGTCGCAACGCTGGGCTCGAAGAGCGTCACGATCTACGCCGGCACCTGGCTCGGCGTGATCGACGGCTCGCAGACGACGCCCGTCGGCGGCCCGGTCAACGCCTGGAACGGCCAGAACCCGGTGCCGTACGGCATCCAGTCCACCTGCACGGCCTGCCACACCGAGGGCGGCATTGCGATCGACGAGTTCACGCCCTGGATGGGCACGCGCCACGCCCTCAAGATGACCTACGGCATGGACGGGACCGCCGGTTTCGCGAGCGGACAGAGCTGCCTCGGCTGCCACTCGGTCGGCATGGACCCGGGCAACGCCTATCCGTCGATCGCGGGCGGCATGTCGGCCGCGGAAGCCAGCACGGGCTGGACCTACCCGACGGCGATCGCCCCGACGAACTGGGCGAACACCCCGCCGGCGGTCCAGCGGCTCGCGAACATCCAGTGTGAGAACTGCCACGGCCCGCAGGGCGGCAGCGGCGCGGGCGGCTTCACGCAGGCCCACCAGCTCACCGATGTCGGCGGCACCCACGAGCCGTTCCAGTCGCCGCGCGTCTCGTACGCGGCCGAGGACTGTGGCATCTGCCACGCCTCGGGCTCCCATCACCACCACTACTCGGAGTGGGCGACGCCCGACCCGACCCATCCCTCCGGGACCTACGACGGCGGCATGGGCCACATGAACGTCGCCACCGCGCAGAGCGAAGGCCTCACCGAGGTCGACGGGGGCACGGCCGGCCTGCTCTCGGCGCTCAACCCCTCCTGCGGCCGCTGCCACACCGCGCAGGGCTTCACCGAGTACGTCGACAACCTCGCGGACGGCAATGTCGGCCAGCTCAGCCCGACCCAGCAGTCGGCCGGCCTCGTGACCCAGGACAACGTCCAGCCGCAGACCTGCCAGGCCTGCCACGATCCGCACCAGGACGTGCTCGACGAGAACGGCGTCGACCACTACCAGCTCCGCGTCTGGGGCTCGACGCCGCTGCTCCCCGCGGGCTTCGCGGCCGAGTCGATGGGCGCGGGCGCGGTCTGCATCGTCTGCCACAACAGCCGCAACGGCGCCTACGCCGCGGACCCCGCGACCAACGCGACGTCGCTCGCCTACCTGCACGAGGACAGCGACCCCATCGGCAGCAACCCCGCCGCCTCCAACCCGGTCCTCGCCTCGGCGAGCTACGCGGGGCTGGGCGCGACGTTCTCGAGCCTCGGGGCGCCGCACGAGGCGAACCAGGGCGACGTGTTCGAGGGGCGCAACGCGTACTTCCTCGACAACCAGACGCCGATGCTCTCGCCCCACTCGGCCGTCAAGGACACCTGCGTCGGCTGCCACATGGAGAACAACCCGCAGACCATGGGCACGACCGTCGAGACCCACATCTTCTGGATCAGCGACCCGGAGGTCCCGACGCTCTGCGGGAGCTGCCACGCCAACGGCACGACGAACGTCGACGGCGCCTCGCTCCGCGCCTCGGTGAAGGCGGGACTTGCGACCATCGCGGCCAACATGGGCGCGGCCATCCTCGCCCGCGTGAACGACCAGGGCGGGAGCTACGTCGCGCCGGCGGGCTACGGAAGCTGGACCGACACCGGGACGATCCAGATCCCGGCCAAGGGCCTGACCGACGCGACGGCCGGCTGCACGGCCGCCACGGACCCGAGCTGCGGCCTCGCGAACAGCGCCGCCGTGACGATCGACACGGCGGCGAACCCGCTGGTCTCGGTGACCGGCGTGACGGCCAACTACCGCGGCGTCGGCGCCACGCTGACGTTCACGAACCCGGTGGCCGTGACCTTCGCGGGCTCGGTCGGTAACTCGATCACGACCTTCACGGTCGGTCTCGGCTCGCTGCAGGACGCCTCCGGCCACCCGCTCTTCGCGCAGAACGGCAACCTGGCGAAGGCGGGCTGGAACTACGCGCTGATCGAACAGGACGAGAGCCTCGGGGTCCACAACCCACCGTTCGTCTCGGCGGTGCTGTCCGCGACGGCGAACCCGGCGGGCAACCCGAACGCCAAGCCGCCCCAGCCCGGCGGCCTCTGGTATTAGCGGTCTGATCGCTCCCTCCCCACGCGCAGCCCGGACTCCCTCCCCCGCTTGCGGGGGAGGGGCGGGGTGGGGGGCAACGCGCGTAGCCCCCCAGGCAGACCCTCCCCCGCGAGCCGCGAGCGGGGGAGGGTTCTCGCGTCGAGGGCGCCGTTGCCCGTGCGAGGGGGCGCGCGCATACTGCCCGCCATGCGCGCGCTCGTGGTGGGGGCGGGGGCCGTGGGACGGGTGTTCGGGTACCACCTGCACCGCGGCGGGGCCGAGGTCGGCTTCCTCGTCAAGGAGAAGCATGCCGGCGAATGTCGCGGAGGGTTCACGCTCCGCAGGCTTCGCCGCCGCGGCGCGCTCGAGCCGACCCGATTCGACGCGTTCGAGGTCGTCACCTCGCCGGGCGCGGCTGCGGGCGGCCGCTGGGAGCAGGTGTACCTCGCGGTCTCATCGACGGGGCTGCGCGCCGAGGGCTTCCTCGGCTCGCTGGCCGAGGCCTTGCCGGAGGCCACGATCGTCTCGCTCCAGCCGGGGCTCGGCGATGCCGCGGTCCTCGCCCGCTTCGTTTCGCCCGATCGGACGGTGACCGGTCTGACCGCGTTCGTCAGCTTTCCGGCCGCGGGCGAGATGGCCTATTGGCTGCCGCCGCTGACCGCGAGCGCGTTCTCGGGACCCGACCCGCGCCTTCGGGCCGTCGTGGCGTCGGTCGCGGGCGGGGGGCTGCCGGCGCGCGCGACGCCGGACGCGACACGTCTCGCCGTCACGCCATCGGCGCTGCTGACCGGCCACATCGGCGCCCTCGAGGCGGCGGGCTGGACCTTCGCGGGGGTGCGGCACGGACGCTGGCTCGAGCTGGCCTGCCGCGCGAGCCGCGAGGCCATGGCGATCGGTGCCGCAGAGTTGGGCGCGCGGCCGTTCGCGCTCCGCGCGCTGGTCCGCCCGGTGCTGTCGCGCCTCGCCCTGCGGCTCGCGCCGTTCGTCGTCCCCTTCGACCTCGAGGCCTACGCCCGCACCCACTTCGGCAAGCTCCGGGACCAGACGCGGCTCGCCTTCCGGACGTACCTCGAGGCCGGGCGGCGCCTCGGTCTCCCCGCGGGCGCGCTGGAAGCGCTCGAGTCCGCGCTGGCCGGGGCCGACCGGTGAGGGGCCGGCCGCGGCGCAGGAGGTGCGTCTTGCGCCCCGGCCCGGTAAACGTTGCGCGCCTCATTCCGAGCTCGATTCGGCGGCCTGGGCGAGCGCGCGCGCGTCGACGATGCGGATGCGGCGGCGCCCGCCGATCGCCCCGGTCTCGCGCAGCTTCGCGAGCGCGCGCGAGAGGGTCTCGGGTCGCAGCCCGAGGAGGCCGGCGACGAGCTGCTGCTGGATCTCGAGGGGCCGCTCCACTTCCGCGTGCTCGAGCAAGAAGCTCGCGACGCGCGCGGTGGCGTGACGGCGCGCCCGGAGGGCCTCGCGCTCGGTCGCCTGCGCCTCGGCCAGCGCCAACTCCAGCACGGCGCGCGAGGGCGACTGGCGCGGGCCCATCCACGCGTCGAGCGAGGAGAGCGCCAGCACGCACGCGTCCACGGACGTGACCGCCGTCGCCGTCGCGCGGTGGATTGCGCGGCGGGCCACCTGCGCGTCGAGCAGCGTGCCGGCCGGCCGCAACGCCTGCCGGAGGAGGTTGCCGTCCTCGTCGGTCGCGGACAGGAGCACCAGGCCGCGGCTGACGAAGTGCGCGGCCTGCGGGCTGTCGCCTTGGTGGAAGAAGATGTGGCCGGGCGGAAAGGATGCGCGCACGAAAGGACAGCGCTCCCGCCCGGTGTTCGCCAGCGCGCAGCGGTTGCACGTAATGGGTTCGTCGGTTCTCATGTCGACAGTCCCTATTCAATTCTTGATCCAGGTCAAGGGATCGGCGGGCGAGCGGACGGTCTTTCGGACGCCAACCACCGAGAGTCCGGGAACTTTTAGCGGGTCGAAAACGTCGCGCCGCATGTCGGGGGCGCGTGGGCCGGCCTCCGGGGACCAGGAGCCGGTGGGCGGGCGACCGTGTTCGGCGCATGCGGCCCAGGGGAGGGCGTCCGAGGGGCCGAGGCCGGCACACGTGGGCCGGGAGCCTGGGTGAGGGCGGCCTTGTCCGGCGCACGCCGACCCGGGTAGGGCGTCCGAGGGGCCGAGGCCGGCGCACGTGAGGCGGGAGCCCGGGTGAGGGCGGCCTTGTCTGGTGCACGCCGACCCCGAGAGGGCGTTCGAGGCACCGAGGCCGAGACAAAGGCGCCCGGAGGCCGTCCGCCGAGGCTCGTTCGCCACCCTCGGGCGGTTGGATAGCAAATACGAGGCCTTGGAGACCACGTCCAGGGGCTCGGATACGGTCTCCGCTGCCTTGGAGACCACGTCCAAGGGCTCGGATATGGTCTCCGAGGGCTCGGACGCGCTGTCCGAGGCCTCCGACAAGCTGTCCGAGGGCTCAGACAAGCTGTCCGAGGCCTCCGACAGCGAGTCTGAGGGCTCAGACAGCCAGCCTGAGGATCGGACAGCGAGTCCGAGGGCTCAGACAGCCAGCCTGAGGCTCGGACAGCGAGTCTGAGGCCTAGGACGAGCCGTCGGAGGGCCCGCAGACCACGTCGGAGCCTCGGGAGACCGCATCGACCCGGCCGGACCTGGCGCCGTCATTGCTCCTTTTGGGGCGCCCCGGCCCGGCCGAGGCCTTTGGGCTTGCTTTCCTCTCCCCGGACAGGCAGGCTGGCGCTCGATGACGAGCGGCGGTCGAGCGCAGTCCCTGCGGGAAAGCGCCCGACGCATCCTGCTGCACGAAGTCGGGCACCGCGGCGGCGCGGAGGCGTGGGGGGCCGCCGCCCAAGCGGTCCACGACAAGCTGAGCGCCCGATTGGTCCCGATCCTGGGCTCGGGCAGCGTCCAGCTCCTCTTTGCGCGGAGCGTCCGGCTGGCCCAGGCGGAGTGCGCGGGCCTCGCAAGGAAGGCCGCCACCGCCGGGACCGACGTCGGCGCGCTCCTGCGAGACCTCGCCCCGGAGGTCGCCCGGCAAGGCGCCGAGGCCCTGTTCGGGACCTTTCTCGAGGTGCTCGGCAGCCTCATCGGCGAGCGGCTCACGCTCCAGATTCTGAAGAGCGCTTGGCCCATGATCGTCGAGGAAGCATCCTAGCCTCAATGCCGGTGAGTTAAGCAAGGCGAGTGCTCCCGCGTGCTACGTTTCGTGCGTAGTTGCTCATCTTGATCTTCACGGCACGGGCGTAGCGGCGCGTGCTGCGGGGAGGGAGGACGAGCAAATGTAGGTCATCG
>DAIDIT010000073.1 GCA_027451705.1 Pseudomonadota bacterium
CCGCCGCCGCTGCCGGTGCCCGGCGTGTAGTCCAGCGCGTTGGTGGTGTCGGTCGCGGTCAGCGCCCCGCCAGCGCGCCTCCGCGTGCACAGGGGCGACCATTCGCCCGTGCGTGAAGCAGATGACATCAAGACCCGGGCCAGCCGGCAAGCACAGGTGATTGCGGCATCGGACCGGGCCGCGTCGCCCGAGCCGTGCCAGTTCTGGCACGCCGTCCAGCGCTTGAACGGCGAGCGGGCGCGCGGGGATCGCCCGCGCTAACCGCGGGACGGGGCCGCGACCGCGGCGACGAGGGCGGTCCCGCGGTCGGACTTCTCGGGGTGGACCGAGTAGAGCGCGCTGCCGCCGGCCTGACAGGCCGCGCGCCGCAGCCGATCGAGACACGCCTGCGTCGCGGCCGGACCGCACTCGACCCGCTGGCCCGCGAGCATCGGCGTCCCGGCGGGCGCCGGGTCGGGGCTCACCGCGACGGGGCAGCGGGAGGCGACGGTGGTGGGCGGCGCGACCAGACTGATGCAGCACGCCCCGAGTGCGGCGGTGGAAAGCACGGCGGCGACGATCGCTCTCATGGCATCTCCCGGTGGGGATTGGGCGCGTCATTCCTCGACTACCACGCACCCGGCGGCCGCGCCAGACCGACGCCCGCGGGGGGTCGAACCGGCCGAGGCAGCCGCGAGGGCGATGCCGGAGCTGTCATGGCATCGCTCCTCGGGGTTGATCGTGATAGACTTCATGTTCCAGGATTCCGACGTCGGCCGCGCGTCAGTCCTGGCGAGGAGGAACGAATCGTGAGAGCGAGCAGACGGTCCAGAGTCTTCGGGGGAGTTGCCGACGGGATTGGCTCTGCACGGCCAGGGCTGCGTCGGCCCTTCTGCTGGGTCGTCGTTCTCGCGATTTCGGCCTTGGGTGGATGCGGGCCGAACGGCGGTCCCGTGGACGGAGGAGTGTCTGGAACGAGCGGCAGCGTATCGGGCCCGCCAGATTCGGGAGCCGGAGGCACGACGACATCGACAACCGGGGGCGCTTCGTCCTCGAGCGGAACGTCGGGGGCAACCGGCGGCGAGGGCTCAGCGGGCGGGAGCACGGGTGGTCTCGGCACGACTTCATCCGGCGGTACCGGCGCGACGAGCGGAACGCCGGCATCGAGTTCCAGTGGCAGCAGCGGTGGGACGAGCACGACGGGCACCGGCGCTGCGACGGGATCGAGCACGGGAGGCTCCGGCGGCACCACAGGCGGCACGACGGGTGGGAACGTTTCGGCGGGGCTCACGCTCGTCGCAGGCCAACTCGGCGGGAAGGGGAATGTCGACGGCGTTGGGCCGCTCGCGCGGTTCTCCAATGCGTGGGCGGTCGCCTGCGACCGCGCCGGCCACGTTTTCGTGGGCGACAGCGGCAATCACACGGTCCGAGAGATCGACACTGGAACGGGGGCGGTCCGGACAATCGCAGGCTCGCCGGGGACGAACGGCGCGTTGGACGGCATTGGCGCCGCAGCCACCTTCGAGGGCCCAGCCGCACTGACCTACGACGGCAACGGCAACCTCTACCTCGTCGACGCCGAGACCATTCGAAAGTTGGTGGTGGCGACGGGGGCGGTCACCACGATTGCTGGACAGACCGGTGTGAAGGGGAATCTCGACGCGCCGGACGGCGGCCTGTCGTGGTTCAACGACCCCGGAGGCTTGACCGCCGACGGGGCGGGGAACCTCTACGTCGCCGACACGCAGAACGAATCGATCCGCCAGGTCTCGGTGGCGACGGGAGCGGTCACCACGCTCGCTGGACATTACCCGAACCAGCAAACGACGGACGGCATCGGCCGATACGCATATTTCGATCTTCCCTCCGGCGTCGTCTGGGACGGAATCGGCCACCTCTACGTGGCCGAATACGGGGGCAACACGATCCGCGAGGTCGACGTGTCGACTCGGTCGGTCACGACCATCGCCGGCGTTCCGGCGACGTTCGGACAGGCCGACGGCCCGGGAGCGACCGCGACCTTTCGTCAACCCTGGGGCATCGGCTTTGACGGAATCGGAAGCCTGTTCGTCACGGAACTGGGCAACGACACAATCCGCGAGGTGTCGGTCGCGACTCCGAGCGTCGCGACTCTCGCTGGAACGGCCGGGGCCATCGGCAGCATGGACGGGACCGGCCCACTCGCGAGTTTCAGCAGCCCGACGGCGGTCGACGATGATGGCGCGGGAGCGCTGTTCGTCGCGGACATGGGCAACAGCACGATCCGGAAGATCGACGCATCGACGGGCGTCGTCACGACGTTCGCCGGGAAACCGGCCAGCAATGGCAGCACCGATGGCGTTGGCTCCGCGGCAAGTTTCTATGGCCCCGAGGGTCTCGCTTACGACGGTGCGGGCAAGCTTTTCGTCGCCGACCGATTCAACAACGTGATCCGGGAGGTCGACACGGACACGGGAGCGGTCACGACGCTCGCCGGCTCGGGGCTTCCAGGATCGATGAACGGCGTTGGGACGTCGGCGAGCTTCACGTTTCCGGCGAGCCCGATTTACGACGGGGCGGGTACCCTGTACGTGGCCGACAGCGGCAACGCCACCATCCGCAAAGTGGCCGTCGCGACCCGACTGGTCACGACCTACGCGGGAAACATGCGAGACTCGGGCGCGAGAGACGGGACAATCACCACTGCCCTTTTCGGTGAGCCGTGGGGCCTGGCCTACGACAACGCCGGAACGATCTTCGTCGCGGACACTGGTAACGACACGATTCGCGAGATCGCGGTGGCGACCGGAATGGTCACGACCCTGGCCGGGAAGGCGGGGAGCCCGGGCCATGCGGATGGAATCGGCACCGCCGCGACCTTCGACCAACCGAGGGCCCTGGCACTCGACGGCGCGGGCAACCTGTACGTCACCGACCTGTACAACTACACGATCCGCAAGATCGTCGTGGCGACCGGGACAGTCACGACGCTGGCGGGCACTGTCGGCGTCTTCGGCAGCGTCGATGGAGTCGGAACCGCGGCAAGATTCAACGGACCCGTCGCGCTCGTCTACGACGGCGCGGGCAACCTCCTCGTCGCCGACGAGGGGAGCCACGCGATACGGAAGGTCGCAATCGCCACCGGCGCCGTCACCACGGTCATCGGCGTGCTCGGCCAGGCGGGGGTCGAACTGGGCGCACTTCCGGCGAGCCTGAACATGCCGGCGGGCCTGGCCCTCACGCCGGGCGGCGATCTCTTCATTTCCGACTTCGAGGAGAACGCGATCCTCGTCGCCCATTGACAACGTCGAAACCGCCCGTCGCTATGGGGCCGGGACGTCGGTCTCGAAGCTCTGGAGGTAGGCGCCCGCCTGGGCGCGGGCCTGCGGGATGTAGGCGAAGAGGAAGTGCGGCTGGTCGACGGTCGGGTCGAGGCCGTACTTGGTCAGGTCCCACTGCCAGAGGCCGTCGACGCCGGCGGGGTTCTGGGTCGCCGCCTCCAGGGTCGGGAAGCCCAGTGCGGCGGCCAGCGCCGCCGTCGTCGCGTTGGGCATGATCGAATCCCGAAGGCCCTCGTCGATCAGCGCGTGCACCGAGGACGGCAGGAACGCCGCGTGGTTGATCGGATCGGCGCTCTCGACGACGGCCTGTCCGAGCGCGTCGACGACCGCCAGCGCCGCGGTGAAGTTCGGGTCGAGGCCGCCGTCGGCCCCGGTGTAGCCGATGCCGAGGTAGGCGGAGAGGAGCAGGTCGACCTCGGAGCCGAGCACCGGCGACTGCACGATGTCGGTGAGGCCGCCGCCCGGCACGAGCAGCACGCCCCCCTTCAGCCGCGGATCGAGCGTGAGCAGCACGGCACCCTCGACGCTGCCGAGGCTCTGGCCGACGTAGCCGAGCCGCGTCGGATCGACCGTCACCCCGTCGAGCCCGGGCGGCCAGGCGGCGAGGATCCGCGCGAGCTGCATCTGGTCGAAGACCAGCTCGCGGACGTAGTCGCGCGTGACCGAGAGATCCTGGAGGTCGAAGAAGGCCGCCGCGCTCCCGCGGCTCTGGTGGCTCGGGGCGTCGATGCCCAGGCAGCCGTAGCCGTTTTCGGCCAGGAACTCGGCCATCGCGAGGCAGAAGGTCGGCAGCGGTTGGCCGTTCGAATCCTCGTGGACGCTGTTGCCGCCCCCGAGGCCGTGGCCGGCGACGACCATGGGCCAGCCCGCGGGCGGCATCGGGACCTTCGCCGGATCGGGGGTCGTCAGGACGAACTGGCGCGAGACGGTCCGTCCCGAGGACGGGTCCGCGATCGCCGCGGCCGTGAAGTGGCCGTCCTCGCCGTCGCGCGCGTCCTTCAGCGCCACGTCGCCGATGACGACGGTGCCGACGTCCGCGGGCGCATTCTCCCAGCCCTCGGAGTAGAGCCACGGCGCGAGGAGCTGCCGCACCCCGCCGTCCGGGGTCAGCACGCCCTCGGGGCACTGCTCGGCCGACGGCGCCTCGCCGGGCGTGCAGGTCGTCACCGGCGTCGCGGGCACGGTGATCGGCGGCGGCCCCGCGAGCGGCTGGCCGGCCCACGCCGCCAGCGCCGCGAGGTCGTGGCGGACGTCCTCGGTCGAGAAGACGCTCGCGAGGAGAATCTCGTCCGGGCTCTTTCCGAGCGCGGCCGCGATCGACTGGACCGGCCCGGCGCCGGCGCCCCGCGCCCAGAGGTCGAAGTCGGGCGATCGGACCAGTGCGCCCCCGCCCTGCGCGTGCGCGTCGGACGTCAGGACGAGCGCGTAGGGCGTCGCGGGCTGGAGCGGCCGCCCGGGCCGGACCGCGGCGTAGCCGAGCGCGGGGTCGTAGGTCACGGTGGGCGCGACCGCCTCGACGACCGGCGGCGCGACGAGCCGGACGAACGCGAACGCCCCGGCGAGGCTCGCGGGATCGACCGGATCAGAGAAGCGCACGAACTGGGCGCCGTCGTTGCCGAAACCCGAGACGGACTCGAAGGTCTGCCCGAGCGAGGCGAGGTAACCGTCGAGGAGCGCACCGCCCGCGGTCTCGTCCGCCGCCGGTACGAAGGGCGTCCAGAAGCGCGGCCGGACCCCGTTGCCGCCGTCGGGCCCCGAGAGCCGCGCGTCGGGAAACGGGTTGTCGAGGCCCTCGGGATCCGCGCTCCAGAGCGCGTGCGGTCCGCTCGGCGGAACGTACCCGGCGTCGGCTGCGACCTTCGGGGGCGCCGCGCACGCGAGCGCCGCGAGGCAGCCCAGCGCGGGTCGAAGCGAACGCCGCACGGGTCAGTCCTCTCCCAGCGCCGACCAGCGGGCCTCGGAGGGGAACTGCGCGAGCAGCACGAGGTAGGGGACCGCCAAGGCGGCGAGAACGCGCAGGTCCCCGGACACCAACAGTCCGACGGCACCGATCAGCGCGCCGCCTTCGGCGATCGCGCCCCCGACGAGGACGCGGGTCCCGGCCCGCTTCCCGGGATCGCCGCCGGCGGGGAACCTGCGGGGCAGGACCAGCGCCAGCACCGCCAAGGCCAGCGCCATCCCCCCGAGCGTCTCGAGGATGGCCGGATCGAGCCCGACTTTCCCGAGAGCGAACACGTACGCCATCCCGATGAACGCGGTCGCGCCGACGACCATCGTGCCCCAGATTGCCAGCGCTGTTCGTCGTCCGCTCATTTCGGAGATCCTCCGCCCGCGACCAGACCACGGGGGCGGGGCCCGATCAAGCCGCTCTTGACGCCAGGGGCACGGGCGGCGGAGATGGGCGAAGGCGTCCGGGCGCCGGGAGGTCCAAACGTGCGTTCCACGAACCCGCTTTCGGCCGTCACCGCGGCCCTCGCCGTCGCCGGCTGTGCGTGCCCCTCGCCGGCGTCCCCGAGCTGCGGCCGAACGCTCGCCGTCTGCCGCTCGAACCGGGACTGCTGCGGGGGGTTCGTCTGCCGGGCCGGCCTCTGTGAGCCCCTGGGGCCCGCGACGGGTTCGAGCGGCGGAAACACGGGCGGGACGTCCGGCGGCTCCACGGGCGGGGGCGGCACCGGCGGTGCGGGCTCCACGAGCGGCGGCAGCACGGGCGGCACGACAGGGCTCGTCGGGCCGGGTTGGGTCGACGCCGGATTGCTGCCGCAATGCGCCGGCACCGCGAACGTCCTTTACGTCGACGGGAACGATTACATCTACACGGGCCAGCTCACGGTCACCGAAGGCCAGTGGACGAGCCAGGTCTGGCCCGCCGCTTCGCCGGGCCAGGTCGACATCACGGTGACCCCCGCCGACCCCAACGCGGGCGCGCAGTGGACCCTGGACTTCGGCGGCCCGAACGCCGCGTCCCTGGCGGCGCAGGATTACCCCGACGCCGGGAACAGCCCCGGGCAGCCGGTGCCGCAGCTCGACATCCAGGGGGACCACCACGGCTGCGACTACGAGGCCGGCGGATTCGACGTCTTCGACGTCGAGGCCGACGGCGACGGGGGCGTGACCTTCGCCGCGAACTTCCAGCTCGACAGCTGCGACGGGACGGGCGGCCTCTCGGGCTGCATCGTCTATTCGACCCGGAACCCCGAGTACGTTTGCGGGCCGGGTGGCGGACCCGCGCCGGGCGCTCCCGACCCGGGGCCCGTCGGCCCCTGCCTCGCGGGCGGCAACCTCCTCTACCTCCAAGGCGCGACCTCGCTCGGATCGTACCCGGACGGCGGCGTGCTCGAACAGGCCGGCTGGCTCCCCGAGAGCGCCACGGGGCCCTCGTGGATCGGCCTCGATGACAGCGGCGCCTCGGGGCTCACCGTCTGGCTCCAGGCGGCGCCCGGGCTGGGCGCGCCGCTCGTCGCGGGCAGCTACCCGGCGACGGCGGGCGGCCCCTGCGCGTCCTCCGCCTACGTCGGCGCGAGCCCGCCGCTCGACTGCGACAGCTCCGCGGGCGACTTCAGCATCGATTCGATCGCCTGGGACGGGGGGACGCTCACCTCCCTGGTCGCGACGTTCGCGGTGACCGCCTGCAACGGCCAGCCCTCGACCGTGCAGGGCTGCCTCGCCTACGCCGCGCCCTAGGGAATCGCGTAGTCGAGCACGACGGCGGCGGTCGCGGTCTGCCCCTTCACGGCGGTCACGAACGCCCCGCCGAGGTTGGTCGGGTCGCCGGAACCCGGCGTCGAACCCCCGGCGATCGTGTCCATGAAGCAGGTCGCGACGTAGTCGCCCGGCGTCACGTCGACGAAGGTCATCGACGCGGCGGCGGCCGTGTCCGGCAGCGCCTCGCCGGTCACGTAGTCCACGTACAACGCCTCGGCTCCGGCGGCGGGCTGAACGCCGGCCCAGTCCTGCGCCCGGTAGAGCGCGCAGTAGATCGGCGCGCCGGAGGCCGGATCGCCCTTGACGCCCGCGATCGAAGCCTGGCGCTGGACGACCGCCTGGACCTGCGAGCCGCCGGGGCCCGTGTCCAGCGGGACGCCGTAGCCGCAGCTGCAATCGGAGCTGCCGCCCGAGGCCGCGCAGAAGAGGAGCGCCTGGCTCGGCCAGTAGGCGCCGACGGCGAAGCACATCTCGCCGGGGAAGGTCACGGCCGAGGTCGAGCTGTTGTCCCAGTCGCAGATCACGTGGAGCCGGTCCGTGGGACCGACCGCGAGCCCGCCGTCGAGGTGGAGCATCGGCGGGGAGTCCCACTGCCGCGTCTGGTAGATCGTCTGCTCGCCGCCGCCGTCGGGGACGAAGCCCACGGTGACGCCGGTGCCGTAGCGGTGCTCGTGGCCGACGATGGCGTGGATCACGATCGGGTCGGGGGGCGAGCAGAAGGCCTCCGCGCGCGACGGAGCACCGGGCGGCAGGTCGAGGTTCTCGGTGCCGAAGTAGAAGACCGACGCACGCTGCGTCACCGAGCCCGCGGGCGCGTAGTTCACGCCGAAGGCACTCGAGACCTCGAGCGGCTCCGGCGTCGCGTCGATGAAGTGGGTCTCGAGCGCGAGCTGCTGGTGGGCCTTCAGGTGGAAGCCGACGCCGGGAGGGAGCTGCCAGGAGTCGTTCTCGTCCTGCGTTCCGTAGATGTAGTCCCAGCCGGGCTGGCCACCCTGCGGGCAGGGCGTCGGCGACAGGTCGATGGGGTGGTCGACCGTGTAGACGATCAGGTGGTGGCCGCCCGGGCTCTGGTGGGAGACGAAGCTCGAGATGTCGACGTCCTGGTCGTTCTGGGCCTGGACGAAGGTGCAGATGACGATCTCGCCGCCCGCCGCGACGGAGAACGGCCCCGCGGCGTAGACCGCATCGGCGACGAGGCCGGTGCCCGCGTCCGCCCCGCCGTCGGGCGCGGCCGGGACCGGCCCCCGACACGCCGCGGCGGCCGCGGCGAGAACGATCAGGAACCGGCAGCGAAACCCCACGCCGAGGGAGGCTACCAAGCCCCGGCCCAGTCCGCCACCGGCCCCGCCTCACTTCCAGATGTCGGTGATCAGCGCGTCGTTGTGGTTGTTGGCCGCCGGCAGGTTCGCGAGGCCGAAGCCCGCCTCGACGGTCGCGAGCATCGAGTAGTGGCTGTACTGGGTCGAGTTGGTGCCGCCCGGCGAAGCCAGCATCGGCGAGAGGTAGAGCGTCGCGATCTGGTTGTAGACCGCGCCGCCGCCGGTGTTGTCGTTCTCGTCCCAGGTGATGATCACGAGTCCGCTCTGCTGGTAGGCCCTCGACTGGAGGATGTACTTGAGGTTGTTCTGGAGCCAAGCGTCCTGCTCGGAGACCTTGCTCGACGCGCCCGAGCAGAGGTCGTGGCCGTCGTTGCACAGGTTCGGCGCGATGTAGTTGTAGTTGTAGAAAGTCCCCGCCTGCACGTCGGCGATCATGCCCGGCATCGAGCCGTTCGCGTCGAAGCTCACGTCGTTCGCGTTGCAGCTCGCCGTGCCCTGCGTGATCAGGAAGTGCGGCATCGGGTCGTGCTTGGAGACGAACTTGGTCGGATCCGACCCGGTGTCGTCGATGGCGCACGGCACCTGCTGGCTCTCCGAGTACTCGTGCCAGGTGAAGCCCGCGGCCTCGAGCTGGGTCGCAATGTCCGGGTTCCCGGCCGGCACCTGGAAGCTCGGGTTGCTCGCCGGCCCGTCCGAGCCGTCCATCCCGAAGGTGTCGCCGCCGACCATCGCGATGTAGTTCGGCGTGCTCGGGTGGGTGACCGCGTAGTAGTTTTGCATCTGCACGGCCTGCGGGAAGAGCGTGCCCGCGATGTAGGGCGAGTTCGTCGCGTTGATGTCCGAGTAGTTCGTGTTCTCCATCACGATGATCCAGACGTGCGAGAGCTGGGGCACGCCCTGGTTCTTGCAGAGGGCCGAGGCCTGATCGCAGGCGAACGGCGCCTTGCAGCTCCCGCCGCACGCGTCGACCGCGCCCGAGGTCGAGCCCCCGGAGGTCGAGCCACCCGAGGTGGAGCCACCGGACGTCGAGCCGCCGCTGCCCGTCGAGCCGCTCCCGCTCGTGGAGCTCGTCGAGGAGGACGACCCGCTCCCGGACGTCGAGCCCGAGCCGCTCGAGCTCGAGACTCCAGCGCCCGACGTGCTGCCGCCCTGCCCCGTGCCGCCGGAGCTGCCACCGCTCGACGAAGCCGCCCCCGAGCTCCCGCCCGAGCCGCTGCCGCTGCCCACCGGGAGCTGACAATGGCCGGCGTTGCAGATCGCGTGGCCGGGACAGTCGGCGTCCGACTGGCAGCCGCCGCTCGGGGCGGGTGCGCCGGAGCAGGCCGCGAAGGCGAGGCTCGCAGCGAGGAGAGCGAGGCGTGCGTGGCGTTCCATGGGACCTCCCGTCGAGGGGCCGACTTTAGACCACGACCGTCGGCCTGCGCGCAACTCGGCTCACTTCCAGATGTCGGTGATCAGCGCGTCGGCGTGCCCGTTGGCGGCGGGGAGGTTCGACAGGCCGAAGCCCGCCTCGATCGTCGCGAGCATCGAGTAGTGGCTGTAGGCCGTCGCGTTCGTCCCGCCCGGGTGGGCGAGCAGCGGCGAGAGGTAGACGGTCACGATCGGGTTGTAGCCCGAGCCCACGAAGTCGTCGTTCTCGTCCCAGGTGACGATCACCAGCCCCGCCTCCTGGTAGGCGGGCGACTGGAGGATGGCCGGCAGGTTCGTCTTCAGCCAGAGGTCCTCCTGGCCGACCTGTGTGTTCGCCATCGACGGACAGGAGTCGTGGCCGTCGCCGCAGAGGTTCGGGGCGATGAAGTTGTAGTCGAAGAAGCGGCCGGCGGCGACGTCGGCGGCCATGCCGGGCATGCCGCCCTGCGCGTCGAAGCTCACGTCGTTCGCGTCGCAGCCCGCGGTCCCCTGGGTGATCAGGAAGTGCGGCATCGGGTCGTGCTTGGAGACGAACGCCGCGGGATCGCTGCCGCTGTCGTGGGTCTGGCACGGCGTCTGCTGGCTCTCCGAGTACTCGTGCCAGGTGAGGCCCGCGGCCTCGAGCTGGCTCGCGATGTCCGGCTTGTCCGCCGGCACCTGGTACGCCGGGTCGTCCGCCTGCCCGTCGCTCGAGATGCCGAAGGTGTCGCCGCCCACCATGGCGATGTAGTTCGGCGTGCTCGGGTGCGCGACGGCCGAGTAGTTCGCCATCTGCACGCCCTGCGGGTAGAGGGTGGAGGTCAGGTACGGCGCGTCGGTCCCGTCGATCTCCGAGGCGCTCGTGTTCTCCATCACGACGACCCAGACGTGGCCGAGCCGCGGGACGCCCTGGTTCTTGCAGAGCCCCGAGGCCGTGTCGCACGCGAAAGGCGCGCTGCAACCGGCCGCGCAGCTTCCGAACGGCGCCCCGGCGTCGGCCGCGCCGCCCTTCCCGGGACCACAGGCGGCGAGTGCGGTGATCAGCGAGAGTGCGGGCGCGGCGCGCATGTCGACCTCCGGACGGCGGGTGGCCGCCCTTCAACCACACCCCCTGCGGCGCTGGCAAGCCCGCGCCTATTCGCGCCGGACGGTCTGTCGGACCTTGGCGCGGTGGACGTCGAAGGCGGGCTTGCGCTTCGGGTTGCAGTCCGGCCCGAAGCCGTCGGCGTCGAACTCGTAGACGAGCGCGCCGGTCGGGCCGTCGGGGGCCTGTGGCTCCACGGTGAGCTCGTGCACGCCCGCGCGCGCGGGGCTGCAGTACGAGAGCAGGTAGAAGCTCTTGGCGTAGGCG
>DAIDIT010000074.1 GCA_027451705.1 Pseudomonadota bacterium
CGATGACCTACATTTGCTCGTCCTCCCTCCCCGCAGCACGCGCCGCTACGCCCGTGCCGTGAAGATCAAGATGAGCAACTACGCACGAAACGTAGCACGCGGGAGCACTCGCCTTGCTTAACTCACCGGCATTGAGGCTAGCCGCGGAGCGCCGCTTCCAGCTCGTCGCGGCTGACCGTGGCGGTGCCGGGCTTCTGCACCACCAGCCCCCCCGCGACGTTCGCGACCTCGGCCGCGGCGGCGAGATCGCCGGTCGCGGCGAGCACGGCGGCGAAGGACGCGAGCACGGTGTCGCCCGCGCCCGTGACGTCCACCGCCTCGGCGGGCCCGAAGACCGGCCAGAACCGCGGCGCCGCGCCGCGCGCGAGCAGCGCCAGCCCGTCGCGGCCGCGGGTCACGAGCAGCGCGCCCCAGCGGTGGGCGGCGAGCAGCTTGCGGCCCGCCGACACGAGGTCGCCCTCCCCTCCCGCCGCCGTCCCGGCGAGCGCCGACAGCTCCGGGGCGTTCGGCTTCGCGACCGTCACCCCGCGGAAGCGCGCGAGGTGGTAGCGCGAGTCGACGCAGACGGGCATCCGCTTCGCGGCGGCGGCGGCGAGCTTCGCCACCTCCGGGCCCGCGTTGCCGTGGCCGTAGTCGGAGACCACGAGCGCGTCCACCCCGCGCAGCGCGTCCGCGAGGAGCGGCGCGGCGGCGGCTCCGTCCGACAGCTCGCTGCCCCGGTCGAGTCTCAGCATCTGCTGCCGAGTCGTGTGGAGCGCGCCCGCGAGGATGCGCGTCTTCACCGCGGTCTCGACCCCGGGCGAGAGCGCCAGGTGGGAGACGCCGATGCCCGCGCGCCGGCAGAGCGCACGCAGCTTCCGCCCGGCCTCGTCGCGGCCGAGCAGCCCCACCGCCTCGACGTGGACCCCGAGCGCCGCGAGGTTGTGCGCGACGTTCCCCGCCCCGCCGAGCTTGTCCTCCTCGCGCTCGAAGCGGACGATCGGCACGGGCGCCTCGCGGCTGATGCGCTCCGTGCGGCCGTAGAGGTAGCGGTCGGCCACGAAGTCCCCGACCACCGCGATGCGCAGGCCGTCGAGGCGCGGCAGGCGCCTCGCCTCGGGCTGTCCAGGGGGAGGCAAGCCCCCCGCTCGCAGGGCGACCGACATGGGTTTCGGGAAGCTATCACCTTGGTGTATTCTCCGGCTACCGTACCGCCGACCCTCACGGGAGCGCCCGCCAGGATGTCCTCCGAACCCGAGATCGACACCGAGCCCGGCAGAGACGCGAACAGCAACATCCTGATCGTCGACGACGACCGCCAGGTGCGGGACGTCATCTCGGTCCTGTTGTCCGAGGAGGGCTACGCCGTCACCGCGGCCGCGAGCGCCGACATGGCCGTCGACCTCGCGAGCAAGAGCGAGACCCACCTCATCATCAGCGACCTCAAGATGCCCGTGCACGACGGCCTCTGGCTGCTCGACCAGGTCCGCAAGGAGAGCCCCGACACCTCGGTCATCATGCTCACCGGCTTCGGCGACACCGAGGCCGCCGTCGAGTGCCTGCGCCGCGGCGCGACCGACTACCTGCTCAAGCCGCCCAAGGTGACCGACCTCATCCGCGCCATCGAGCGCGCCCTCTCGCGGCGCCGCATCGACCTCGCGCGGCGGCGCTACCAGAAGCGGCTCGAGCGGAAGGTGCAGGACAAGACCGCCGAGCTCGTGGCCGCCCTCGAGGAGGTCGAGGGCAGCTACGAGAACACGCTGCGCGCGCTGGTCGCCGCCCTCGACGCCCGCGAGCACGAGACCTCCGATCACAGCCAGCGCGTCGTCCGCTTCACCAAGGCCATCGCGCGCGTGCTGGGCTTCTCGGGGATGGAGCTCGCCGACATCGGCCGCGGCGCGCTCCTGCACGACATCGGCAAGATCGGCGTGCCGGACTCGATCCTGCTCAAGCCGGGCCCGCTCACCAAGGAGGAGTGGGTCGAGATGCGGCGCCACCCCGAGATCGGCTTCCACATCCTCGAGACCATCCCCTTCCTCCAGACGCCCGCCCAGATCGTCCTCAGCCACCAGGAGCGCTTCGACGGCGGCGGCTACCCCCGCGGCCTCGCGCGCGAGGAGATCCCCATCGGGGCGCGCATCTTCGCGATCGCCGACACCTTCGACGCCATCACGTCCGACCGGCCCTACCGCAAGGGGCAGGGCTACGACGCCGCGCGCGCCGAGATCCGGCGCTGCAGCGGGACGCAGTTCGACCCCGCCTGCGTCGAGGCGTTCCTGTCGATCGACAACGTCCGCCTGGGCGAGATCCGCGCCGCGGTGGCCCAGCTCGATGCCTGAGCCGCTGCAAGCGCCGAGCCGTCCCGCGGGACGGGAGCTGCGCGACGCGCAGGGGCGGACGATCAGCTACCTGCGGCTGTCGATCACCGACCGCTGCAACTACCGCTGCGTCTACTGCTCGCCCGCCAAGGCGCCGCGCGCGGACCTCGACCGCGCGCAGATCCGGCGGCTGCTCGGCGCCTTCGCGGCCCTCGGCGTCCGCCGCGTCCGCCTCACCGGCGGCGAGCCGCTCTGGCGCGCGGACGTCGTCGCCATCGCCGCCGACGCCGCCGCGCTGCCGGGGGTCGACGAGGTCTGCGTCACCACGAACGGCACGAACCTCGCCCCGCTCGCGCGGCCGCTGCGCGCGGCCGGCGTCCGCAAGATCAACGTCTCGCTCGACAGCCTCGACCCCGGCCGCTTCGCCGCGATCACGCAGGGCGGGCGGGTCGAGGAGGTCGTCGCCGGCATCGAGGCCGCGCTGTCGGCCGGCATCCCCGAGGTCGCGGTCAACGCCGTCGTCCTGCGCGGGGTCAACGAGGGCGACGCCGCGCCGCTCGTCCGCTGGTGCTGGGAGCGCGGCGTCACGCCGCGCTTCATCGAGCTGATGCCGTTCGCGGGCGGAGTCCCCGTGCCGACCCGCGAGGTCCAGGCGCGGCTCGCGGCCGACGGCGTTCGGCTGTGGCGCGACGCGGAGGCTCCGCGCGACCACGGCCCCGCGGGCTACCGCGAGGGCGACGGCGGCCGCGTCGGCTTCATCGGCGCCCTCACCGAGAACTTCTGCTCGACCTGCAACCGGCTGCGCGTCTCGACGCGCGGCGAGCTGCAGGCCTGCCTCGGCGGGAGCGAGCGCGTCCCCCTCGCCCACCTGCTCGAGGACGGCGTGCCGGCCTCCTGGCTCGAGCACGAGATCCGCTCGGCCCTCGCGCGCAAGGAAGACGGCCACCGCTTCCTCGAGCCCAAGGTCTCCGGCCGCCTGCTGTCGATGATGGGGATCGGCGGATAAAAAAGGGCCCGGGAGGGAGGTTTTCGTCCTCCAATCCCGGGCCCGGTCTCGCCTCTCGGCAATCCCCTATGTGGCCGCAGCGGCTACTGCGCCGCGCCGGTGGAGCCCGACGGGGTCCCACCGGAGTTGCCGCTGCCCGCGCCCGGCTTCACCGCGGTCGCGGGGGAGACCTGGCCGGTGAACTTCACCTTGGCCCTCTCCACCTTGCCCTTGGTGCCGCGGAGCACGCGGGTCTCCGCGCGCTTGACCTTGGCCGCCGCCTTCGCGTCGACCGTGGTCTTGCGCCGGCTCGTCCCGTCCTTGACCCCGAAGTCGGGCAGGATCGGGTTGCCCCTGCCGAAGAACGCGATCAGCGCGTCCTTCATCGACGCCGCGAACTGGCGCGCCGGGGGCAGGAGGGCCGACAGCGCGAGGCGGGACTGCTTCACCGCCGCCACCGCGTCGTCGACCGCCGTGAACGCGTCCAGCACGGGCTGCAGCGTGGCCAGGATCTGCGCCTGGGTCATCTGCGTCCCCTGCATCGGGAGCCCGCCCGCCGCCGGGATGTCCTTCTCGGTCCCGTAGACGAGCTGCTGGACGGTCTTCTCGAACCCCGTGGGCGGCTTGATCACCGTCACCGGGCCCATCCCGGGGACGTTCGTGCCGCTCGTGGTCCCGCTCGCCCCGCTGCTGCCGGGGTTCGCGCTGCTGCCGCCCACGGGAGCGCTCGGGCTCCCGGGGTTGTTGCTCTTGTTGGCCATGTTGGCCTCCGTTGCTGCGACGGCCGGCCGAGGCCCATCCTCGACCGGGTGCTGCCTCCCGGCCCGGGAACCCTTCCCGGACCGGAGCCTCTGTCGCTGCCTCCACCCACCGGGGGGGGCAGCGACCCGAAGCCTTTCGGACGCCCGTCTCTCGACGGCCTTCCTAAAGACCATTGTTGCAAGCGTGCCAAAGCTGACGCACCGCGGCGCGCTCGCGCCGACACCCGGCGCGGGCAACCCCTCGCAACGCCGGAGGAAAACGCCACTTTGACGGCCGGCGAGCCCTCGCCCGGCGAGTCCAAGTTGGACTCAACCCCGAGTCCAAGTTGGACTCGCGAGTCCAACTTGGACTCCGCCGCATCGCAGGCGCCAAACCGCGCGACTTCCTACCTCGGTACCTGCAAGGACCCCCGCCGAACCGTGCCAACCGGCACAACCCGCCGTCCTCACGGCGGAATGCGGCGATTGGCGCTCGGGCGTCGTCGCGCCGTCCGCGAAATCTCGCGGAAAACTCCGCGAAATTTCGCGATCGGCCGCGAGATCTCGCGGATTCGCCTCCCAACCCCGCGATCCGCCGGCTCGATCGAGTTGCGCGCGCGCCGGGTCGCCTGGTAGCACCTCCGGCATGACTCCACTGGACGCGCTGCGCCGCTTTCTCCAGGGAGAGTCGCTCGAGGGGTACGCGCTGAAGATGCCGCCGCCCGCCGCGACGCTCATCGGCTTCCATCCGATCGAGGTCGACGAGGGCCGCGCGGTGTTCCGGCTCGAGGCCCGGCGCGACAAGCACGGAAATCCCATGGGGACGCTGCACGGCGGCATCCTCTGCGACGTCGCCGACGCGGCGATGGGCACGGCCTGCGTCACCCTGCTCGGCGAGGGCGAATCCTTCACGACCCTCGAGCTGCGGATGAACTTCTTCCGCCCGGTCTTCGATGCGACGCTGGAGGCCCGCGCGACCGTCGTCCACCGCGGCAAGTCCATGGTCTACCTCGAGTGCGACGTCGTGACGGTCCCGGAAGGCAAGCTGGTCGCGAAGTCGAGCAGCACCTGCCTCGTCCTCCGCGGTCCGGAGGCGAAGGGCCGGTGACCGTTCCGCCCCGCCGCCGAGGGCTCGGACCGTGGGCTCGATTCGCGGGAATCGGCGCCGACACGGGTGGAACGCGGAACGACACGCGGGGGACGACGAACCATTCGCGTGGAACGCTTCGAGTTCCTCGCGGGCCTGCACGCCGTTCGCCCGGGACGTGTGACGACGCGGCCGGAACGCCTCACGACGCGGGTAGAACGCGGGGCGACGCGGGCGGAACGTTCGTTGACACGCGCGGAGCGGTTCACGACACGTCCCGCGCGCTCGTCGACACGGCCAGAACGCGAGACGTCGCGGGCGGAATGTCGAGCGACACGGCCGGAATCGTCGTCGTTCCGTGCGCGTCGCGAGGCGTTCCGGCCGTGTCGACCGTCGTTCCGTGCGTGTCGCGAGGCGTTCCGGGCGTGTCGACCGCCGTTCCGTGCGCGTCGTGAGGCGCCCCGGGCGTGTCGACCGCCGTTCCGTGCGCGTCGTGAGGCGTTCCGGTCGTGCCATCCGCCGTTCTCGTCGAGTCGCGCGAGATCCCACGCGTGCTGCGAGACGGTCCGTGCGTACCCTGAGTCGTTCCCTGCGTGTCGCGACGCGTTCGGGCGGCCTGGACTTCGCGGCTGCGGCTCTGCTAGCTTCCGCCCGCGATGAACATGGCCAAGATCGCGCGGTACGTCGGCTCGCTCATCTTCCTCGCGTCCATGGTCTGCCTCGCCGGCTTCTGGTGGGGGCGGACGACCGGCCACGCCGACCTCGCGGTCCACGTCTTCGGCCGCGGGCTCGAGTGGACGTTCTACCTGGCGATCGTCTGCATCGCGTACATGCTGGCGCTCGGCGCCTGGACGATCGTGCGGGTCTGGATCCTCGGCGAGACCGACGAGCCCGAAGACGACGAAGCCGCCGGCGAGCCGCGCGCGTAGCGGCCGAGCAGTCCGCCGCTCGAGCGGTTCACTTCCCTTCTCGGGTAGAATCGGGCCATGGCCTACCAGGTCTTCCGGGAAGAAGACGGCGGCCGCCGAATACCTGGGCGGAAGCTCCAGATCCTCGCGGGGCAGCACGGGCAGTATGGCCTCCAGGACCTGATCGTCTACCAGGATGGGATGATCGAGTGCATCGGACTCATGACTTTCGAACGGTTCAGACAGGTGCTTCAGGAAGGAGGAATGTTCCGGACCAGCCTGCCAGAGGGCGCGGGGCTGGTGTCGCGGCTTTTCCAGGCCAAGGCGACGGAAGTGACGGCGCGGGTGGAGGTCAGCGAGTTCATCAAGGAGATCGTCGACGTCCTCGACGATCTCAATGGTCGCGCCACGTCGCTCGAGCGCTGCATGGACGCTTACCGGCAGTTCGAGACGGACCCTTCTCCGGGAAATCGAACCAAGCTCGAGTCTGCCTACAGCGATATGCCGGCGCACCAGCGCTACCTGGCTTACTCGATGGCGGGGAACCTGAGAGCGTTCACGTTCTTTCCGCCGAGCAAAGCCGAGCCGAGGAGGACACTCGGGCCCCATATCCTCCAGGCATTGACGTACCTCTACGGAGCCGGCTGGGAGACGGCGATGGCCCAGAACTTCCCGCGCGGCACCCGGGAGGAAGTCGAGGCACTGTTCCTCGCAGGGAAGGACCGGGAAGGCGCCGCCCGCATGCTGGGCGACGCCGAGTTGGTTCTTTCGAAGTCTGCCGGCCGCCCAATGCTCGTGCACGCCGTCGCAGGCGCCCTCTCCAACATCGGAGAGTTTCTCTACCGGTCGGGCCATATCGAGGAAGGGCTCCGTGCCCACCTCGAGGCTTGTTCGCTCGACCCCGATTCACCAATGACTGTGCTGTTCACCGCTCGGATCGCCGTCGAACGCCACGATCGCGACCTCGCCCGAGCGCTTCATGGCATCTTGGTCGAACGCGGGATTGCCCTCCCGCAGCGCGCCATCGCCGCCGCCATGAAGTGCGATGTCGATGCGTTCAACCGCCTGGTGGCCACCACAGAGGCGCTCTTGTGATGCGGACGCTTCTGCGCGTGACGCCGCTTCCGGGGTGGCGCCTCGAGGCCGTGTTCGCCGACGGGGCGACGCGGACGTTCGACGTGACGCCGCTGCTCGATTGCGAGGCATTTGCCGCGCTCCGGGACCCCGCCGCATTTTCCGACGTCCGGCAGCACGGCTACTACGTCGAGTGGGGCTGCGGCGCGGATCTGAGCGCCGACACGCTCTACCTCGACGGCGAACCGGGTACCTAGCGGTCGAGGCGGGCGAGGGCGTCTTCGGGGTGGCGCGCGGTGACGACGGTGCGGATGCCGCCGCGCACGTTGAAGTCGCCCACGACCTCGATCGCGCGCGGGGCGAGCGCAAGGACGAGGTCGTCGCAGATCCGGTTGACGACGGCCTCGTGGAAGTGGCCCTCGTCGCGGAAGCTCCAGAGGTAGAGCTTGAAGCTCTTCAGCTCGACGCAGCGCTCTCCGGGGACGTAGCGCAGATGCAGCGTGGCGAAGTCGGGCTGCCCGGTCTTCGGGCAGACGCAGGTGAACTCGGGGCAGTCGAACGCGACGACGTAGTCGCGCCCCGGCGCCGGGTTCGGGAAGGTCTCGAGCGCGCGGGAGGGACCGCTCGGCATTCAGCGCGCCTCGACGCGGAGCTGCACCGGCGACGCCGGGGCGGCCGCCTCCTCGCCCGGCAGGTGGGTGTGGATCTTCATCGAGCAGAACTTCGGCCCGCACATGGAGCAGAACTCGGCGCTCTTGAAGACCTCGTGCGGCAGCGTCGCGTCGTGCATGGAGCGGGCGGTCTCGGGGTCGAGCGAGAGCGCGAACTGCTGGTTCCAGTCGAACGCGTAGCGGGCGCGGGAGAGCGCGTCGTCGCGGTCGCGGGCGCCGGGGCGGTGGCGCGCCACGTCGGCCGCGTGCGCCGCGATCTTGTAGGCGACGAGCCCCTGCTTGACGTCCTCGCGGTCGGGCAGCCCGAGGTGCTCCTTCGGGGTCACGTAGCAGAGCATCGCCGCCCCGGCGGTCCCCGCCATGGTGGCGCCGATGGCGCTCGTGATGTGGTCGTAGCCCGGCGCGATGTCGGTGACGAGCGGCCCGAGGACGTAGAACGGCGCCTCGTGGCACCACGCGATCTCCTTCTCGACGTTCATCGCGATCTGGTCGAACGGCACGTGGCCGGGCCCCTCGATCATCACCTGCACGTCGTGCTCCCACGCCTTCAGGGTGAGCTCGCCGAGGACCTTGAGCTCGGCGAACTGCGCCTCGTCGGAGGCGTCGGCGAGGCAGCCGGGCCGCAGCCCGTCGCCGAGCGAGAAGGAGACGTCGTGGGCGGCGAAGATCTCGCAGATCTCGTCGAAGTGGGTGTAGAGCGGGTTCTCCTGCCCGTGCGAGAGCATCCACTGGGCCATCAGCGCGCCGCCGCGGCTAACGATGCCGGTGATGCGGCGGCGGGTGAGCGGCACGAAGTCGCGCATCACGCCGGCGTGGATGGTCATGTAGTCCACGCCCTGCCGCGCCTGGCGCTCGATCACGTCGAGCATCAGCTTCGGGGTCAGGTCCTCGACCCGCTCGACGTGGGAGAGGCACTCGTAGATGGGCACGGTGCCGACCGGGACGGCCGACGCGCGCAGGATGGCCTCGCGGATGGCGGGGATGTCGCCGCCGGTGGAGAGGTCCATCACGGTGTCGGCGCCGAACTTGACCGCGATCCGGAGCTTCTCGAGCTCCTCGGCCAGCTCGCTCGTCACCGCCGAGTTGCCGATGTTCGCGTTGACCTTGCAGCTCGCCGCGATGCCGATTCCCATCGGCTCGAGCTCGGGGTGGTTGACGTTCGCCGGGATGATCATCCGCCCGCGGGCGACCTCGGCGCGGACGGTCTCGGGCGGAAGCTTCTCGCGCCGCGCGACGTGCGCCATCTCCTCGGTCACCTCGCCGCGGCGGGCGTAGTGGAGCTGGGTGAGGTTCTTCTGGCCGCGGCGTGGGGCGATCCAATCGGCGCGCATTTCGTCCTCTCGATAGGTCCGGAGAAGCCTCCGGCGGTCTCGCGAAACGGCCGCCGGCGGGGGCGTCGGAAGCTAGCGACCACCCCCCGAGGAGTCAAGCGATCGCCTGGACTTGCCGGACGATCTCCCGCGGCTCGGGCTGCGCGCGGCCGTCGAGCCGGTAGACGACGACGGGCTCGTCGCGGCCCTTCACGCGCTCCTCCGCGATCCGCGCGCCCGAAAAGCGCCCGCCGGCCATCTCCCAGGCCGCCGCGGAGACCAGGATCCCCGCGCCGAGCCGCTTGGTGAGCCCCTCGACGCGCGAGGCGACGTTCACGGCGTCGCCGATGACGGTGTACTCGTGCTGCTCCGCCCCGCCGAGCAGCCCGGCGGCGACGGTGCCCGAGTGGATGCCGATCCCGATGCGCAGCGGCGGATGGCCGAGCCGCGCCCGCTCGGCGTTCCGTTCGGCGACCTTGACCTGCATGTCGAGCGCGGCCGCCAGGGCGGGCGTCGCGTGGTCCTCGAGCCGCTCCGGGACGCCCCAGACCGCCATCATCCCGTCGCCGATGACCTTTGAAGAGGCTAATCAAACCTGGAAAGTGGTAACTGAAAGCCTACAGCAGATCCAATCCCAAGCCT
>DAIDIT010000075.1 GCA_027451705.1 Pseudomonadota bacterium
CCGTGCACGCAAGTCCGCATAAAGTGCCGAATGAACCAACCTCAATCTTCCTTTCGAGGGTCGGCGCGCGCGGGCCTGCTCTCGGGCGGTGAGGGGCAGCGGGTCGCCATCGCGCGCGCGCTGTTCCTGGGACCGAAGCTCCTGCTCTGCGACGAGCCGACCGGAAACCTCGACGAGACCGCGGCGGCCGGCGTGGCCGAGCTGCTCGTGCGACTTCGACGGGACCGCGGCCTGACGGCGATCGTTGCGAGCCACGACGCGGGGCTGTGGCGCGACGCGGATCGGACGCTGACGCTGTGCGACGGCCGCCTCGAGCCGGGGGCGCGTGCATGAAGCTCGCGCGCCTCGCGCTCGACGAATTGCGGCAGGACCGGACGGGGGCGCTGCTCCTGTCGCTCGCGGTCGCCGTCGGCGTCGGCGCGCTGGCGTTCTTCGTCTCCCTGGGGCTCGGGGCGACGCGGACCGTCCGGCAACTCTTTCCAGACGCCGCGCGGACGGTCGAGGTGATCCCTCCGCCCTTCCGGCTAGGTGGGTTCCTGGACGCGCGTCTGGACGACGGAGCGGTAGAAAGGCTGCGGGAGTTGCCGGAGGTGGTCGACGTGGAACGCGAGATGCTCCTGCGCGTCCCGGCGAGCACCACCTACCGCGGAAACTTCTTCGGTGCCCCGGTCGACCTGGGCTTCGAGGTGGCCGCTGTCGGCGTGGATCGGGGGCTCGTCGCCAGCGATCTGCCGGCGGGAGCGTCCTGGGAGGCGCCGGGAGGCGGACCGGTGCCCGCCTGCATCTCCGATCGCCTCCTCGCGCTCTACGACACGACGTTCGCGCCGAGCCGGGGCCTCCCGACGCTGACGGCGTCGGCGTTGCTCGGCTTCACGCTCCCGGTGACCGTCGGGCGTTCGCTCGTCGCGGCTTCCAGCGGGCCTGCGCTGGACGCCGCGGTGCGGATTGCGTGCGTCTCGTCGCGGGCCCTGCTGGCCGGTCTCACGGTCCCGCTTCCGGTGATCCGGGACTGGAACCGCCGCGGCGGTCGCGACTCCGAGACGTACAGCTCGGTTGCCTTGACCGCCAAGAGCGCCGACGCTCTTCCGAAGCTCGTAGCGGACGTCCAGCGACTCGGCTTCGCGGTCGACAGCGGGGAACGACGAAGCGCCCGGCTCGCGGGCGAGGCGGTCGCGATCTTCACGCTCGTCCTCGGCCTGCTCGCACTCGCGATCACCGCGCTCGCCGCGGCCGCGATCGGGCAGTCGTTGACGCTCTCGGTGCGCGCGCGCCGGCGGGAGCTCGGGCTGTTGCGGGCGCTCGGGGCGACGCCTGGGGACGCCGCGGCGCTCGTCCTGTGGGAGGCGGCGATCGTGGGAGCGGCGGGCGGGTGCGCCGGGCTCGCGGGGGCCGTCGCCGCGGCGCGGCTCGCGGATTCGATCATGGCGCGGCTTCTGCCCGCGTTCCCGGGAAGGCCGCCGAGCTTCTTCGCGCTCTCGCCGGGCCTCGCGCTCGCGGTGCTCGGCGTCGCGTTGGCCGCGGCACTCGCGGGGGCGCTGGCCCCCGCACGGCTCGCCGCGCGGCTCGACCCCTCGCGCGCCCTATCCGGCTGACGCGGGTTCGACGCGGAGCGAAAGGAATGCGGCGCGCCGGCCCGCGCGGGATTTGACGGGCCGCCCGACCGGCGTCTATTTTCGAGGGCGAGCGTCGCCGCCGCGCCTATGGCAACGACACAAGTCACGCACTTCGGAAAGTACGACCTGCTCGACCGGATCAACGTCGGCGGCATGGCCGAGGTGTGGCGGGCGCGGCTGCGGGGCGTCGAGGGCTTCGAAAAAATCCTCGCGGTCAAGCGGATCCTGTCGAACATCGCGGAGGACGCCGAGTTCATCGCGATGTTCATCGACGAGGCGAAGATCTCCGTGCAGCTCACGCACGCGAACATCGCCCAGACCCACGACCTCGGGAAGATCGACGACAGCTACTTCATCGCCATGGAGTACGTGTCGGGGCGCGATATGCGGGCGATCTTCGACCGGGCTCGCAAGCGCAAGCTGCACGTGCCCGTCCCGCTCTCCTGCTACTGCATCGCGCGCGTCTGCGACGCGCTCGACTACGCCCACCACAAGCGCGACGCGCAGGGCAAGGACCTGCACATCGTCCACCGGGCCATCTCCCCCCAAAACGTCCTCGTGTCCTACGAGGGGGAGGTGAAGCTCATCGACTTCGGCATCGCCAAGGCCGCGAGCAAGGCCACCCAGACCCAGGCAGGCATCCTCAAGGGGAAGTTCGCCTATATGTCGCCCGAGCAGGTCCAGGGGCTGCCGCTCGACGGACGCTCGGACATCTTCGCGCTCGGGACCGTGCTGTACGAACTGCTCACGGGCACGCGGCTCTTCCCCGGTGACAGCGACTTCTCGACCCTCGAGAACGTTCGCCGCATGAAGATCCTGCCGCCTTCGACCTACAACAACCGCGTGCCCCGCGAGCTCGAGCCGATCGTGATGAAGGCCCTCGCGCGCGACCTCGACCAGCGCTACCGCCGGGCTGCGGAGTTCGGGGCGGACCTGCAGCGCTTCCTCGCCCTCCAGGAGACGGTCTTCGGGCCGAGCGACCTCTCGGCGTACATGCGGAGCACCTTCGCCGAGGAACTCGCCGCCGAGAAGAGCCGAGCAGTCGAGAGGGCCGCGGCGGCCGCCGCCCCCGTGCCGCCGCCTGCGCCCGCCCCGGCGCTCCCGTGGGGCGCGCAGACCGAGCCGACGGCAGCCACGATGCCCGCACTCCAGCGCCGTCCGTCCGTCCCGCCGACGCCGCCGGGCCCGCAAGTCGCGGCGATGCCGCTGGCCCCGCCCGCGGTTCCGGCCGTCCGCACGATCACTCCGCCGGCGGCCCGAGCTGCGCCGGCCGCGCCGCCGGCGGCACCTCGCCGGATGGCACCCTGGCTGGTCTCCCTCATCGCCGCGGTGGCGGGCGCCGCAATCGTGGTCGGCGGCGCCGCGCTGTTTCTCGGGCTTCGTGACGCGAAGGGAACGCTGGTCGTGAGCCCGACCCCGGAGAGCGCGGCGGTCTCGATCGACAACCGTCCTCCCACGGTAGGCCTGGTGAACGTCGAGGTCGGCCCCGGGCCCCACACCGTCGACGTGACCGCCCCTGGCTACGCGCCCCACCACGAGGTCGTCCAGGTTCGGACCGGCGAGCAGAGGCTGGTGCAGACGACTCTGGCGGCGAGCGGCAAGAACTGAATCAGTTCGCGTACCCGCCGCCGCACCCCGCTCCAGAGCCACCCGGGCCGTAGCAGTTCCCCGCGCCCGCCTCGTTCACCTCCATCGACGCGACGGTATCCTGGATCTGGCTGGTTCCGTTCAGAGCAACTCCCGTCTGCGTGTCGTTCGACATGCACTCCGAGCGGATGAAGATGGTCTGGTTGTGATCGGTGTAGGGATCGAGCGTGCCGTTCGGAGGCTCGTCCATGTCGTCGACGAGGTTGATGCGGTAGAGCGGGCAGGGCGGGCTTCCGCAGTAGGTCAGACTGGAATCGAGCCGGCAGACGGACTGCCCCGCCGTTCCGCCGAGGCCGTAGAAGGTCTGTCCACCGAGGGTCGTCGGCACCTGCGACGGGAAACTGCAGAGGTCCTTGGTCTTGAACTCGGTTGGCAACGCTGGATCGGTCAGCAGGCCGGTCCCAGGCGGATTGCCGGTCAACAGTGCCGCCGGAATCGCACCGCCGTGCTTCGAGGATTCAGCGAGGACCCAGGCTCTTCCCAGGTTGAGGCCCTCCTCCGCGCAGTACTGGCTGCGCTCCGTCCGGCGGAACGAGCCGCTGCGCTGCGCGACGTTGTCGATCAGGAGCATCGTCATCTGACCGACGACGAGGAGTCCGGCGATGATCATGAGCACGACGAGCATCGCCATGCCGGAACGGTCCATTCGCTGCTGGACGGGGCGGCTGGGCATTGAGCACTCCTAGTAGTTGGCGCTCAGCGCCAGGTTGCGAATCGAGATCTCGGTCGAGATCTCGCGGTACTCGGCGCCGTCGATCGTCGCGAACGGCTGAAACGTTCCGCCCGGCTGCCATTTCCAGTTCTGCGCCTCGACGTTTCCCGTATCGATGTCTTGGACCGCGGGCTGGAGCAGAAAGGGCGCGGAGGTACCGGCTGCGCTCGAGAGGCCTCCCTGGCTTCTGGAGTTCGTCACGGTCCCGATGCGTGCGAGAAGGTTGATCCTGACCGAGCGCAGGTACTGGAAGTTCTGATTGGGGAAGCAGGTGGCTCGGGAGACGCCGTTGGGAGCCGCGCCGCCCAAGCAGGTGTTGTATGTGGTGTCGACGGTCGGAGGCGTCGGGCTCGCGTTGGGCTGTTGCCAGTAGGCCTTCTGATAGCCACCGGAGCTGACGTACTGGAGTTGGCCGTTGCCCGTCGGGTCGTAGCCGAATTCGACCTGCATGTCGATGACGCCCTTGACGAGGACCGTCGAACCCAGCACCGAAAGAAAAGGGCTATTCCCAGTCGGCAGGAGCTCCGAACGAACGAGGTTGGCACTGACGATGGGGTTTCCGCCGACCGGGGGCGAATTGCCGAGGCTGTCCACCGGCTCGATTGCATATTGAACGAGACGGGCGGGAAGCGCGACGGGGGTTCCGGTCCCGATGTTACCGAAGAGGTCGTATTGGGGTGTCGACAACGTGAGCGGCAACCAGCCCCATGCGCCGCCTTGGGCATCGGTCACCCCCGCGTACGGACTGATCGCGGGTGGAGACAGCGGCGTTCCACAGGGCTGGTTCGCGCAAAGCAGGACGGGCCCGCTCCCCCCGGTCAAGAGCACCATCGGGTTCGACACGAGGGCGCCCACCGCGCCCGTATCGAACCCGTCGACCGTCGTGGCCGCCGTCTGCATCAGGGCAAACTGGGCTGGCGTGACATTGCCAATCGAACTCGAGGACAGGCCCGAAACGTAGAACGAGTTCGAGGTGTCGGTGGCAACGATCACGAGGTCGTCGGGACAGAAGTACATCCCGTTGTTCGCCGGATTGGGTTCGACTTGGGTCGGCCCCACCGTCAGGTTGAAGCCTGCGCTCGCCGCCTCTCCGCCGAGACAGACGGCGGGTGGGACGTAGTTGCCTCCGCTGCCGTTGACGTTCGGCAACATCCCGGCGAGAGGTGTGGCCGAACGGAAGATTGGGGGCAGACAGGCCAACTGCCCTCCTCCCGGATCGAACGGGATCGTGCCGGTCGTGCAAAGCTGGCTCGCGCCACCGGCAACGATGGCAGCGCTGATGCCGGGCGCGGCCGAGCGAACGTCGTTGCCCAGAAGGCGTATCGCCTCGCGGGCCGCGTCCGTGGCGTTGCTCGCCTGCTCTTGCGTGTGAGTCAGCTTGACTTGGGCGACGTAAGCCGCCATGGCCATCGCGGTCACGACCGCGAGCAGGCCACCCGCGACCATGACCTCAATCAGGGTGAATCCGAATGTGGGTCGTCGTCGCACTCACTGCTCCCGGATCACGCTCGCATAGACGTGGTTCTGAAATGCGAGTCCGTAGGGTGCATAGTTGTCCTGGAAGAGTTCCGTCGGCGTCGTGGCAAAGGTCGTCGGGGCACTCCCCGGCGGATTCGGAACTTCTACCGGCCAAGTGACCTCCGCTTGCACGAGGCACACCGTCCCTTGGCCGTTCGCCCCGGAATCCGACGTCGTCAGCGGCTCCGCTTGGCTGGGACCGCACGCTCCTCCCGTGATGACCGGTGGATTCTGGCCGAGCTGTGCAGACGCGCAGCAGGTCCAGGTGCGGAGGATGAACGAGGGAGGCAGAGGTACCGTGCACGGGATTGGACGATCGGCCAGCACGTCGTCCGACATGGGGTAGCACAGCATGGCGTTGGGCTCGACGAGCTGCGAATCGGGTTGCGGATTGCCGGTGATGGCGTATTGGTTAGCGAGTCCGAAGTTCGGCGCCTGGACGAGCGGTATCATCTGCTTCTGATCCAGTGTCTGCTGGACGAGGTAGTAGGCGATGTCGCGCGCGCGCGCGCTCTTGTTGGCCGATACGAGGCCGCCGATCATCGCGATGCTGCCGACGAGGCCGACGACGAGCAACAGCGAAGCGACCATCACCTCCAGGATCGTGAATCCCCGTGCAGCGCGCGGCGTCACGGTGTTCTCGCCTGTTGGCGCAGCCACCACTCCTCGAGCAGCAGCTTCTGGTAGAGGGGGGTGGCCGAGTTGTTGGCGGTGATCGAGACGGTTCCGAGGCCAGTCGTCGACGAGCTGAACACTTGGTACGTCGTCGTGCTCGTGCCGGGATTCGTCGCGGTCGTCGCGGCCGCGAGCCCGGAACCCACTTTGCCGACATTGGTCGCGAGGTCGGCCGTCTGCTCGGAGCTGATGCAGACCCCGCAGCCGTTCGTGTTCGCCGCCGTGCAACTCGCGCTGCCGAGGGCCTCGATGTTGCCGCTGCCTTGCTGCTGGGGAAGGTCGGCGCCGACACCCGTCAGCGTGCCGGTGCTCGTCGTGAAGAGGACGTCTTGTCCGAGTACGATCGGTTGGCCGAAGACCCGTCCCTGGCACTGGCTGTTCGTCGGGGAGAGCCCGCCCTCGCAGGTGGCGACCTCCAGCGGCGTGCAGTGGCTGTTGTCGGCGACTGGCATCGGCGCCGCGGCACTGTCGTTCTGCCCGGCCTGGCAGTTCGAGAGGTTCGACGCGGTGCAGCTCGCGAGGTTGTTGTTGCTCGCCGCGACGTCGAGCGCGACCATGATCGAGGCCGGCGGGCCCCAGTCCACTCCGCCGGAGGCCAGAAGGACCACCGGATCCTCGAAGCCCTGGCAGGTCCCGGGCGGCAGGAACGCCGCCGGGTTCGCGAACGGAGCGGAGAAGGTCAGCGTCCCGCCTTGCGCGGTCGCGGCGAGTGCCGTCGCGTAGTTGCCGCCCGCGCAGCTCGAGAAGTCCTGCCCACCCTTCCGGTACCGCTGGATGTCGAAGAGAGGGAATGGCGCGGTGGCGTTTCCGCCGTAAGACAAGGTGCGATAGGACGCGAGCGTCCCGGGAAAGAGCCCCCAGACCTGCCCGTCGAGATCCGGGACGACCAGCAGTTCGGTGCCCGGCCGGCCGCTGAGGGTCACGCCCAGCGTCGGCGCCGGGATGTCGTTGTTGCCGTTCGAGCGGTAGATCGTGGGGCCCTTGGTGAAGTAGCGCTCCGTGAAGTGCTCGAGGTAGCCGATCCCCGCCCCTCCCGCGCTCGCCTGCTGCGTGCGCGGCACTCCGGTCACGCTGTCGAAGGCGTAGACCACCTCGCCGGCCGGGCCGAAGATGCCGGCATTCGGATTGGTGAAGTCCTTGGGGTTGCAGCCGCCCGAGCAGGCGGGGGGCTGGACGATCGCCCGGCCGTAGCCGTCGGTCTGGTCGTTCTGCGCGGCCACATAGGTCACGTTCTCCACGCTGCCCGAGCCGAGGAGCTGGCCCATGAAGACAGACGCGCTCGGTCCCAGGTAGTGGTTGAACGTTCCGCCCGGTGCCGTCGACGGAGCGGGCGGAACGAGGCCGTTCGTCGGGAAACCCGGGCCCTCGTGCGCGAGGTCGTCCCGGTAGGGCCCCGTCTCCCCGGGATAGAGGTAGGGCACGGTCGTCGGGCCATTGGCCGTCGAGCTCAGATTCGGACGCAGCTCGTTGGTGTCCAGCGGATCGCCGTTCTCCCACAGGATCATGCGGAGTCCCTGGAGCGTGTTCTGGCGCACCTTGCTCGGGTCGCAGATCCCCCGCACCGGGGCCATCGGGTCGGTGACGTCGAGCGCAAAGACGTGGTTGCCGCCCGCCCCCTCGGTCTCGGTCAGGATCGTGTGCCATTGCGGTCCACGGCCGTCGCCGACGTCCGCGAGCACGTCCTTGACGACCGGCACGCCGTCGACGAAGAGGCTCTGCGCGCAATTGCCGTTGGTCGGGAGGACGGAAAGCTGCTGGTTCGGCATGAACGCCCAGATCTCCTGCCCGGGCACGTACTGCCCCGCGCAGGCACCCGGATCACAGCCGCTACCCTCGTCGATGTAGATGGCATGGAGGAAGCCGTCCGCGGCTCCGACGTATGCGACGGTCGGGCGGCACTGGGCGTTGATCGGCGTGCTCCCGGGGCTGGTCGGGATCGCCGGATAGCTCTCCGCGATCGAGGCGGGCGGCGGGCCGACGATGACCGGCGTCGAATGGTCGATCCCGCCGAGCGACGGGTAACAGAGCTGGCGGAAGTTCGCCGCCGAGTTGGCCTGGCCGACCCCGCAGTCGGCCCCGCCGACGCCCTGTCCGTGGTTGCCGTTGCAGCTCGTCGAGCAGTCGTGGGCGCAGTTGCCGATGTTGAAACCCGGCGTCTGGCACCCGAAGGGCGGGACCTGTGTCTGCGCGTTGCAGGTCTGGTAACACTGCGACCAGCACTTGTCGAGGCACGCGAGCTGCGGCGTTCCGGCGCCGTAGCAGCTGTCCTTGAGGAGCGGCGTGCAGCCGCCGCCGCCCGTGGAGTCGTCCACCGCTCCGAGCAGGTTCTGGACGTCGGTCGAACTGATCGGCACCGCGGCGGGCGGCCCCTGGCCCGAGACGCAGGTTGCGCAAGCGAGCGGCCCCTCGATGCAGTGAATCCCGTCGGGACACGCGACGTTCGTCGCCGGATTGCCGGGACATCCAGCAGCGTTCGGGAAGATCGCACAGGCGAGCCGGTTGGTCTCGTAGCCCGCGTTGGCCGGGTTGAGCCAGACCGGCTTCAGCCCCACCCCCGCGTTGCCGCCCGAGAGCGCCTCGTAGAGCTGCGTGAAGAGAACGCGGTGGTTCGGGGCCGATCCGATGTCGGAGTTCGTCAGGAGCGCCCAGTTGGTGTTCGCCGGGTCCGCGCCGGAGCTGTCCCAAAAGTTCCAGTTGCCGGCCGTCACGCCCGGGCCGACGTAGTTCGTCGTGTTGGATCCCTGACCCGTTACCGCCGACCCACAATTCGCGTTGCCGCTGTTCAGAGTGCCATTGCTGTTGAGGCACGAGTTGCCGGCCTGGATGTCGTACTGCCGGAAGTGGCCGAGCGTCTCGGGATAGGCCCAGTTGGCGGCCACCGTGTTGTGGGTGAAGTTCGTGGTGGCCTTGGCGGGCAGCGTCTGCTGGATGAACGTCCCTTGGAGCAGGTACTCGCCCGGGGTGGTCGGCGTGCCGGAGTGGTAGGGCGTCGTGGCCGTCGGCTGGTACGCGGCGCCGGAGGATCGGGCAAGCTCGTTGGAGGACGGCAGGAAGCCCAGGTTGAGCATCGACGACCAGATGAGCCGAAGCCCGTCGGGCCGCCCGTCGTAGCTGTCGCCGCCGAGGTAGACGACCTGACCCGCCTCGCCGTTGTTGGCCGTATTGTGGTTGTAGACCCAGTCGTCACCGTAGTAGGGCCCGCCGGTGCCCGTCATCGCCGTGTTCCACCCGACGGATGTTGCCGGAAGGTTGCGGATGAGCGGGTACGTGTCCGGGTTCTGCATGCTCGCGGCATAGCCCTCGTTCCCGCGTACGCCCTGACTCCACGTTTCGGTCGCGCCGTAGATCCCCTCGTAGTAGAAGTCGCCGATCTGGAGAAGCGGATCGGTCAGTGACGCGTTGGGGAACGAGCCCGACCCGCCGCTGAGCGAGGACGGCGGTGCGTACCAGACCAGGTGCAGGGACATGCTGGCACACTTCCAGGTCACCGCGTTCGCTCCAGGATTCTGGACCACCGTGGCGCCGATCGTGACCGGCCAGTTCGGCTCGCTCCCACCGCTCGCGGTCCCGCTCACCCCGACGACCTGGTAGTAGAACCCGTTGGCGCTCGTCGGCCGCACGAGGGTGTTGAGCGCGTAGGTCGTCGCCGCGTTCCAGATGGGAGGATCGCCCGGGTTCTGTCCTCCGCCGCCGTTGAACTGTACGGTGAATCGACCAGTCGTGTCGTAGAAGCCCAAGCCGGCCTGCGTGGGGCTCTGAAGGGTGACCGCATCGTTGTTGGGGCTGATCGTGTTCCCGGGCCCCCCGATCGGCGAGACCTGAGGCCCCGCCCACCCGACTGCCAGAATGTTCGAGGTCTGGCCGCCGTACGGTCCGTCCGTCGGGTCGGAGGCCGTGTTGCACAGGTTCGTCGGGTCGCCTTCGCCGTCACAGGTGTTCGCGGCGATGTTGATGCACCCGTTGGTGTTGCCGATGCCGGGTGGCATCTGCCCGCCGTTGTGGTTCGCGGTCGCGGTCGGATAGAAGTACTGATTCGGATAGTACGCCGAGATGCCGTCGGAGTCGTTGTCCCACTCACTCATGAAGTGGGTGATCTGCTGATTGACGCCGAACTGGCCGAGGAGGAAGCGCATCGTGACGTCCTCCATGGAGGCCGCGCCGATACATTCCGCAAGAAGATTCCCGCCCTTCCAGACGTAGGTCTGGAGGGCGTTGAGAGTCGTCTGGACGAGCTGCGGGCAGTACGGGTCGTAGCCGTCGGTGCCCGTGGTCATCGTGCTGCAGGCCGGTCCCGGCGCCCAGTTCTTCGACCCGGGAGTCACGGGATTCGCCGGCCAGGCGGCCTGGCTCAGCGTGCCCCATCCCGTGATCGGGCTCCCCGGGCAGCCGTCGCCCACGCCCCCGCTGCACGTCGTGACCTGGGCGGCGAGGGGACAGCCGCGCGTGGAGGGACCGCTACAAAGGAACGCGTCCCAGTGCGGCACCCAGGTTTCCTGGTAGGCGGGAGCGCCGCAGCCGGGATTGCCGTTGTTGTCGGTGCCGAGCAGGCTCTGGATGGCCGCCGGCTCGGGCGCGATCACGTCGATGACCTGGCCGTAGGGGCCGCCGGTCGGTGGTGGATTGGGCGCCGATCCTCCGTAGGGCGTCCCGTCGATGCTCGCGAGGAGGCCGGGATCCGTGGTCGAGAGCCCCTCCGCGCACGTCGCGTGGACCGTCGAGGGCGTCGTGTTGTTGACCCCGCCGGTGGTCGGGAAGGGGTAGTGATCGGGGTCGAAGAAGTAGTCGTTCAGGCCGGCCGGAGCGCCGCCGCCGTTCGGGTTCGGCGTCAGCCCCGTGCCGGGCTGGAACCAGGTCCCCGGCGGACCGTCGCAGGGCCCGAAGGTGAGCCCCGCCTCCTCCATGTAGAAGCGGAAGGTGTTGAGGTGGACCGGGTCGGTCAAGGCGACGAGCGCGATGGGCGACATCGGCGAGTCGAAGACCTTGGCGACCGGCGCCATGAACGAAACCTGCGCCTGGTGGACGTTGACCGTGGCATAGGTGATTGCATTCTGGCTCGCCGGTCCCTGGAACGGCGTGTTGAAGCCGTTCGCCCCGAGCGTGCCCGCCCAGGGGTCGACGTAGCCGTTCGGGTTGAGCGGGTCCCACGTCGTGTAGGGGCACATACAGGAGTCTTCGCACGGCCAGATGATGCTGTGCGCGCCGATGTCGAGGCTGAAAGCTTCCGCCGGGTAGAACGGCACCAGCACGCTCGGTGTGTAGTCCGACCAGTGGAGCGGGTGGTGGCCGGGATCGAAGTACTGCTGCTGGGCGCCGTAGGACGGGAGCGTCGAGGTCGGGCTGCCGTCGAGGTAGAGGCTGTTCGCCGCCCAAGGATTGGTGTACGGGCGGACGAGGTTCGGCGCGAGCGGTCCGGTGATATTGGAGCCCGCGCCAAGCGCCGTCGGACCGCTCTCCCAGTAGACCCCGTTCGCGTTCGGCAGCGACGTGCCGGCGCCGTTGATCGCGCCGGGCGGCGCGGCGAAGTACCACGCCATCACGTCGCGGGCGACAGCCGCGTCCTTGGCGTCGATGATGAAGGGGCCACCGCGGTAGTTCACGCTGCCGACGTGCCCGTTGTTGCTGAGCGGGATCACGCCCGTCGGGTTCGGATGGCCGACGGTCCCGCCCTGGCACTGGCTCGGGAACCCCGGCGTATTCGTGACGGCCGGCGGTGGGTTCGTGGGATGCAGGCTGTCGAGGCCGCAGTAGCTCGCCGGCAAGGACGGGTCGACGAGCATGACCGCGTCCTGGGTGTTGCCGCAGGTTCCGATCGTGAGGTCGGTGCTGTCGACACCATAGTTCGCGTTGTTCTTGTCCGGGTTGACGATCCAGTAGACCGGGACGCCCGCCTTCAGGAGGAGCCAGACCAGGCCGTAGGCGCGCCGCGCACCGTTCGCCATCACCGAGTTGGACGCGGCCCCTCCCGCGCACGCGCTCGAGTCCAGATCGCTCGCGCCGCTGCCACCGGCCGCCGCGCTGTCGAGCTCCTTCGGCACCGTGATCTGCGCGACGTCGCCCTGGTAGCAGTTGTCGGTCGGGATGATCAGGCTCCCGGCGTTGAACTGCCGGGTCTGCGCAATCGCCGGGCCGGCGCCGAGCAAGACGGCAAAGACGGCCGCGATTGCCGATCGGTCGAGAGATCTCACCGGAGGCTCCTGGGCCATGGACCCTCCTGTCGAGAGCAAACCTCGTGCCGGTGTCGCTGGCGCCGCCGCTCCAGGAACATCCCATAACTCCAGGTGGTTCCGAAGGATTCACCTCGGCCCGGCGCACGGCTCCCCTGAGAATTGCGAAGGAGGTGTGCAACGTTTGCGAAGTCGCGGCCTACCGCCGATCGGACAGAGTCGTGTTAGGTTCGCTGCCGTGTTTCGTGCCCGTGCCGCCCCGCTGTTCCTCGCCGCCTCGGTCGCCGCCTGCCACGCCCGTGTGCCGCGCACCGTCCATGTCGTTTTCGCCGCGGATCAACTCGGCTACCTTTCTCCGTGCGGCTGCAGCGAGCACCAGCTCGGCGGCGCCGCGCGCGCCGCGGCGGCCATCGAGTCGGTCGCGCGCTCGGGTCCGACGCTCTTCGTCGAGGGGGGCAACCTCCTCTTCGGCAGCCTCGCGCCGTCCCCCGACGAGAAGCCCCAGTTCCGCGCCAAGGCGCTCGCGCTCGGACAGGCATGGTCCCTGGGGAGCCAAGGCGCCGTCCGCGCCTTCGCGCTGGGGCCCTACGATCGCGTCCTCGGCGATGACTTCGTGCGGCAGGCCCTGACGGGCGAGCCGATTCTCGATTCCCCCAGCCTCGTCGCGGTCGGCGGAGTCTCGATCGGACTCCTCCCGCTCGGCGGCGGACACACCGGCACGGCGGCCCAGCTTCGCAACCGCGGGGCGGATCTGGTCTTCGCGGTCGTCGCGGCGGAAACCCTCGCCGAGGCGGAAACGCTCGCCGCGGACTCGGGCGCCGATCTCCTACTCCAAACTGGCGTGCAAGAGCCGGTGGCCGACCACGACCAGGGCGCCCTCCTCGGCGGTCGGATCCCGGCGTTCCGGGTCAAGGACAAAGGACGTGGCCTGCTCGAGCTCACGCTCCACTTGCCGGCGAAAGCCTCGCGGCCCGGCCTCGCCGTCCCGGAGACCGCGGCGATGCGGACCGAGCGCGCCGCGGACCTCGACCAGGTCCTCGCGAGCGACCGCGCCCGACTCTCGACGGCGACCGGTCCGTTGCGCGCCGCCCTCGCCGCCAAGATCGCCGACCTCGACGCGCGCCGCCGAGCGCTCCTCGCCCCGGCGGCGCCGCCTCCGGACCAGGACTGGGCCGACTTTGCCTTCGTCGACCTGACCGAGGCGACGCCCGAGGATCCGGCCGTCTCGAAGATCCTCGCGGCCTACAACGCGCAAGTCGCCCAGGAGAACCTCGCCGCGCAGGGCCACAAGGTCTGCCCGGCGCCCAAGCCCGGAGAGCTCCAGTACGTCGGCGTCGAGAGCTGCCGTTCCTGCCACCCCGACGCGGCCTCCGTCTGGGACGGCACGAAGCACCCGCATGCCTACCGGACGCTCGTCCAGAAGGGGCGGCAATACGACGTCGAGTGCATCCGCTGCCACGTGCTCGGCTACGACCAGCCCGGCGGCGTCTGCCGGCTCGACCAGGTGGGCGAACTCGGCGGCGTGCAGTGCGAGGCCTGCCACGGCATGGGTTCGGCGCACGTCGACAGCGTCGGCGAAACGCCCGTGCCGACTCCCAAGCCGGACGTTCAGACCTGCCTGCGCTGCCACACCCCCGACAACGACACCCGCTTCAGCCGCGAGACCTACGTGAGCTACTACCTCCCGCGCATCCTCGGCCCCGGGCACGGCAAGCCGCCGAAGAAGTAGCCGCGCGAGCCGGTCACGGCGGCGGTTCGACCGGAAGGCCGGTGTGCAGAAAAAGCCAGCGCTGGCCCGGCGGACCCGCCTCGATGCGCGCGCGGAGGCCGGCGGCGGCCTTCGCGCCGAAAATGGGATCCAGCGGCACGCCGGCGCCCGCCCACTCCGCCTCTGCGCGGCGTGAGGCCTCCGTCGGCACGCCATGCCCGGTCCCGAGCTGCGAATCGTCCAGTTCGACCTCGTCCGCTCCGAGGTGGCCCGGAAGGCCCAGCCGGTCGAGCGCGGCGTTCGCGAGCGCGGCCACGAGCGCCGGGCGTACGAGCGCGGGATCGCTCGCGCCGAAGCCCACCAGCTGACTCGGCAGCTCGAGCGCGCGAACGCCGGCGCAGAGCCCTGCGAGCGTGCCGCCCGTCCCGACCGCGACCGCCCACCGCTCCGGAATCGGCTCGCCGGCGGCCGCGAGCTGGTCGGCGATCTCGACGACCATGCAGGCGACGGCAGCGCACGTGGCCGGCGTCGTCCCTCCGGGCGGCATCAGCCACGGGGCTCCGCCGCTCGGAGCGGCCGCCAGCCAGTGTGCGAAGGCGCCGGCGGCGAGTCCCACGGCGCCCCGCCGATAGCGCACCTCGCGCGCGGCGGCGGTGTACGCGTCGCGCCGCGCGGCCGACGTCGTGCCCGCCTGGAGCCAGAGCTCGGCCCCGAGCCCCGCGCTGGCCGCGGCTCGCGCGGTCGCGAGCGCGTGGTTGCTGTCCTCGTGTCCGAACGTCGCGACCACGCGCCGCCCCGCCGCCTTCGCCGCGGGCAGGGCGGAGGCGAGCTTGCGGACCTTCGTGCCGCCGGGCCCGAGCCGGTCGTCGCGCTTGACGAGGATCCGTGCGCGCGCCCACGGCTCTGGCAGCGAAGGCGTCGGCTCGAGCGGGGAGGGCGTCGGGAGCGCGAGGCCTGCACCGGCGGCATCGGCGCGAAGCCGCTCCCCGAAGGTCCGCAGCCGCTCGGCGGCGCGCCGGTTCACGCAGCGCCCTCGGCCAGCGCGAGGTCGATTTGCCGCCGCGCGACGTTCACCGAGACCACGGTCGCGCGGACGCGGTCGCCGATCCGCCAGGCGCGCCCCGAGCGGGCGATCCGCCAGCTCCGGCGGTCCTCGTCGAGCACCGCGTCGGATCCCAGGGTGAAGGCGGGCACGAGACCGCTGACGAAGGGCCGATCGAGCTCGACGAAGAGGCCCGCGTCCACCGCACCGTCGACGACGCCGTCGAACGTCTCGCCCAGCCGGCCGGAGAGGAGGAGCGCGCCGTAGTAGGCGTCGGCCTCCCGCTCCACCGCCATCGCCGCGCGCTCGCGCTCCGACGACCGAGCGGCGATCGCGTCGAGGTCGCCGCTCGCCTGCGCGCCGGCCTCCGCTGCCGCGAGCAGTCGGTGGACCACGAGGTCGGGATAGCGCCGGATCGGCGAGGTGAAGTGGAGGTAGGTCCGCGCGCCGAGTCCGTAGTGGCCGATGTTCTCGGCGCTGTAGAGCGCCTGCATCATCGCCCGCAGGAGCAGTCCGTTGAGCGCCCGCTCCTCGGGGTGTCCCTCGATCCGGCGCAGGAAGGCGCCCAGCGCCTGCGGCCGGACGACCTCGCCCGGGTCGACCTCGAAGCCGTGCGCGCGCGCGAGGGCCGCGAAGTCGGCCAGCTTCTCCTCGTCGGGCTCGTCGTGGACGCGGTAGACGGTCGGCAGCCCGGCGGCCTCGAAGCGGCGCGCGACGGCCTCGTTGGCGGCGAGCATGAACTCCTCGACGATCCGGTGCGCGGCCGTGCGCTCCCGCCGGACCACGTCGGCCACCTGCCCCTCGGGTCCGATGACCACGTGGGCCTCCGGGAGGTTGAAGTCGATTGCCCCCCTCGCCCGGCGCATGGCCGAGAGCCGCTCGGCGAGCCGCGCCATGCGCGGGAATCGCTCGACGACCGCGGGCGGCAACTCCACCGCCCCGCCGTCGAGGCTTCGGGCGACCTGTGTGTAGGTGCAGCGTGCCGCGCTCCGCATCACGGCCGGATAGATCTCCGCGGAGATGGTGCGGCCCGCGCCGTCGATGACCATGTCCGCGACCCGGCAGAGGCGGACGGCGCCCGGGACGAGCGAGCAGAGGCCATTGCTGAGACGCTCGGGCAGCATCGGCAGCGCGCGGTCGGGCAGGTAGACGCTGGTCGCGCGGCGCAGCGCCTCGACGTCGAGCCCGCTGCCCGCGCGCACGTAGTGGGCCACGTCGGCGATCGCGACGACGAGCCGGTCGCCCCCCGCGGCCGCCTCGACGTGGATCGCGTCGTCGAAGTCGCGGGCGTCCTCCCCGTCGACCGTCACGAGCGGCAGGCCCGTGAGATCCACACGGCCGGCGCGGTCGGCGGCGGTCGGCCCGTCGGGGAAGGCCCGGGCCTCCGCGAGCGCCTCGGGTCCGAAGGCGTCCGAGAAGCCGGCCGCGTAGGCGATCGAGAGCGTCTCGAGGGCGGGCGATTCCCCCGGGCCGAGCACGGTTTCGACAGTGGCGAGGTCGTGCGGTCCCTGCGGGAGGCGGAAGCGGACGGCCTGTCCGTCCCGCGCGTTCGCGTCTCGGCGGACCGGGAGGGAGGGCGGCAGGTCGCCGCCGAACGGCTCGACGAACGTCGCGCGCCCGCGCGCCCGGTAGATCCCCACCGCCTCGCGGCGGCGCCGTTCGAGCAGCTCGACCCGCCGCCCCGCGCGCCGCCCTCCCCGGCCGGCGACCACCTCGGCGCGGAGGAGGTCGCCGTCGGACGCCCCGCGCAGCTCCGAGGCCGGCAGGTAGAGATCCGGCTCGCTGCCGGCGATCGGCAGCAGGAACCCGAACCCCTGCGGCTTCTTCTGGAGGACGCCGACGAGGCGGCGCGGCCCGCGCCGCCCGCCCTTCTTCTCCACCCGGAAGCCCGCGAGCAGGGAACCTACGTCTTCGCGCCGGTCGTCGTTTCGCGCCATGGTCTACTGCGAGAGGGATACCACGTACGCCACCACCGCGGCGCGGTCGGCGTCCGGCAGCTTGGTCCCGAACGACGGCATGCCGTTCAGTCCATCGTAGGCGAGCGGGCCGCCCGGGTCGTCGATCAGCGCGCGGATCCAGCGGACGCCGCCGTAGCCCGCGAGGTTGGGGCCTGCCGACGCCTCGCCAGGGGTCAGTGCGTGGCAGGCCTCGCAGCCGGCGTCGGAGAACGCCGCGCGGCCCGCGGAAAGCTCCGGCGGCAGCGCCGCGGGTGGTCCATCGTGCGTACCGAGCTGCGCGAGGAAGTCCGAGAGGAGGCGCAGCTTCGCCGCGCCGAGCCCCGCGCAGGAGTCCATGCTGCCGCGCGCCTTGGTGTGCCCGTAGTAGGTCGGGTCGTCGGGCTCGCGCAGCAGCCCCTCGATCCAGGCGGGCGTGAAGACCCGCTCGAGCCGCGGCCCCTTCGCCTGCTCTGGACTCGCCGGGCCGTGGCAGCCGGCGCAGCGCCGGTCGAAGATCCGCCGGCCGCGTTCCACCGGATCGGCGTGCAGGAGCGCGAGCGGCCCCTCCGGGGGGACGCCGGCTGCGGCGAGCGCCCGTGCGCGGCGCCCCTCCTCGTCCGCCCGCGCTTCCGAGGCGATCGCGGCGGGATCGTGTGCGTCCTTCCAGAACGAGCGGCCCAGCAGGCCGATGCCGGCCAGGCCGAGCACCGCCAGGGCGGCGAGCGGCCGCAATCGCCGGCCGGGCGAAGCGTCCGGGGCGCGGTCGAGGAACGGAAGCAGCACGAGGAAGGCGATCACCGCGCCCGGGATCAACACCGTGCCCGCGAGCTCGCCGCCCGGCGGGAGGAGCCTGAGCAATTCGAAGAGCGGCCGGAAGTACCACTCCGGACGCGGTTCGATGTGCCCCGAGGGATCGGCCGGCCCCTGCAGCGGCGCGCCGTGCCGGCCGAGTGCCATGACCAACGCGAATGCCGCAGCGACGAGGAGCGCGTCGCGCCAGAGCTGGTCGGGCCAGAAGCGGCCCGCCGGGGCGCCCTCGGGCACGGTCCAGACCGGCGTCACGCCGTTGCGGCGGAACGCGCGCAGGTGGAGGGCGGCGAGCAGCAGCGTCGCCGCGGGCAGCACCAGTACGTGCAAGGCGTAGCAACGGGTGATGGTCAGGTTGCCGAGCCCGCTTCCCCCCTCGAGCAGCCGCTGGAGCGCGGGCCCGACGAGCGGCAGGCTCCCCGCGATTCCGGTCGCCACGCGCGTGGCCCAGTAGCCTCGCTGGTCCCATGGGAGCAGGTAGCCGGTGAGCGCGAACGCGGACACGAATGCCGCGAGCAGAAGGCCACTCCACCAGGTCAGCTCGCGCGGGCGGCGGTAGGCGCCGAAGAGCGCTACCTGCACGAAGTGCAGCCCGAGCGCGACGACCAGCACCGAGGCGCCGGAGTGGTGGAGGCCGCGCAGAAGCGCACCCCCGGGCACGCTTCGATCGAGGTAGGCGAGGCTGGCCCACGCCCCGGTCGAGGAGGGGCTGTAGAAGAAGGCAAGGCCGGTGCCGGTCGCCGCCTGGAGGAGCAGCAGCGCCGTCACGACGCTCCCGGGCGCGTAAGCGAAACGCGCGCCGCCGGGCACCGGCTCGTCGAGCACCGCGCGCAGGAGCGCCCGGTGGCCGAGGCGCGCGTCGAGTGCGTCGCGGAACCGGCCCGCCACCTCTCAGAGGACCTCGCGCTTCGGCGTGCCGGGGGCGAAGCGCAGCCAGCGGCAGGAGATCTCGCCCGCAGTGGAGACCCGCGCCGGAAGCTCGTCGAGCGATCGCGGCGAGGGCCCTCCGAGCACGCGGCCGTCGGCACCGAAGATCGAGCCGTGGCACGGGCAGAGGAAGCGCCGTCCGGCGGGATCCCAATCGACCGCGCAGCCCAGGTGCGGGCAGATCGACGAGAAGACGCGGACCCTTCCCGCGTCGCGCGCGACGAAGACGGCCCCGAGGTCCGCGTCCTGGGCCAGCCAGCCGTCCCGCGCGCGCCCCGCCAGGTCGACCTCGCGCGGCCCCTCGCCGAGCGCGTCGAGCAGGCCGAGCGGCAAGTAGCCGTCGGGGCCCGCGACCGTGTCGAGGGCGGCGCTGCCGGCGATCGCGCGCAGCGGTGGGACGACGCCGACGAGCGCGGCGAAGGCGCCGAGTACCCAGCTCCCCACGCGCGCCAGCCACTCGCGCCGCGGGTGCTCGGACTCCGGAGCTGGAGGTCGATCGGACGTCACCGGCGCACGTATAACACGCCCCGTCCGCCCCGGCCGGGCGAGCAAGAAGTCCTTGACTCCGGCCAAGCGCCCGCTAACCTCGCCCAACCCACCTCTTGAAAGGAGAGGGACATGCGCAAGCTGATGCTGCCGTTGCTGGTGCTCCTCGGTGTTTCGTTCGCCCGCGTCGCGGTCGCCCAGGATGACGCCGCTCCGAAGAAGGAGAAGAAGGTGAAGAAGAAGGGCGCCAAGAAGCACGCGAAGAAGAAGAAGAAGGACGAGGCCGCGCAGTAAGTCGGACGTCGTCTTCTGAAACTCCGGGAGCCCCGGGGCCGTCGTGGCCTCGGGGCTCTCGCGTTTTCGGACGACGTGCCGCCGAGCGCCCGCCATGGCCAACCGACTCGCCCAGGAGAAGAGCCCCTACCTTCGCCAGCATGCGGAGAACCCGGTGGACTGGTACCCGTGGGGCCCCGACGCGCTCGAGCGGGCGCGCCGCGAAGACCGCCCACTTCTCGTCTCCATCGGCTACAGCGCCTGCCACTGGTGCCACGTCATGGAGCGCGAGTCCTTCGAGGACCCCGCGACCGCGGAGCAGATGAACCGGGGCTTCGTCTGCATCAAGGTCGACCGCGAGGAGCGGCCGGACCTCGACGACGTCTACCAGCAGTCGATCCAGATCCTCGGCCGCCACGGCGGCTGGCCGCTCACCGTCTTCGCGACCCCCGCGGGCGTGCCGTTCTTCGGCGGGACCTACTTCCCACCCGAGGACCGGCACGGAATGCCGTCGTTCCGGCGGATTCTCTCGGCGATCGAGGAGAGCTGGCGCACCCGCCGCGGCGACATCGAAACCTCCGGCCGCGAGCTGCTCGGCGCGCTGCGCGAGGTCTCCGCCGCCCCGCGCGAGGACGCACTCGCGACGCCCGCCGTCTGGGCCGGCGCGATCGTCCGGCTCCTCGGCCGCGTCGACCGCGAGCACGGCGGGTTCGGCTCGCGCCCCAAGTTCCCCGGCTCGATGGACCTCGACGTGCTCCTGCGCGCCGCGGTCGAGGACGG
>DAIDIT010000076.1 GCA_027451705.1 Pseudomonadota bacterium
GACGGCCAACGCCTCCACCTCGGCATCCCGGGCGTGAACCCGATCCTGTCGCTCTCGCCCATTCAGCCCGACACCTGGACGCACGTCGCATTCACTTGGTCGCCTACCGGCTCGGGAAGGGGAGATCTCGTCCTCTACGTGAACGGCGCCGCGGAGGCTTTCGCCTCGAGCGTCCCGCTGAACCCGGCGGCCGAGTGGGACCTCGGGGCCGGCTTCGTGAGTGGCGCGACCCCATCTTGGCCCAACGCGATCGCGAACGACCGGGTGCGGAACGTCGCTTCGGTCGGAGACGTCGACGACCTCTTCCTGTACGACCGGGCCCTGACGCAGGCCGAGGTCGACACGCTCATGGCAAAGGCCAAGAGCGGGCCGCTGCGAATCTGGCCGCAGATCGACGCGGCACGGGTGGTCCGGAACGGGACCTGGGTCGCGGGCCCGAACGGTGCCGGGGTCGCATCCCTCGCCCCCGTCCAGGTCCCCCAGCTCGTCGATCCCATGGCCACGCTGGACGCCGGTCAGCCGGTCCTACTCTCCGCCGACTGGTCTGCGCTGAGCTTCCCGTCGTCGGCCGTCTTTTCGGCCGGCGACGGCGACTCCAACCTCGGTGGCCTGGGCACGCTGACCCTCGCCGCCTGGGTGCGCATCCACAGCTTGTCCGCCGGGAGCACCATCCTTCAGCTCCTCGAAGGCTCGACCTCGCAGCTCGCGCTCACGACGTCGGCGAGCTGCGGAGGCGGCGGCCTGACCGCGGTCAGCCTCGGCGGGCCTGCGGCGCGGGTGACCGATTGTTCCCACGGTCTCGCGCCCGACCAATGGGTCTTCGTGACCTACGAGCAGAGTGGAACCGCGCAGAACGCCTTCGTCGACGGTCGCCTCGTCGCAATCGGCACCGCGGCGCAAACCCTCTTCGCCAACCCCGGCCCATCTCCGAGGACGTTGGAGACGGGCAGCGGAGTCGACCTGGGCTGGGCCGCCCTATTCGACAGAGTGCTTCCGCCTTCGGAGTTGGACGCGCTGCGGACGACGGGCCCCGCCGTCTGGCTCCCCGGAACGGCTTACAGCCCCGGCGGCGGCGCCTCGGTCGCGCCGATCGACTTCGCCAACTTCCACAACAACGTCGACGGCGGCGTCGCAGTCGATCAGCCGCGGCTCTGGGCGCCCGGTGGCCAACCCGCGACCTCGACCGCTGGCGATCTGACCAACGGCGGCGCCTACGCGACGGTTCCCGCGCGAGGCCGCCTGGCGCCATCGAACGGGTTCACCTGGTCGGGGAAGGTGTCGTTGCCGCTTCCTCCCGCCACGACCTCGGTGCCCCTCTTCACCCTCGAGAACCAAGGCCAGCCGGTCGACACGGGCTCGCTCGACTGCACGGCCAGTGGGGCAGAATACGGTTGTCACGTGTCGGTGTCGACCCTGGGCACCGGGCCTACGGGAGCGGGCTACTACAACGAATGGGAAAGCGCCACGGAGGAGGTGACGGCGACGGGGGATCTGGAGGCCCGGATCGCGATCTCCATCGACCAGCAGGCGCCTGGCGAGTCACCGCCGACTCCCGGCATCGCCGTCTACTTCGAGTCCGAAACGGGAACGGCCCAGACCACGGCCGCACTGAACCCCGACGGTGGAAATACCGACGTGCTGCCCGACGTCACGTGGGTTTCGGCGTCTTCCGCGGGGCCGGCGCAGCCCGTCGCCGCTCCGGTCAGTGGAGAGCAGTTCATCCTCCCGGCGGAGCACGGATCGGCCGCTGCGGCGCTTTCGGCCTCCGACGTCCGGCTCTATACGCGTCCGCTCTCGGCCACCGACCGCGCGTCCGTGGTCTGGAGGGGCTGTGCCGCGCAGACTTGCCTCGCAAAGGGACTGGCCTGCACGGGCGATGCGATCGCGACGAGCGCGAACTCGACGTTCCGCGACGCGGTGGGGTTCAAGACCTGCGGCAGCTGCCTGCCCAACTACGAGAACGTCGACGGGACGTGCGTCGCGAAGCTCGTCGATGGATCCGCCTGCACCTCGAATGGTCAATGCCTGGGAGGAGTCTGCGCATACCTCGTCCTGGACGCAGTGGTCGGACAGTGCTCCGACTCGTCGGAAACGGCCTCGTGCCAGAGCGCCTGCGCCGCACGGGGCGAAGCCTGCGACTCGTTCCCCGCTGCCGGGTCTGTGTGGAGTTGCGGGGAATGTCTCCCCAATTACGTCTACGACCCGACCACTGGCAACTGCAAGTGGACGCCGACCACGCCACCCGGGCAAACGTGCACGCTGGACAGCGACTGCACGACCGGCCTCTGCGCCCCAGACCCGCTGCCGACGTACGACGTCTCGAACGTCTGGGTCGCCGCCGGGGCCGGGACCACGGCGCTTCCCGAGTACGATCCCGACGGGATGCACATGTGCGCCGCCCCCGATACCTGCGCCGTGCCGGCCGAGTACGTCCTGGACGGCGGCCGCCGCTGTGCCGAGGTCGACAGCCAATCTTGTGTCAACGAAGGAATGATCTTTGATTCGTACACTCCCGCGGGCCCGCCTTACGCCGGCATGGCCGCGCCGGGCGCGGATGCGGGCGCTTTGGTCGGCTTCGTTTGCGACGGATGCGCGTCCGGCTACCACTTCGCGTGGACCGAGCTGTCGCCCGAGGCGTGTCATGCCATGTATGGCAAGGCCTTCGATCTCGTCAGCAACGGCCAGCTCGCGTCCGGCACCAACAACTGGTTCTTCTACGAAAATACCGCATCGGACGGTACGGCGCTGAATCCGCCTATTGCGACCTACGACTATACGTCCGTCGACAGAGGGAATGTCGAGGTCACGCCCGAGCCGCTCTATGCCCCGCCCGACCACACCCAGCTCCTGACGCTGCTGGCGCCCCAGGATCTTCCCGCACTCCCGGGAGGAGGCCTGACTCCGAGGCAGTACGCCGACCTCAAGAAGGCCGGGGCGGGACCCGTGCTCCTCGGTTGGGACCAGCTTTCCGATCAGGCGGCGTACCGGCCGCCGAACACCTTTGCGGGGAACGGCTGGCTCGCGGAGCCGCTATTCCTCTCGGACTGCAACAAGGAGACCTTGTCGTCCAACAACTCCACCGGACGCGTGGCGCTGAGCGGTGCTCCGTCCTATTTCAATCGGAACCTGAACCACCCGATCTGCGTACCGGACACCTATCCGGACGACACGCCCTGCCCGAAGCCGATTGATCCTCCACTGTGCCGCGCCAACGCCGGCAATACCTGCGAGAGCGGGTTCTGCGCCGCGGACACGGGTCTCTGCGAGGAGGGCTACGGGGGCGAATTCTCCGAGTCGCAGGGGACGGATCGGCTCGACAACGCGCAGGGCGGCGGCGGAAGCGACGACCTCGGCGGTGTCCACCTCGTCCAGACCAACGACTCGGCGGTCGACTTCAACGACGACACCTCCGGCGGCGGCAGCCAGCGGGCGTACTCGATGACGATCAACGCGTCCCACACGCTGGACATCTTCGGCTCGGTCTCGATTCCGGTCACGGATCTCTCGGTGTCGCTTTCCGCGCAAATGGGAGACGGGACGGCGCAGTTCTCACAGACCGCGGAGCTGTTCGGCCTGAGCCTTCCCCTCGGTGCTCCGGAAGCGCTCGCGAGCTGCGGGGGCGCCGAATGGGACAACAACGGCGACTGGCAGAAGCCCAAGTGCGATTCGATCAAGGACGCGAGCGATCTCGTCGACATTGCGGAGGTCCACTCGATCCCGGCGATCACCATCTCGAAGGACGCTTGCCCGGACGAGGAGGCGGAGAACCACGACGGCTCGGCCGACGACGCCGACAAGGGTATCCTCGCGAAGTTCTGTTTCAAGAAGGAGAGCTTCGTCGGACCGGTGCCCATCTCGGTCGAAGTGGGGCCCGGTGTCAAAGCCGGCCTTTCGTTCGGCGCCGAGGTCGATAGCGAAACCATGGCCCCGGCCTTCGTGGTCACGCCTTCGGTCTCTCTCGGGATCGAGGCCAAGGGCGGTGTGGGTTCCGGCGAGGTGGTCAAGGTCGAGGCCGGCGTCAAGGCAAGCCTCGACATCGTCGAACTGGCCTTCCCGGTCAGCTGGGCCGCCGAGGTGACGGAGGCGGCGGACGGCGCCGGGAATGCGGTGCCGGACCTCTGGAAGTTCAACTACAAGCGATCCGCGGACGTCGAGCTCACCTTCTTGAAGATGGACCTCGGGCTGTTCTTCGAGGCCGGCGTCGGGCCAGTCAGTCTCGAGTGGGATTTCCCCGTGCTCGGCTTCGGCGGAATCAAGCTGACGAAGAATATCGCGGACAAGGACCTGCTCGAGATCAAGGACGACTTCGACTGGAATCCCAACGCAACCTGTCCCGCGGGCGGGGGCTGAGCCATGCGCACCATGGAAAAAATCGCAAAGCTCGCGCCCAGTGTGGCGCTCGGCGTGAGTCTGGCGGCGCTCGCCGGCGCAGGCGGGTGGTGGCTGGTTCGGGAGCAGAAGACCGCGAAGGCGGCGCTCGGACCCGGCCTCTACGACCTACATTACGCGCTCGCGATCGACTTGCCGGAGGCCGGAGGGAAGGCGCCGCGGCATGCGGAGACGACGCTCTCGGGCCGGCTGGAGGTCTCGCTGGGCCCGGATGGTTTCACCGCCGCCCGGGTCCGAGCTCCGGTGCTCGTGCTCAACGCCGTCGCCCGTGCCCTGACGGACTTTCCCGCAGGAGCCGAACAGGCCGCCGCCGAGTTCGCCCGCCCTTGGCTGATGCGGGTGGCGCGAAACGGACAGGTGAGGGACGTCCGTTTCGCGAGGGGCATTTCGAACGCGACCAAGGCCCTGCTCATGTCCGTGGCGACGAGCACAGCCTATGTCCAGCCCGCACTCGCCGAAGCCAAGAGCTGGTCGGCGTCTGAGAACGACGTCAACGGATCCTACGACGCGCACTACGCCATGCGCAGCGACGGCACCGTTCAGAAGCGCTGGGATACGCTGGACGCGGTTGCGAGCAGCGCGAAGTCACAATTCACCCTCGACGGCCCGAACGTCGTCGCGGTGCACTTCGAGGAAACTGGCCATTCGCTCGCGACCGGCGAGGGCGGCCAGGTGCGTTTCGAGATCGCGGGTGGGCTTTCCCGGGTCGGGAGCGACGGCGAGGGTTGGACGCGTGGTCTGGACCCGAGCGCGTTCGTCGCGTTCAGCGCCGCCGGCGCTCGGGTGCGCGCGAGGGTGAAGGAGGTGGCGAGGTCGCTCGCCACCTTGGTCCCCCTCGTCGAGCAACAGCCGGAGACGCAGACGAAGGCTGGGCACGCCGCTCTCCGCGACGAGCTCACCCGTGCGGTGGCGACGGATCCGTCCGCCGCGTCCCAGGTCGCCCATCTGCTGCGCGAGGGTATTTCCTCCACGCGCGTTCGCATGACGTTCGTCGAGGCGCTGACCGGTGCCGAGACGCCCGCAGCCCAGCACGAGCTGGCTGGGCTCCTCGGGGATCTCTCGATCCCCGTCGAACACCGGGTCGAGCTGCTTCAGGGGACGACGCTGATGCGAAGGCCCGACCAAGAGCTCGCGACCGCACTTGCCAAGCAGTCCTTTGGCCCAGACAGCGTCTACGGAGGCAAGGCCGCGATGGCGCTCGGAGCCATTGCGCCGCTTCTATCGGACAAGGCGGCGGGCTCGGCCCTCACGACTTCGCTGGTCAATCGAGCCGGAACGATCGTGGGCTCCAACAGCGTTTCTCCGGGGCAGCGGATCGCCTGGCTCGAGGCGCTGGGCAACTCTGCCGCACCCGCCGCGCTGCCGACCATTCTCTCCGCGTTGCAGAACGACCCGGTCGAGCTGGTGCGGGTGGCGGCCGCACATGCCCTGCGATTCCAAGACCCCGCCTCGTCCCTGGAGGCGATGGACAAGGCCATGCGAGATGCGTCGCCGCTCGTTCGGTACCAGCTATTGCGGTCGGCGCTGTGGATGGGGCCCACCGCCATGCTTCCCTTCGTCCAGCGTGCGCTCGTGGGGGACAAGAACGAATACGTGCGGCGCGGCGCGGCGTACACGATTGCGGTCTGGATGACCCATGCTCCGGGCCTGAGCTCGGTGCTGCAGAACGCGCTCGCGCGTGAGAAGAACCTCGAGGTGCGAGAATCCCTGATGAACTACCTGAATCCCGGCCGGGTCGCGCCTCCGTCGGTGTTGAGCCCGGTGGCGTCCGAATGAGCGCTCCCGTGTCGAGATACGGGGTGGTGCGCGTCAGGCAAGCGATCCCTTGGCTGGCGGTGACGGCGGCCGCCCTTCCGCTCCTCGCGTGTGGTTCCTCCTTGAAGTGCGGACCGGGTACCCGGCTCTCCGGATCGTTCTGCGTGCCGGCCGCCGGCGATGCAGGCAGACAGGATGCCGGCTCCGCTCTGGACGGCGGATCGCCGGATGGCGGTGCGCTGGACGCAGGGCAGGACGCAGGGCCGCAGACGTGCAGCCCGTATTGCGTGAACCGCAACTGCGGCAGCGACGGCTGTGGGGGAAGCTGCGGTAGCTGCTCGTCCCTCGCGGCGCCGACCTGCAACACGGTGCTCGGGATCTGCCAGGCGACGTGTACGCCGGCCTGCGCAGGCCGCAATTGTGGCGACGACGGATGCGGCGGAACGTGCGGCGCGTGCGACGGTGGCAGTTGCAACGCGGCGGGACTTTGTGTTCCCGCCTCGTGGACCTGTCCCCAGAACCAGTACGGCGCCCACGACTACTGCCACTGCGGCTGCGGAGCTCCGGACCCCGACTGCGCGCCGGACGCAGGGCTGGCCGTACTCGGCTGTCAGGCGCAGCAGACCTGCAGCCCCTCGGGGGCCTGCGTGTCGCTCGTGCCGAGCAGCTGAACCTGTCTTCCCGCCGAGTACGACGCCCACGACTACTGCCACTGCAACTGTGGTGCCTACGACCCCGACTGCAGCGACCCGAGCCTTCCGGTCGAGGGCTGCCCGGGGGCGAACTCCATCTGCACCGACGCGGGAACCTGCGGAGTTTGCACCCCGAACTGCGGCACGCGGGTCTGCGGAGACGACGGCTGTGGCGGCTCGTGCGGCAGCTGTGCCGATGCCGGGACGAAGAGCGTTTGCTATGCTGGAGCCTGCGTCGATCCGTGCAATCCGACACCCATCGCCTGCCAGAACGCGGCGTGCGGTCCCGACTACTGCGGCGGATCCTGCGGCAGCTGCGACGGAGGCACGACCTGCGTGAATGGCCAGTGCGTCACGTCGGGTGTCGACGCCGGGACCGTCCCGCCGGAGGTTTCCTGCGTCGGAAACTGCTTTGGAATCGCGCCCGGTGGCTGCGCATGCACCGCCGACTGCGTCGACGCCGGCACGTGCTGCGGCGACTACGTGTCGGCCTGTTCATGCACCCCGCAATGCAGCGGCCGTTCCTGCGGCAGCGACGGCTGCGGCGGATCCTGCGGGAGCTGCGCGGTCGGGTCGTCCTGCTCCTCCGGGCAGTGCGTGAGCGGTTGCGTCCCCAACTGCAATGGGCTCGCATGTGGGAACGACGGGTGCGGGGGATCCTGCGGAACGTGCGGCGCGAAGAGCAGCTGCGCTTGGACCGGGCAGTGCGTGCCCGATACATGGATCTGCGATCCATCCAGCTATGCGGCCGGCGACGGCGTCTGCGACTGCGGCTGCGGCGCGTGGGATCCCGATTGCGCCTCGGCCTCTGCGACGGTGATCGGCTGCCCGACGGCGCAGACGGCCTGTGGTGACGCGGGGATCTGCGATGTCACCTTCTGCGGGGCGAACAGCCAATGCAGCGGTGGAGGCTGGTGCACCGGGGTCTACTACGGCGGTGGCGGCCTCTTCAAGGGGACCTGCGCCGCTCCGGTCACCGACGCGCTGGCCGAGGGCCAATCATGCACCTTCGACGATCAATGTGAATCAATGGCCTGCGTCGGCGGACTGTGCCGACTCTATTGCGCCTCGGACAGTGACTGCGCGAGCAGCGAAGTCTGCGGTGCGCTCCCCGTCGTCGGAAGCGTGACGCCGGCTGCCGCGGGATTCGCCCCGGTCTGCAGCTTCCTGCCGGGTTACACCGGGGCGAGTTGCGCGTCGCAGGCGGCTTGCCCGGGCGGGGCGTGCATCGCCGTCGTGGATCCCGCGACTCTCGCGCCGCGGTACGTCTGCGCGCAGACCCAGGGCAAATCGTCGATCGGCTCGTCCTGCGCCGCGGCGAGCTGTCCGCTCGGCCAGATCTGTTCCGGACCGTCCAACGGCTCCGTCTGTACGCTGCCGTGCCCCGGTGGTTCGGCCGATTGCCCGACCGGATGGACGTGCGGATCAATCCCGTTCAATTCCGCGACGCTGCTCCCGGCAGCGAGCGCGGCGGAGATTCCAGTATGCCTGCCTTGACGCGCCAGGTGAGCCGGTGGGCGGCGGTGGTGCTCGCCACCGCGGTCGGCGCCTGCTCGCCGAGCGTCACCTGTGGTCCAGGGACGGCGAAGTCTGGAAATGAATGCGTGCTCGTCCCTGCCGACGGCGGCCTGACCGACGGAGGAAGCGCGGACGCTGGAATCGCAGACGGGGGAACCTCCGACGGGGGCTGCAGCCCTACCTGCGGACTCGGCTTCTTCTGCTCCGCCGGCGCCTGCATTTCCGAGAACCCGCCGTCGAGCTGGACCTGCAGTCCCGCCGCCTACGCAGACGGGACGACCTGCGACTGCGATTGCGGCGCGCCCGATCCGGACTGCCAAGACACCTCTCTCCCGGTGGTCGGTTGTCTCGGCGCGAACCCGACATGTACCCCAGGGGGACAGTGCGGGAGCTGCACCCCTGCGTGCACGGGCAAGCAGTGCGGGACCGATGGATGTGGTGGGACCTGCGGCTACTGCTCGCAGGCGTTGCCGATCTGCCAGGCTGGGACGTGCGTGGCGTGCACGCCGAAATGCACCAATCTGGACTGCGGTCCCGATGGCTGCGGGGGAAGCTGTGGTGCGTGCCCTTCAGACCAGCAGTGTTCGAACGGGACCTGCGCCTATCCGCCGAACGGGGCGTCGTGTCTGGGCATATGCGGTGGAATCGCCGCCTCCGGCTGCTCGTGCGAGGCCAACTGCAAGCAGATGGGGACGTGCTGCCTGGACGTCGACCGGTGCGGTTGCCTTCCGAACTGCGCGGGGATCGCCTGTGGCAGCGACGGCTGTGGCGGGTCCTGCGGGAGCTGCGATCCCGGACAGATCTGCTCATCGGGGGCCTGCGTTCTCGATCCTTGCGCCGGGAACGACTGTTCCGGCCATGGTGTTTGCCAAGACCCGACCGGAACTTGTAGCTGCTATACGGGATATTCGGGTGCCTCCTGTGATGGCTGCGCGAGCGGGTACTCGGGGTACCCGACATGCGCGCCTTGATAGGCCTCGCGCGGAAGATACTTCCGTGTAAGTGCCCTCCCGCGGGCCCCCTCGTCGCCCCGGGATCCTTCGATCGGTGGCGGTCGTTTCGTTCCCGATCGATCGCGTCACATACGCGCTTTCACAGCGGCCGCAGTGGAGTGTCGAGTGTCCATCCCCGACCGCGGCGTCAATTTGGTTTGCACGGGGACGCGCACGCTCGGCCGTCCATCCTCTGAACGGCCGCTCGAGCGGGGTGCGCCCGATTCCATCGAGGGAGTCCGGGGGGTTGGCCATCTGGCACGGCGGGTGCTCAGTGCCTGATCGCATGAACACCGACCTCTCGAAGACCCTTTCCGCCGCCCTCGCCCTCGCGCTCGCCTCCGCCTGCGGGCAGGGAGAGCTTCCCGACAACGTGAAGGCGAAGACCGGCCACCTCGGCCAGGCCGTCACGAGCTGCACCTCGGGGCCCACCGTCCGGGGTATCGACGTCTCGTCGGTGCAGGGCAACGTGGACTGGCACCAGGCCGCGGCCTCGGGTATCGCCTTCGCCTACGTCAAGGCGACCGAGGGGACGGGCTATGTCAACCCGACCTTCGCAAACGGCTGGGCCGGCACGAAGGCGGCCGGCGTCCTGCGGGGCGCCTACCACTACTTCCACCCGGGACTCGACCCGATCGCCCAGGCGAACTTCTTCGTGCAGACGATGGGGCCGCTCGGTCCCGGCGACCTTCCTCCGATGATCGATTGGGAGGCGACCGACGGCGCGTCGCCCCAGGCGGACGCTGCCGCCGGCGCGGCCTTCCTCGCCCGGGTGCAGCAGCTCACCGGGCGCGTGCCGATCCTCTACACCTACCCCGGCTTCTGGTACGACCTCGGCACCCCTGCGTCCTTCGCGCAGTACCCGCTCTTCATCGCGAACTACGGCGTCTCGTGCCCGGACATGCCGCCACCCTGGAGCCGCTGGACGATCTGGCAGGACGGCTCGGCCGGAAACGTCCCGGGGATCGTCGGGCAGGTGGACACGGACGTGTTCCAGGGATCGATGAGCGATCTTCAGGCGCTCGCGCGAGGTTCGGGCGCCGCACCCATCGCCCCGACTACGAAGACGGGGATCGCGGTGCGCCCCTCGGGCAGTGGCTACTGGCTGGTGCAGGCCGACGGCGGGGTCTTCTCCTTCGGAGGTGCGCCGTTCTTCGGCTCGATGGGCGGCCAGACGCTGACGGCCTCCGTGGTGGGTATCGCCTCCGCGCCCGACGGCAACGGCTACTGGCTCGTCGCGCAGGACGGCGGCGTCTTCGCGTTTGGTTCGGCGACGTTCTACGGCGGCAAGGGCGGCCAGACGCTCGCCGCGCCCATCGTGGGCATCGCCGCGACGGCGACCGGCAAGGGCTACTGGCTCG
>DAIDIT010000077.1 GCA_027451705.1 Pseudomonadota bacterium
GGCCCAGGCGCTGGCCCGGGCGTCGGCGGCCGAGCGCGACGCCGGCAACCTCGAAGCGCGGCGCAACGAGCTGCTCGCGCGACTCGAGGCGATGGGTCGGGAGCTGGACGAGCTGGGGGCGCGGCAGCGGGAGGCGCGGCGCGTCCAGGAGGACCTCGAGAACCACCTGGGCGAGACGCGGCAGCTCAAGCTCTCGCTCGAGACGCGTCGGGACGAGACGGAAGCGGCCCTCGGCCGGACGGCGGCGGAGCTGGCCGAGTCCGAGGCGGCGCTCGCGGCGTGCCGCGAGGAGACCACCGCCTGCCGGACGCGGCTCCAGGCGCTGCAGGAGCAGCAGCGCAATTACGAAGGCTGCGACCGCGGCGTCCGCGCGGTCATGCGCGGGGAGGGCGAGAGCCCGATGCCCGGGGTGAGCGGGCTCGTCGCGGACGTCCTCCACGTGCCGGCGGCGATCGAGGTCGCGGTCGAGGCGGTGCTCGGCGAGCGGCTCCAGCACGTGGTGGTGCAGGGGCGCGGCGACGCGCTTTCCGCGATCCGCCAGCTCGCCGCCGCGGAGGCCGGGCGCGGGACGTTCCTGCCGCTCGACGTGACGGCGGACGAAGGGCTGCGGCCCGCATGGCCGCAGCACCCCTCCGTCGTCGGCGCGGCGGTCGAGCTCGTGGACTGCGCGCCCGAGCACCGGGGGCTCGCCGGCCGGCTGTTGGGCGACGTCCTGGTGGTGCGGGACCTCGACGGCGCGATCGAGCTTCAGGCGGCGGGCTGCGCGGCGACTCTGGTCACGCTCGCGGGCGAGGTGCTCTGGGCGTCGGGGGCCGTCGCGGGCGGAACGGCCGAGGGGCGCGGCGCGGGCGAGCTGTCGAAGCGGCGGGAGATCGGCGAGCGGCTGGCCGAACTGCGCGGGGCGGAGACGCGGCAGCTCGAGCTCTCGGCGCGCAAGGAGGGGCTCTCCTCGCGGGTCCGGCAGCTCCAGGCGGACCTCAAGGTCCTCTCGACCGACAGCCACGTCGAGGCGGTCAACCTGGCGCACCGCGAGAAGGACGCCCGCACGGCGGCCGAGGAGCTGTCGCGCTGCGAGAAGCGGATCGCGCAGGTCGAGGGCGAGCGGGCGGCGAGCGCGGCCAAGGCGGAGGCGCTGGCCGCGGAGCGGGCGGCGGCGGCGCAGGTCGCGCGCGAGGCGGCGGAGGAGGCCGAACGGCGCCGCGCCCGGCAGGAGGAGCTCGGGCGCGGGATCGCGGAGGCTCAGGCGCGGCGGAAGGCGGCGGCGGACGCGTGGACGGCGCTCAAGGTCGAGGCGGCGGCGGCGGCCGAGCGGCGCACCGCGTTGGCCGCGCAGGCGGCGCAAGTCGAGGAGGGGCTCGCGCAGGCGCGCGGGCGGATGGAGGCGATCGGCTGCGAGCGGGAGGAGGGCGCCGAGCGCGTTCGGACGCTGGAGGGGGAGATCCACGAGACGCGCGAGGCGCTCGAGGCGCTCGCGCGCGAGCTCGAGGCCTGCCGGGCCGAACGTGACGGCGAGGCGGAGGCGCGGGCGGCGGAGGTCGCGCGGCTCGAGGAATCGGAGCGCGGGCTTCGAGAGCGGCGCGGGGCGCTCGAGCAGACCCGCGACGCGCTCGGAAAGCTCCAGATGCGGGAGCGGGAGCAGACGATCGAGCTGGGCCACCTGCTCCGCGGGGCGGCCGAGCGGCACGACGTCGATCTCGAGGCGGAGCTGATCCGCTTCCACGCGATGCCCCTGCCGGGGCCGGAGGTGGAGGCGCGGCTGTCGGAGCTGAAGGAGACCATCGCCCGCATGGGGGAGGTCAACCTGACGGCCATCGACGAGCACCGGGAGCTGTCGGAGCGGCACGCCTTCCTGTCGGGTCAAAAGGAGGACCTCGAGCGGAGCTTGGCCTTGCTCCGCGAGGCCATCGCCCGGATGAACCGGACGAGCCGGCAGCGGTTCCGCGAGACGTTCGACCTCGTCAACGCCCGCTTCTCGGAGCTCTTCCCGCGCCTCTTCAACGGCGGCAGGGCCGAGCTTCAGCTCACCGGCGAGGGCGGCGACCTCCTCGAGGCGGGCGTGGAGATCGTCGTGCAGCCGCCCGGCAAGAAGCTACAGAGCGTCGGGCTGCTCTCGGGCGGCGAGAAGGCGCTGACGGCGATCTCGCTCGTGTTCGCGATCTTCCTCATCAAGCCCAGCCCGTTCTGCCTGCTCGACGAGGTGGACGCGCCGCTCGACGAGGCCAACGTCGGCCGCTACAACGACATCGTCCGCGAGATGAGCAAGATCTCGCAGTTCATCCTGATCACGCACAACAAGCGGACGATGGAGATCGCCGATACGCTCTACGGCGTCACCATGGAGGAGCCGGGCTGCAGCAAGCTCGTGAGCGTCCGCTTCACGGAGCGCCCGCAGGTCTCTGCGGCCTGAGCGACGCTACTTCGCTTCGGCCGTCGCCATGACCTCGAGGGCGGCGCCGACGCCGGTGCCGAACGGCTTCGCCTTCCAGCCGTGGTCGGCGAGGGCGCGCTCGATCGCCGCGACCGCGACGACGATGTCGAGGTCGTCGAAGTAGCCGAGGTGGGCGATCCGGAAGATCTTGCCCTTGGCCGCGTCCTGGCCGCCGACCAGCGTCACGCCGTACTTGGTCTTGAGGGTCTTGACGAGCTTGTCGCTGTCGATGCCGCCCGGCGAGACGACGGTCGTGAGCGAGACGACGGGGCGCTTCGCGAAGAGCTCGCAGCCGATCGCCTCCATCGCCGCCCGGCTGGCCTTCGCGAGCCGCTCGTGGCGCGCGTAGACCTCCGGCAGGGTCATCTCCTTCAGCCAGCGGAGAACCTCGGCGAGGCCCACCACCAGCGAGATCGCGGGCGTCCAGGCGGTCTGGTTCTTGCGCTGCATGTCGCGCTCGCGCCGCCAGTCGAAGTAGAAGCGGGGCAGGGCGGCGGTCTCGTTCCGCTTCCAGGCCTTCTCGCTCGCCGCGCCGAACGCGAGGCCGGGAGGGAGCATCAGCGCCTTCTGCGAGCCGGTCAACAGGACGTCGATGCCCCATTCGTCCATCGGCAGCGGCATGGTGCCGAGCGCCGAGACCGCGTCGACGATGCACAGGGCGTCGGTCTTGCCGGTGACCGCGGCGATCTCCCGGACGGGATGCGCCACGCCGGTCGAGCTCTCGCTCGCCTGCACGCAGACCGCCCGGATGCGCGGGTTCTCGCGGAGCGCCGCCTCGACGAGCGCCGGGTCGACGGCGTGGCCCCATGCAACATTGAGTTCGTGCACCTCCAGCCCGTAGGCCTTGCCGATCTTGCCCCAGCGCTCGCCGAACTTGCCGCCGTTGACCGTCGCGATCGCGTCGCCGGGCTCGAAGAAGTTGACGATCGCGCCCTCCATCGCGCCGCTGCCCGAGCTCGCGAACGTCAGGACGTCCTGCTTCGTCCCGTAGAGCCACTTCAGCCCCTCGCGGACCTCGGCGAAGAGCGCCTCGAACGCCGGGGCGCGGTGGTGCGGGATCGGGCCGGCCATCGCGAGCGCGACGCGCTCCGGCACCGGCGTGGGTCCGGGCGTCAAGAGGTAGTGCTTGAGGGGCATGGCTGTCTCCAGGTGGACGCGGTGCGTCAGGGGCCCCGGATGATGCGAGCCGCCCCCGCCACTGTCAAGGACGTCAGAGGAGGCGGCCGAGGGGACCGAGGTCGATCTGGAGATCTTCCATCGTCAAGTCGAAGCGGGCGGCGAGGTCGCGGACCGTCTTCTCGAGCTGCATCAGCGTGCGGCCGATCGCCTCGGTCTCGTCGTCGTCGAGCGTCCCCGCCTCCATCCGCCGGATGGCCTGGCGCTCGAGGAGCTGGCGCAGGAACTCGACGAGCGCGAGGACGAGCTTGACGACCGAGCGCTCCACGTCGTCGGGGTTCGCGTTCCACCGGCCGCGGCGGGAGAAGGCGCGGCGGGCCACGTCGGCGCGCAGCGCGCGCAGCTCCACCTTCGAGGAGGTGCTCACGCGCCGAGCCCCGGGGCGAAGGCGTACGCGGGCCACGGCCCCGTCGCGGTGAAGCGCAGGCCGCTCGGGACGCCGTCCGGCCGCGCGAGCCGCTCGAGGTAGTCGCGGGAGGCGCCCGCCGGCACGAGGTGGTGCACGCTCGCGAGCAGCGGCGGCGCCGCGCCCGCCTCGATCCGCTCCGCGAAGACGAGACCGCCGAGGGCGGAGCGCAACGCATCGCCGGCCTCCGCGACGCGGGAGGCCGCGCGGCTGCGGGCCCGGAGGTACGCGGTGCCGCTCTCGGCCGGTGCGGCGGGAGCGCTCTCGCCGAAGACCCGGACGGTCATCTGCTCGCGGCCGCGGACCTCCGCGAAGGCCGCGGTCAGCTTCTCCCGCGCCTGCCGGAGCGCGTCGAGAAGGCTCGCCTCGTCCCGAAAGAGGGTCCCGAAGCGGCAGGGAAGGAGCGCGGCGCCGGTGGCGAGCGAACGGACGACCTCGTCGTGCCGCCGCAGCGTCGCGGGGGCGACCTCCGGCTGCCGATCGACGCGGCCGACCGCGGCGAAGAGGTCGTCGCCCCCCAGGGACCGGACCGGCTCGTCGAAGAGGCCGGTCGCGGCGGGCGCGGGCGCCTCGGCGAGCGCGTAGGCGTAGAGCAGGCTCACGCAGGCTCCGCCGTCGTCCCGTTCACGCGATCGGCGGCGCACAAGAGCGCCTCGAGCCGGAGGTAGACGAGGTCCACGTCGGCGAGCGCCAGCACCACGTCGCCGTGAAGCACGACGCCCTTGTTGAGCACCTGGTCGACGAGGTCGAGCAGCGAGGCGTCGGCGGTCTCGAGCAGCTCCTCGGCTTTCATCTGCGGGCGCCGCTGAAGTGGTAGGGCGGCCACGGGCCGGTCAGGTCGAACGAGAGGCCCTCCCGCCGGCAGGCGCGCGACTCGGCGTCGGCGAGCGCGCGGAACGCGCCGGCCCGCGCGCGCGGGACGAGGAAGACCGCGTCGAGCAGGAGCGACGCGCCGGCGGGACCGGCCGGAGGCTCGCGCTCGACCGTCGCGTCGGCCGCGTCCCCGAGGCGGCGCAGCAGCGCCGAGGTCTTGGCGCGGGCCTCGCGAAGGGCGTCGCGGACGGCGTGCCGGGCGGCCTGCTTGTGGCGGAGGAAAGCGGTGCCCGTCGACGGCGCCGGCCGGCGGCCGGCGGGCGCGGGAAGGCGGCCGACGCGGACGCGGATGCCCCACTCGTCGCGCCCCTCGATGCGGCGCAGGACGCGCAGGAGCGCGGGGCGGCGCAGCTGCACGTCCATGGCGGCGCGCTCGGCGCTGTCGAACACGGTGAACAGCTTGGCCGGGGCGAGCGTCGCCCGGCGCGAGAAGAACTCGACGACCGCCTCGTGCCCGAGCGCGCAGCGGGAGACCCAGTCGAGGTCGCGCAGCCCGCGCTCGATCGCGCCCGAAGCGTAGTCCTCCGCCGGGACCTCGGCGGCGACGAGAAAGAGGCCCGCGCCCGCGGGCAACGCCTTCGCGGGTCCCGCGCCCGGCACGCCGCGGGGCGGCCGGACGGGCGCGTCCACCACGCCGCGCGCGACGCCGTAGACGTAGACCGCGGCGTCCGGGGCCGCGACCTTCGCCGGCTTCCTCACCGCGCGCCCCGCCGCGGCGGCGCTTCGCCGGCGTCGGCCTCGACCGATTCGACGCGCAGCACCCCGCCCGCCGCCGGCTCCTCGACGCCTCGGATCCGCCGCAGCTCGTGCAGCCGGTCGAAGAGCGCGCGTTCGCGCGCGGCGAACTCGGCCTCCCCGATCCGGCCCTCCTCGAGCTCGAGCTGGAGCCGCAGGAGTTCGTCGCGGACGTTCTCCTCGGCCCGCTCGCCCGTCCCCACCTCGGCGTCGACCGCCTGGCCGACCTTGTCGAGCACGAAGCGGATGCCGGAGACCAGCCCGAACATCAGGGGGTCGCCTCGCGGGCCCGCTCGAGCTTCAACCGGATGTTGACGAAGTTGTACGGTGGCCACGGCCCCGTGAACTTGAACGTCAGGTGGGGGTAGCGGGTGCCCAGGTCCTCGAGGCGCGCCGAGAAGGCCGCCTCCTTGTCGCGCGAGACCAGGAACGCCGCGTTGACGATCATCCGGTCGCCGATCGGCTTGTTGACGCGCGATGCGACCGAGACGTCGCGCAGCCGCTCGAAGATCTCGCCGAGGTAGCGCTCGGAGCGGCTCTGGAGCGCGCGGTCGATGAGCCGGCCGTGCTGCATCCGGGCGAGGTAGGTCGAGCCGCGCTCGCTCGAGATCTGCTTGCGGAGCCAGCGCACCTCCTCCTCCTCCGCCTCGATCTGCCGGACCATCTCGTCGCGGTCCCAGAGGACCTTCACCCCGAACTCCAGCTTGTCGGCCATCTTCGCGAGCACCTCGCGGAAGGCCTCGTACGCCGAGCGGAGCAGCTCCTCGATGTCGGCCTCGGTCTTGAAGACCGTCCCGAACGACATCGGGATGACCGTGAACTTGCGCATGACCGTCTCGTTCACCCGCTCGTGGGCGAGGACGTTCTCGCGCGTCGGGTCGTGGAGCTGGATCTGCGTGTCCGAGACGACCGCGGCGATGTCGCGGTGGTGGACGGTGTGGACCGGCGCCGGCTGCGCGCCGAGGCCGATCGGCCCGAACGTCTGCGGCTTGCTCGACTGGATGACGCAGTAGACGTACTTGCCCAGGCCCCGTGCCGCGGCCGGCCGGTTCGACGCGGGACGGAGGGCGCGCCGGGGCGGGCTCGCCCCCACCGCGCGGTTGCGGACCTTCTGCGCTCTGGGCATCGTCACCTCTCCTCGGGGGCCAAGGCGCCATTGTGCATCAGCCGCCGCGCGGTTTCGAGCAGGTCCTGTGGCTGGCACGGCTTGGGCAGGAAGGCGTCGCAGCCGGCGTCCTTGGCCTTCTTCTCGTGGCCCGTCAGCGCGTGGCCGGTCACCGCGACCACCGGGATGTCGCGGGTCCGCGCGTCGTCCTTGATCCGGCGCGTCGCCTCCCAGCCGTCGAGGCCGGGCAGCGAGAGGTCCATCACGATCAGGTCCGGCCGCAGCGCGAAGGCCTTGTCGAGCGCCTCGATTCCGTCGGCCGCCTCGGCGACCTCGAAGCCCGAGAAGGTCAGGTAGTCGGCGTACATCTCGCGGTTGTCCGCGAAGTCGTCGACGAGGAGGATGAGCGGCCGCTTGCGCGCGGCGGCCGCGCCCTTCGAACCCCTAGCCATCCTGGGACTCCTTCTTCCTGCGGCCGTCGATCCGGACGGGCAAGTGGAGCGTGAACGTCGAGCCCGCGCCCGGCCAGCTCGACAGGGTGAGGCGCGCATCGAGCATGTCCGCGAGCCGCTTGCAGATCGCGAGGCCGAGGCCGGTGCCACCGTACTCGCGGGTCGTCGAGCTGTCGACCTGCTGGAAGTCGTCGAAGATGCGCGCCTGGTGCTCGGCCGGGATCCCGATGCCGGTGTCCGCGACCGCGATCGTGACGTGGCCGCGCCCGGCGCGCCGGACGGACAGGCCGACGCGCCCCTGCGGGGTGAACTTGAGGGCGTTCGAGATCAGGTTGATGATGATCTGCTTGACCTTCTGCCGGTCGGTCCGAAGTGGGGGCAGGTCGCGGGCGACGCGCGCGCGCACCTCGAGCTTCGACTGGGCGATGAGCGGCTCGACCTCGGCCATCACCTCGTCCACCAGCTCGGCCAGGTCGAACCGCGTGGCCAGGATCGGCATCCGCCCCGCCTCGATGCGGGAGATGTCGAGGATCGAGTTGATGATCGCGAGCAGGTGGCGCGCGTTGGAGTCGACCCGCTCGAGCCGCTTCTGCTGCGGCGGGGCGAGCGGGCCGTAGAGCCCCTCGCGGAGCATGCCCGTGTAGCCGAGGATGGCGTTGAGCGGCGTCCGCAGCTCGTGCGACATGTTGGCGAGGAACTGGCTCTTGGCGGCGGAGGCCTGCTCGAGCTGGAGGTGCTGGCGGCGCAGGAGCTCGTTCTGCCGGAGCAGCTCCGCGGTCGCGGACTCGACCTTGGCCTTGAGGCCCTGGGAGGCCAGCTCGAGCTGCTCGTAGAGGCGGGCCTTCTCCTGCGCCTCGGTCACGTCGTGCAGGATCGTCACCACCGCCGTCAGCTCTCCGCGGGAGGAGAGCACCTTGCCAGCGACGCCCTCGACCGGGATCGCGCGTCCGTCGACCGGGTCGGTCAACACCAGCTCGTCGCGCCAGATCTCGCCCTGGGCGAGCAGCGCGTTCGAGACGAACGAGGAGAACTGGGCGTCGTTGGCGCGCACGATGCGGTGATCGGCCCCGGCGGCGTCCCCGGACTCCGCCGCGAAGAGCCGCTCCGCGGGCCGGTTCATCAAGACCACGCTGCCGCCCGCGTCGGTCGCGAGGATCGGGTCCGCGACCGAGTCGATGATCAGGTCGAGGCGGTCGCGGTCGGCGCGCACCTGCGCCTCGGCGAGCTTGAGCTGCTCGAAGCTCTCCTCGATCTGGCGGTTGGCCTGGCGCAGGTCGGTGACGTTGTGGAGCACCGAGACGATGCCGCGGTCGTCGCGCCGGTCGCGCGCCGCGCCGGAGAGCAGCTCGAAGACGAGGTCCGAGCCGTCGGCGGGGTCGACGAGGAGCAGCTCGCGGCGCGTCGGCTCGCCGCCCTCGACGGCGCGCTGGCTCAGCGCCGCTGAGAAGAACATGTTGTTGAGCGTGACGGCCCGCTGCCAGCCCTCGCTCTTGTCGTCGGTCGCGACGAAGAGCCGCTCGGCCTGGGCGTTGGCGAGGACGACGCGCCCCTCGCCGTCGGTGAGGACGATCGGGTCGGGGACCGCGTGCACGATGCCGTGGAGCATCGCGCGGTCGTGGGCCAGGCCGCGCTCGGCCTCGATCCGCTGGCGCAGCGCCTGGAGGTGGACGAGGCGGTTGCCGAGCAGGGAGGCGGCCCAGAGGATTTCGCGCTCGTCGCCGTCGCGGCCGCACAGGAGCAGGCCCGCGGGCCGGTCGCCGTCGGCGGCCGACCGCAGCGGCACGGCGAGGAAGGGCGCGGCTCCGAAGGGCGTCACCAGCGCGGGGTCGGTGCGGGTCTCGCGCGAGAACGGCGTCGGGCCGCTCGCGACGAGGGCGGCGACAAGCGGGTGGTCCTCGTGCGAGGCGGCGAGCTCGAAGCCGGCGATTCGCCCGCGCGGGAATCCCAGGCTCGCGGCCGGCCGCAGCCGGTCGGAGGTCTCGAAGAGCAGGCAGACGGCCCGCGACAGTCCCGCCCGGCTCCCGAGCCAGGCGACGACGAGCCGCGCCGCGGCCTCCTGCCGCTCGGCGAGCAGGAGCTGTTCGAGCATCGCCACCCGCGCCGACGGGCTGGACGGCCGCCGCTGGCGGCGCGAGAGGGCCTGGCCGCCGCGCTGCTCGTGCACCGACACGCCGGCGCTCCGCTAGCTCCGGAGGCCGCGGCGCCGCGGCACGCGTTCCTTCGCCTCGGCGAGCTGCGCGCGCAGCGAGACGTTCTCGGCGAGCAGCTCGTCGTGGCTCTTCCCCTCCGCGAGCGGCTTGCTCGCGGGGGCCGCCTGGCCGACCGCCTCGGAGTACTTGAGGTAGGTGTCGATCGAGGCGACGACGACGCGCGCCTCGACGGTGAGCAGGTCGATGCCGACCAGCGAGACCCGAACCCAGGCGTCGATCACGATGCCCTTGTCGAGCACGCGGTCGAGCACGTCGATGAGACTGGTTCCTCCGGACGCTCTTTCAACGGGCATTGCTACCTCCTCTGCGGTTCGTGGCGGAGAGCAGCGGCCGGTTCGCGGCGACGCTGCGGGGCCGGCGCAGCGCCCGCACCTCTCGCTCGAGCGCGCGGACCTGCTTGCGCAGCGCCTCGTTCTCGTCCGCGGCCGGCCGCCGGCCCGGTGCGAGGTGGGGGTCGAACTTCCACCAGTCGAGGCCGATCTCCTGCGCCTTGTCGATGGAGCAGACGAGGAGTCGGATGCGGATGGTCAAAAGCTCGACGTCCGCGAGGGAGACCTTCACGTCCCCCGCGATCACGAGCCCCTTGTCGAGGACCCGATCGAGGACGTCCACCAGCCCGCTCGAACGCGACGAGGGCCCCTGGAGCTCGCTGCGCATCGTCGACCTTAGACCACAGCCCCAAGTGGGTTGACAAGGCCCCGCGCGGGCGGCGCGTGTTTGCAATTCGTCAGTCGGGACGACGGCTTGTCTGATTCCGGCCGCTTGGCCTTCGGCCCGCGCAGGGCCGCCCGCGGAGGTCCTTCGCGCTCAGTAGAGGTTTCCGGCGCGCGGGCGGCCCGTCGTGTCGACGTAGACCGTCTTGACCTCGCTGTAGAAGTCCCACGCCGAGCGGCCCATCTCGCGGGCGCCGACGCCGGTCGCCTTGACCCCGCCGAAGGGGAGCTGCGCCTCGCCGCCCACGGTCGGGTTGTTGACGTGGATCATCCCGGCCTCGAGGCCCTCGACGAACGCCTGGGCGCGCGAGAGGTCGCGCGTGTAGACCGACGCGGTTAGGCCGTAGCGGGTCGAGTTCGCGAACTCGAGCGCCTCGCCGTCGCCGTCGGCCTCGAGGATCGCGAGCACCGGGCCGAACAGCTCCTCCTGCGCGAGGGCCATGTCGGGCCGCACGCCGGCGAAGACCGTCGGCGCGACGAAGAAGCCGTGCGCGTGCGCGGGGTCGGAGAGCCGCTCGCCGCCGCAGAGCAGCTTCGCGCCGCCCTCCCGCGCCCGCTCGATCCCCGCGAGGACGGTCTTCATCTGCCGCTCGTCGACCGACGGCCCCATCGTGACGCCGTCGGCGAGCCCGTCGCCCACCGCGATCGCGCGCGCGAGCTCCACGACGCGCCGCGTGAACTCCGGGGCGACCTTCCTGTCGACCACGGCGCGCGAGGTCGCGGTGCAGCGCTGCCCCGTCGACCCGAACGCGCCCTGGACGGTGGCCTTCGCGGCCAGCTCGACGTCCGCGTCGTCGAGCACGACGAGGGCGTTCTTGCCGCCCATCTCGCACTGGATCTTCTTGCCCATCCGCGCCCCGGCCGCGTAGAGCCGGCCGCCGACCTCGTTGCTCCCGGTGAAGCTCACCGCGGCGATCGCCGGGTGCTCGACGAGCGCCTGGCCCAGCGACCCGCCCGGGCCGGCGAGCATCGCGAGGACGCCCGGAGGGAGCCCCGCGTCCGAGAAGACCTGCGCGACCAGCATGCCCGTCCACGGCGTGAGCGACGCGGGCTTGAAGATCACCGCGTTGCCCGCGAGCAGGGCGGGCGCGATCTTCCAGACGGGGATGCAGACCGGGAAGTTCCAGGGGCAGATCGCGGCGACGACGCCGACGGCCGCGCGCGTCGTGTAGCAGAACGTCCCGGCGATCTCGGAGGGGATGACCTCGCCGACCGGCCGCCGCGCCTCGGCGGCGTTGAACTCGAGCACGCGGATGGCCTTGTCGACCTCGCCGCGGCTCTCGGGGAGCGTCTTGCCCTCCTCGATCGTCATCGCCCGCGCGACCGTCTCGCGCCGCTCGAGCAGGAGCTGGGCGGCGCGGCCGAGGATCGCCCCGCGCTGCGGCACCGGCGTGCGGGCCCACTGCCCCTGCGCCTTGCGCGCCCAGGCGACCGCCGCCGCGAGGTCGTCCTCGCCGCTGACCGGCGAGTCGGTGACCGCGACGCGGGTGTCCGCGGGCGAGACGGTCCGCGCGGTCTTGCCCGACCGCGCGGGCACCCACTCGCCGCCGATCAGGTTCTGGATCTTCACGGGCAACGCTTCCATGGCGGGACCTCCGACGAATTTCGCGCTGTGCGTACCGCCGAGGCGGGCGAATGGCAAGCCCCCGACCCCGACCGCGACCGCGACCGCGACCGCGACCCCGACCCCGACC
>DAIDIT010000078.1 GCA_027451705.1 Pseudomonadota bacterium
GGGCGGGCAAGACGACGACGTTCCACGTCCTCACCGGGTTGCTGACGCCGCAGGGCGGCAGCTTCCGCTTCCAGGGGCGCGAGGTCCGCGCCGGTGACCGGCGGCTGCGCTCGGCGATCGGCGTGGTCTTCCAGGCGGCGAGCCTCGACCAGAAGCTCACCGCCCGCGAGAACCTGACGCTCGGCGCCGCGCTCCATTCGGTCCGCGGCCGGGAAGCCGCCCGCCGCATCGGTCGGCTCCTCGACTTCGCGGAGCTGGCCGACCGGGCGGACGAGCCGGTGTCACGCTTCTCGGGCGGCATGCGGCGCAAGCTCGAGATCGCGCGCGCGCTGGTCCACGGCCCCTCGATCCTGGTGCTCGACGAGCCGACCTCCGGACTCGACGAGGCGTCGTTCCAGCGGACGTGGCGCAGGCTCGACCGGCTGCGGCAGGAGGAGGGGCTGACCGTGCTCGTGACGACCCACCGGCCCGAGGAGGCCGAGCACTGCCAGCGGATCCTCGTCCTCCACGGCGGGCGCGCCGTGGCCTGCGACACCGTGGACGGATTGCGCCGGCGGCTGAGCGGCGACGTGATCGCCCTCGAGTTGGGCGACGGCCACGACCCCGAGGCGGCGCGCGCGCTCCTCTCCGGACGCTTCGGTCTCGACGTCCGGGCGGAAGGGCGAACGCTCCGCATCGAGCGCGAACAGGGGCACGAGTGGATCCCGCGGCTCGTCGAGGCGCTGCCCGCCGGCGCGCTCCGCAGCGTGAACCTGCGCCGTCCCTCGCTCGCGGACGTCTTCCTCCAGATCACCGGACAGCGGCTCGAGGACGACGAGCAGCCCGAGGGAGGGCGGATGAGCCCGCCCGAGGGCGCGGGGGAACGGGGGGCGTCCCCCCGAGCCGTTCAGAGGGGGGCAAGCCCCCCGGAGCAGCGCAGGCCGGAGGCCGAGCAGCACACGGGCCCCCCGAAACGACCGAGGGCCGCGTGAGCACGGCGACCGAAGACCTCGCGATGCGACCCGCCGCGCGGCGGCCGTCGATCTGGGCGCAGGAGTGGGCCGTCGTCTCGGTCCTCTGGCGCCGCGACGTCGTGCGTTTCCTGCGCCAGCCGAGCCGGATCGTGGGCGCCCTCGGCCAGCCGATCCTCTTCTGGGGCCTCATCGGCTCGGGCCTCGCGGGGACGTTCCGGATGCCCGGCTCCTCGGTGGGCTACCTCGAGTACTTCTACCCGGGCGTCATCCTGATGGTCGTCGTGTTCGCCTCGATCTTCGCGACCGTCTCGGTCATCGAGGACCGGCACGCCGGCTTCCTCCTGCCGGTCCTGGTCGCGCCCGGCTCGCGCGGCGCGCTCGTCGTGGGCCGCTGCCTCGGGGCCGCGACGGTCGCGCTCATCCAGGCCGCGCTCTTCCTGCTGCTCGCGCCGGGGGCCGGCTACGGCCTCGGGCGAGTGGACTGGCCGCTGCTCGTCCTCTCGCTGTCGCTCGCCTCCTTCGGCCTTTCGGCGCTCGGCTTCGCGGTTGCCTGGTGGCTGGACAACCTCCAGGCCTTCCACGCGATTCAGATGACGCTCCTGGTCCCGCTGTGGGTCGTCTCGGGCGCGATGTTCCCCGCCTCGGCGCGCTACCCGGCGTTCCAGATGGTGCTGCGCTACAACCCGCTCTCGTACGCGGTGGGGGCGGCGCGGCTCGCCCTCTACGGGGGCCACCTGCCGGTCGGGCAGGCGGCGGCGGTGCCCGCCGGCGCGGCGGCCTCGCTCGCAGTCCTCGCGGGATTCGCGGCCGTCTCGCTCGCCGCGGCGGTTGCGGCCTGCGTCCGCAAGCGCTGACCCGAGCGCCGACAAGGGCGCATCTGATTCGTTGCTCGGTCGCCGCGATCCTCACCGTAAATGAATCCGCACGGTTTTGGTCCTCACGCGGTCACGCCTCGCATCCGTACTTCTCGGCGCTCGGGAACGTCGCCGTTGCGGCAAGGGGACGCCGAGAATATGAAGGCGCGGTGGACGAGTCCCAGAAGATTGACATGCCTTCCCCACCCGACCTGCCGCGGGTCCGGCGGTTCATCGCCCGCGGCGCGGTCTTCGGCCTGGCGATCGGCGCGTTGACCGGGCTGCTCTCCATCGGTTTGCAGCGCCTCCGGCCGCCGCCGCCGCTCCCCGACGACGGCGCGCTTCCGCCCTTTCAGCTCACCGACGAGGGCGGGAGGCCCTTCGGCTCGGCGCAGCTCCGGGGCGCGCCCTGGATTGCCGACTTCGTCTTCACCCGCTGCGCCGAGAGTTGCCCGCGGCTGACCGAGCGGATGGCATCGCTCCAGCGCCAACTCGGCGCCACCCCGGTCCGCCTCGTGACCTTCAGCGTCGACCCGGCCCACGACGGCCCGGCGGTGCTCGCCGATTACGGCCGCAAGGCGGGCGCGGACTTCGCCCGCTGGAGCTTCCTGACCGGCCCGGTCGACCGGGTCCAGGCGCTCGTCACCCACGGCTTCAAGCTCACGATGCTGGGCGGCGACCCGGACGCGGGGGAGGGCGACGTGGTGCACGACGAGCGGCTCGTGCTCGTCGACCGCCGGGGCCACATCCGTGGCTACTACGACAGCGACGGTCCGGGCGTCGCCCATCTCGCCCGCGACGCGGCCCGGCTCGCCCGGGGGAGTTGAGGTGGGGATCGTCCCCTACCTCGGCGGCGTGAACGCCTGCTTCAATGCGCTCTCCGCCGCCTGCCTGATCGTCGGCTTTTTCGCCATCCGCCGCGGCCGACGCGACGTCCACCGGGTCGCGATGCTGTCGGCGGTCGGGGCCTCGGCGCTCTTCCTCGCGGGCTACCTGACCCGCGCCGCGCTCCACGGCACCCGGCGATTCGGGGGGCACGGCGTCTGGCACGGCGTCTACCTCGCGATCCTCGTCCCCCACATGATCCTCGCGGCCGTCGTGGTGCCGCTCGTCGGTTTCGCGCTCCACCACGCGCTCTCCGCGCGCTTCGCCCAGCACAGGCGCATCGCGCGCTGGACGTTTCCGATCTGGATGTACGTATCGGTGACCGGCGTCGTCGTCTACCTGATGCTCTACCACTGGCCCTCCGGCTGAGAGGGCAGGCGCCCCTCAGCCGAGGTGGTTCGCGACGAGGCCGATCTCGCGCAGCAGGCCGTTGACCGAGGGGACGTCGGAGCCGTCGAAGTAGCCCCGGATCCGTCCCTCGCGGTCGATCAGGACCAGCGTGTTGCCTCGGTCGAGGCTCTCGAGGTCGATGCCGCCCGGGCTGCCGTGGATGGCCTCCTTCAGTCCGGCGACGAGTGCGTCGCGGACGGGCGCCGGGGAGCCGGAGAGCAGCTTCCAGAGCCGGGGGCTCGCGCGGTGGCCGTGCGCGATGCCGGCCAGTTCCGCGGGCGTCTCGTCGCGGCAGAACGTGACCAGCGCGAAGTCCGCGCCGAGGTTCTCGACGTGGACCTGGAGCGAGGAGAGCCGAGTCAGGAACGCCGCCGACACCGGGTCCTTGGGTGAGACGAGGGTCGCGACCCACACCTTGCCGCGCAGGTCGTCGAAGCCCGGCCCGGCGCCCGGCCCGATCGGGCCGAAGCGGATCGACTGGCCGGACTGATCCACCAGGGTGAACGCCGGAAGCGTCCCGAAGACGGGTGGCGGAGGGGGAACGCGCGCCCGCAGGGAGTGGATGACGGGATAGCTCGCGATCGAAAAGACGAGGAGGACCCAGAAGAGCGCGGAGCCCACCAGCCTCGACACGAAGGCCTCCGTCCGGCTCCCGATGTCTCCCGGTAGACTCTGCGATTGAACCATAGGCCGCGGGAAACTAAGCCACGGGGCGGCGCAGGTCAACCCCTCGAATTGTCGGAGGAAACCGACCCCGCAGTCCCTGCGCGGCAAGGTCTGCGCGGCGCGAGATCTGCGCTTGCCTTTTCCACGGGAGAGGGTGTAGCAAGGGGCTTCCATTCAGAAGGAGCCATTCGACTGATGAGCGCGTCCGCCACTGCCGAAACCCTTCACAGCCACGCCGAGGCGCACGGACACCACGGCCCCGTGGACTGGCCCCAGGACGAGTTCTTCGGCCTCGCGACGCCCGGGAAGATCGCGATGTGGATCTTCCTGCTCTCCGACGCCTTCTCCTTCTCGGGCCTGCTGCTCGGCTACGGCCTGCTTCGCGGCGGGAGCACCGTCTGGCACCACCCGGGCGAGCCCGAGCTGGGCATCAACTTCACGGCGTTCCTGACGTTCCTGCTCATCTGCTCGTCGGTCAGCATGGTGATGGCCTACTCGGCCGCGGTCGAGAACGACCGCAAGAAGACCGCCTTCTGGCTGGTGCTCACCATCCTGGGCGGCGTCGCCTTTCTCTGCGGCCAGATGCACGAGTACTTCGGCTTCTTCCCCGCGTTCTCGACGCATCCGTTGCACGGCCTCGTCGGCGAGGGGCTGATCTTCGGCCACTCCGACTACGCCAACACCTTCTATGTCACCACCACCTTCCACGGCTGCCACGTCTTCGCCGGCGTCTGCTATCTGACCGTCGTCTTGATCAACACGCTGCGCGGCAAGCTCGACGGCCGGCCCGGCGCGGTCGAGTTGGTCGGACTCTTCTGGCACTTCGTCGACCTCGTCTGGATCCTGGTCTTCACCCTCATCTACCTCGTCCCCTGACGGGCAGACCCACGGAGCCGAGCATGTCGTCGCACGCGACCCGCAAGCAGTACCTGGGCATCTTCGCCGCGCTCTTCGTCCTCACTGTCCTCGAGGTCGGGGTCGTGAAGATGCCGGGCATCGGCAAGCACCCGATGATCCTGGCCCTGATATTCCTCGCCGTCACCAAGGCGGCGCTGGTCGGCCTCTTCTTCATGCACCTGCGCTGGGAGACCAAGGTGCTCAAGTGGATGGTGGCGATCCCGCTTGCGACGCCCGCGCTCTACGCGATGGTGCTGATCGCGGACGCGATGTGGAGGCGGCTGCCGGCATGACGCGTCCGCTCTGGCTCTGGTCGCTCTGCACCGCCATCCTCTCGGTCCCGGGCGTCGCCTTCGCGTGTCCGTACTGCGCGGGCCGGACCGGCTTCACGACCGCGACGAAGCTCCTCGTCGGCGCCCTCATCACCCTTCCCTACGTCATCGGCTGGCTGGTGCTGCGCGCGGTCCGGCGTACCTCGGCCGACCTCGAACCGCGCTAGCGCCCTCCGGAGAAAGACACATGAGACGCCTGCAATCGCTCTGGACCGCCGCCCTCGCGCTCGGCCTCTCGGCCCGCGCGCTGGCGGAGCCGGTCACCGCCAAGGGGCTGGGCCTTCCGCCCGACGCATCCGCCGACGGGTACCGCATCGACGAGCTCATCCACGAGACCGTCATCTTCATCGCGGTGATGTTCGGGATCATGGTCGTCTGGATGTTGCTTGCCGCCATCCTCCACGGCCGCAAGCACGAGGCGTTCTACACCCACGTGACGCGCCGCGGGCAGATCGTCAGCCTGGTCGTCATCGGCGTACTCGTGGCCGCCGACGCGGACCTCTACATCGACACGATGCGCGACATGAGCGAGGTGTTCTGGAACTTCGCCCCGGTCGACGCCGACCCGAACGCGATCAAGATCGAGATCGACGCGCACCAGTGGGCGTGGAGCGCCCGGTACGCCGGGCCGGACGGAAAGTTCAACACGCCTGACGACGTCGTCACGCTCAACGACATCCGCGCCCCGGTGGGCGCTCCCGTCATCTTCGAGATCACCTCGACGGACGTGATCCACAGCCTCTACTTCCCGAACTTCCGCGTGAAGATGGACGCGATGCCCGGGATGGTCAACCACCTCTGGCTGCGCCCCAAGGAGACCGGGGAGTACGAGGTCGGCTGCGCCCAGCACTGCGGCATCAACCACTACAAGATGCGGGCCCTCTTCACCGTCCTGCCCGAGGCCGACTACCAGCGCTGGCTGCGCGAGGCCTCGGCCAACGCCGAGCGCGCCTACGATCCCGCGGACACGGTGGCGCACTGGGGCTGGGACTGGACGAACCCGCGGCCGATCGAGGGCGACCAGCCGCCGCTGCCCAAGGCCGCCACCGCACGCGCGGCCGGCGCGGCCCACGAGGAAGGGATCTGACCATGGACATCCAGCCGATCCACCCGCCCCCGACTTCGTTTTGGCGGCGCTACGTCTTCTCGACCGACCACAAGTACATCGCGAAGCAGTTCCTCTGGGCGGGCCTGATCTTCTTGGCCCTCGGCGGCAGCCTCGCCATGATGATCCGCTGGCAGTGGGCCTACCCCGGCCAGCCGATGCCCATCTACGGTTCCCTGTTCTTGCGCAAGAGCGGCGGCATCATCACCCCGGCCCTCTACCCGTCCATCTTCACGATGCACGGGCTCATCATGATCTTCTTCGCCATCACGCCGATCCTCATCGGCGCGTTCGGAAACCTGACCATCCCGCTCATGATCGGCGCCCGGGACATGGCGTTCCCCACGCTGAACATGCTGTCGTTCTGGACGTTCCTCGTCTCGCAGGCGCTGATGATCGCCGCCTTCTTCGTCAAGATGGGGGCGGCCTCCGCGGGCTGGACCACCTACCCGCCCCTCTCCGACAGCATCGGGACGCCCGGCTGGGGACAGACCCTCGCGGTGATGGCGATCTTCGTCACCGGCGTCGCCACCATCATGGGCGGCATCAACTACATCACCACGGTGATCCGCTGCCGTGCGCCCGGAATGACCTGGGGGCGGCTGCCGCTCACCGTCTGGGGCATGTGGCTCACCGCCATCCTGAACGTCCTGTTCGTGCCGGTGCTCGGGTCGGGGGGGCTCTTGCTCCTGCTCGACCGGCTCTTCGGAACGCAGTTCTTCATCGCGGGCGCCTCGGCGGTGAACGGCGGCGGCGATCCCCTCGTCTTTCAGCACCTCTTCTGGATCTTCGGCCATCCAGAGGTCTACATCCTGATCCTCCCGGCCTGGGGGATCATGTGCGATCTCCTCTCGTTCTTCTCTCGCAAGCCGTCCTACTTCTACAAGGGTTCGGTGGGCGCGATGGTCGCGGTCACCCTGCTCTCGGCCATCGTCTACGGACACCACATGTACGTGACGGGCATGGCCCCGCTCCTCGGCAAGGGCTTCATGACGTTCACGGTCATGATCAGCGTCCCCGCCGAGGTCCTGTTCCTGAACTGGCTGCAGACGATGTGGAAGGGCTCCATCCGGCTCGAGACGCCGATGCTCTGGACGATGGGCACGGTCTTCGTCTTCGGCCTGGGCGGGCTCACGGGCCTCTTCCTCGCCATCGTCTCGATGGACCTCTACCTCCACGACACGATGTTCGTCGTGGGGCACTTCCACCTGACCATGGCGGCCGCGTCGTTCATGGCGAGCATGGCGGGCATCTACTTCTGGTTCCCCAAGATGTTCGGGCGCCAGCTCAACCAGACGCTCGGCAAGATCCACTTCTGGTTCTCGATGATCTTCATCCCGCTGGTCTTCGGCGGCCAGCTCCTCGCGGGCTACTCGGGCCAGCAGCGCCGCCTCTTCGACCCCTACCAGTACACGTTCCTGCGCCACCTCCAGCCGCTCAACCAGTGGACGAGCTACTTCGCGTTCATCCTCGGCGCCGCCCAACTCGTCTTCGTCTACAACTTCGTGGTCAGCGTCTTCGCGGGCAAGAAGGCGTCGGACAACCCCTGGGAGGTCGGTACGCTCGACTGGGACACCCCGTCGCCGCCGCCTTACCACAATTTCGACGTCGTCCCCCACGTGCAGCGCGGGCCGCACGAGCTGGGCGATCCAGCGGTCAAGAAGGCGCTCGGCCGCGATTGGATCGGTCAGTGGGAGGAGATGCCGGGCGAGAAGTCCGGGCAGGCCGCGCCCAAGCTCGCCGAGGCGCACTGAGCCGTCGCCGTGGCCACCGCCGTGACCGACATCCTGCCCTACCCGCCCCCGCGGCAGCGGGAGGAGAACACCGCCTGGCTCGGGATGGTGATCTTCCTCGGGTCGTGGGCGATGCTCTTCGCGGGACTGTTCTTCGCCTACGGCGCGGTCCGGATCGGCGTGCACCGGTGGCCACCGCCCGGGCTCCCGAGGCTCCCGCGACTGCTGCCGGCGGTGAACACCGCGGTCATCGCGCTCTCGAGCGTCGCGCTGCAGATGGGCTATGCCCGGCTGCGCGAGCGGTCCTCGGCCCGGCTCGTCGCGACGGCGTTCGCCCTCGGCGCGATCTTCCTCGCCTTGCAGGGCCTGCTTTGGGTGCAGGTCTGGAAGTCGGGGCTCGTCCCCCAGGCCGGCCCCTACCCCTCTGTCTTCTGGGGGCTGACGGCGTTCCACGCGCTGCACGCCTTTGTTGGCGTGGTCGCGCTCGGGGTCCTCGCCCGTCGCATCGCCCGGGGGATCTACAGCCCGGCCCGCCACCTCGCGGTGCGGCTCTGGGCCATGTACTGGCACTTCGTCGGGGTGGTCTGGCTCGTGCTGTTCGCCACGGTCTTTGCTTTCTAGCGCAGGTTCTCGGAGGAGCTCATGGCGTCACGCATCTTCCCGCTCGCGGCGGTGGCCGCCCTGGCAAGCCTGATCGGCTGCGAGCCGGCCTTCGACAAGCCGATGAAACTCGGCGGCGTCGAGGTCTCGGCCGAGCAGCTCAACCGCGGCAAGGAGGCGTTCACGCAGTACTGCCGACCGTGCCACGGCGACAAGGGCGACGGAACCGGCCCTGCCTCCTACGGCCTGCGGCCGCCCCCGCGCGACTTCACCGCGGCCACCTTCAAGTTCGCCCACGTGCCGTCGGGGCAGCTCCCGACCGACGCGGACTTCATGCGGATCGTCCGCGGCGGCCTGCATGGGACGGCGATGCTGGCCTGGCAGGTGCCGGACGACACCCTCCGCGACATCATCCAGTACATCAAGACGTTCTCCCCGCGCTGGCAGTCCGACGCGCCGGGCGCGGACATCGTCCCCGGACCCGATCCGTGGGGACCGGCGAAGGCCAAGGAGGCCGTCGCCCGCGGCGCCAAGCTCTACCACGGCCTCGCGCAGTGCCTGCAGTGCCACGCGGCGTACGAGACGCGCCAGCAGATCTACGAGGACAGCAAGGAGTTGACCGGCAACGGGACGACGGAGTTCAGGGCGGCCATGTACCAGCCCGAGCAGAAGGAGAGCGACTACGTCGACAAGCACTACCCACCCCGGAAGGACGGCAGCTACCCGAAGCTCAAGCTCCTGCCGCCGGACTTCCTCTTCAACGACGTGCGCGACGGCTCGGGGATCCAGGACATCTTCCTGACCATCGCCTCGGGCGTCGGCGGGACCGCGATGCCGTCCTGGAAGGGCTCGCTGCCCGACAGCGACATCTGGGCGATCGCCTACTACGTGCACGCGCTCATCGAGATGAAGGGCACGCCGCAGGCGGAGGCGCTGCGACAGAAGCTCGCGAACCAGCCGCCGTGGACGCCCCCGCCCGACACCGCCGCGCCGGCCACCACCGCGCCGGCCACCGCTCCCGCGAATCCCTAGACTTCGCCCCCCGGTGGTGCGGGGGGCCTGCGGCCGAGCCAGCGCAAGTAGACAGCGAGGCCGACGCCGACCACCGCCGCTACGAGACCGGTCGCGAGCGCTCCGCGGTCGCCGCGCGCCGCGAAGCGCGCGATTCCGTAGAGCAGCAAGAGCGCGCTCAGACCGATCGCCGCGCCGACCGAGATCCGGTGTACGAATAGCAGTCCGCCTCGGGCCACGACGGGAAGGATACCGGGCGCCCGCAGGTTCTGGGAAGCCGCCGCGGCGGACGTTTCGTGAATGATTTTGGGGCGCCGAGCCGTGCACCCGGGCCGGCGATCTGGTATCACTGACGGCCGAGGAGGAAAGCCCTTGATCCGTCACCTGCTCGCCGCGATCGTCGCGGTCAGTCTGGCCCCGGCCGCCTTCGCCCAGAACGCGCCGCTCGGGCAGAAGCCCTCGTGGACCTCCGCCGAGTCGTCCTCGCCGCTTCCCGGGAGCGGGGACGTCCAGCTCTTCCTCGACGCGCCGCCGATCCTGAACGCGACCAATCTCACCGCCGACACCGTCACCCGCGGATTCGGCTTCCTCGGAGGCGAAGGCGGCAGCCAGTTCGGCTTCGGGATCAACGGAGGCGTGGGTTATTTCATCACGGACATGCTCGAGATCGGGGGCGCCCTCGCGCTCGACTTCGCGTCGATCGATTCCGCGAGCGCCTTCGAATTCGGCCTCGAGCCGTTCGCGAAGTTGAATCTCGGGCGCGTGATCTCGGATCGGATCCACCTCAATCCGTACGTCAGTCTGGGTCTCCTGCTGGGGGCCATCACCGGCGACACGACCGCCTACGGCGGGAACACCGGTCTCTTCGGCGTCGACCTCGACCTCGGTGTCGAGTTCTTCCTCTCGCGTGGCTGGGGTCTCTCCGCGTTCATCCCCGTCGGCATCTTCGTCCCGACCAACGGCAGCCCGGTGGCCTTCGGCTTCGGCCTCGGCTACGGCCTGGTCACCTACTTCTAGGGGATGGCCCGGACCGCGGTCACCTTCCTCGGCAGCGGGGATGCTTTCAACGCCGGAGGACGGGGCCACTCCTGCTACCTCGTCGAGGACGCGCTGGGCGCCTGCGCGGTCGACTTCGGCCCGACCGCGCTGATGGCGCTCCGCCGCCTCGGCAAGAACCCGGCCGCGCTCGACTCGGTCCTCGTCACCCACCTGCACGGCGATCACTTCGCGGGGCTGCCGTTCCTGATCCTCGACGGCATCTACCGCACGCCGGGCCGGGGGCCGCTGACCATCGCCGGCCCGCCGGGGGTCGAGGAACGGGTCCGCTCCCTCGCCGCCGCCTGCTACCGCGACATCCTGCGCGACGCCGTCCCCTTCGATCTGCGCTTCGCCGAGTGGACGGACAACCGCCCCGGCGAGATCGCCGGCCGGCGGGTCCTGCCGATTCCTGCGTTCCACCAGGACCTTCCCGAACGCGCCTACTCGATTCGCCTCGAGAGCGGCGGCGCGACGCTCGCCTTCACCGGCGACACCGGCTGGTCCGACGAACTGGTGCCTCTCGCGGCCGGGGCCGACCTCTTCGTCGCCGAGTGCTCGCTCTGGCAGGGGGGCTACGACCGCCACCTCGGAAGCGCCAACTGGCAGAAGCTCTTGCCGCAACTCAACTGCCGCATCGTCGCCTCGAGCCACCTCGGCGACGACGCGCTCGCCCACCGCGCCTAACTGCTCGACATGCCGCGGCCGCGCGGCACCCTCTTCGTCTACGGAGAGGACCTGCTTCGGCTGGAGATCTGATGGCGAAGCGAAAAGAGGCGAAGGGCGCCGCTCCGGAGACCAAGGCTCCGGCCGCGGACCTGCGCAAGGCGCGGCTCGAGGAGCTCGAGCGCGATCAGCTCTCGGTCTTCTTCTACCTCGCCCTGCCGCCGGAGCGCGCGGTCGCGCTGCTCAAGAGGCTCAACGTCACCCTGACCGGCTTCCGCCCCGAGGGGCTCGGCGGCATCGAGAAGAGCGACCTCATCGCCGACGAGTTCCGCGGCTACCCCGAGCACCGCAAGGCCATCCTCCAGGCCGCCGCCAAGGAGATCGGCGAGCTGCCCGACACCTCGGAGACGCTCGGGATGGCGGCCAAGCTCCTGGCGCCGCTCTTCGCGGTCGAAGGGGGCGCCGCCAAGGCCATCGCGCGGATGTTGGTCGACCCGGACAACGCGGTGCGCACGATGGGCCTCGAGGTGCTCGACTCGCTCGCCGACTACTACCTGGGCGAGGTGCCGCCCGAGGAGGAGGGCGCCGCGTCCGAACCCGAGGCCGCGCCCGGTTCACCCGCGCCCGACCCCACCGAGGCGCTGCGGCGCGAGCTCGAACGCGCCCGCGAGCGCGCCGACGCCGCCGAGCACGAGCGCGCCGCCCGCGCCGAGCAGCTCCAGGCCGCGCGCCGCGAGGTCGCCGAGAGCCAGGCGGTCATCGGGGAGCTGCGCCGCGTCCTGGCCGCCGCCGAGGCCGACCGCGACCGGCTCGGCGCCCGCGTCGAGGCGCTCGAGGCCGGCAACGCCCCGACCGAGCAGCGGCTCCGGCGGGAGATCTCGGACCTCAAGGAGCGGATCGGCAAGCTCGAGGAGGAGCGGCGCGTCCTGCGGGTCGAGAAGGCGCGGCTCGAGGTCGCCTTGGGGCGCGCGCCCGGGGCCGAGGCGAAGCCCCCGGAGCCTCCGAAGCGCGCGCCTCCGCCCCCGGGCGAGCCCGAAGGCGAGGTGGTCGAAGAGGCGCCGCCGACCTGGCTGATGCCGGTCTTCACCAAGGAGTTCTACGACTCGCTCCCCGGCTGGGAGCGGCGACTCCAGCGGGCCGCCTTCACCAAGGCGATGCTGCTCGCGCAGGATCACCGACACCCCTCGTTGCGCGCCCTTCCGCTCGAAGGGCTGCCGAACCTCTACCGCATCCGAATCGCGACCGACGTCCGCCTCCTCTACCGCCGCGGCGAGGGCAACGTCATCGAGATCCTCCGACTGATCGACCGCGAGGACCTCGACCGCTGGATCAAGGTCGAGAAGCTCCGCACCTGAACGGCGCGACGCTCGCGGCCGACCCTCCGACGGCCCCGGTCAGCCCGCCTGGGCGACGTCGGGCCTGGCGGCCGCGCCGGCGCCCACGGCTTCCAGGATGCGGTAGAGGCCGCGCTTGGGGAGGCGGGTGTAGCCGGACCAGGCGGCGGCGGCGAGCGTTCCGTCCGCGAGCCACTCGTCGATCCAATGGCCGGCCCAGCGGGGGTCGCGCTGCTTGAGGCCGGCGCCTGCCTCGATGGCCCAGCGGCGGTTGTAGTTCTCGTGGACCCCGACGGGCCAGGAGCAGACGAGCGGCAGGCCGAGGGCGCCGAAAAAGGTCATCTCGGACGGTTTGGTCCAGAGAATGTCGGCGCCCGCGAGCAGGGCGTTGAAGCGGGGGAAGTAGTCGGCGTGGCTCTCGGCCTTCAGGATTTCGAGGCCGTGGCCGACGGCGCCCGAGAGGCCGGCCAGGGCGATGGCCTCCTCGAACGCGGCGGCCACCTCGGGCCGCACGCCCGCGACGAGGGTCACGCGCAGCCGCCCGGCCTCGAGGTTATCGCGGACGCCGGGTAGGAACTTCCGCGCGAGCCCGGCCTGGGCGCCGGCCCCTCCCACGGTGAACACGAGGTGCGGCGGCCGCCTCTCCTCCTCTTCGGGCAGGGGGCCCAGTAGGTGCGCGATGGCGTCGCCGTGCTCGTCGCGGAAGGCGCGGTGCGAGTCGAGGCGGACGAGCCGCGCGGCGAGGTTCTTGCGCAACACCGGCAGATCGGGGCCGCCGAGCAGCTCGACGGGCAGGGGGAAGCCGGTCACCTCGATCTGCGAAGGGGCGATGCCGTAGGCCTGGAGCCTCCGGGACGCGCGGCGGCTCGGCACGAGGAAGCGGATGCGGCTCGCCCGCCCGTCGAAGGGCGCCCAGATGCGGTTGATGTCGCTGTCCGTGACGACCATGAAGACGTTGCCGAGGCCGTTGCGGTCGGCGGCGATCGCGGGCGCGTAGAAGGTCGTCAGCAGTGGGCGGCCCGACGCGCGCAGCCGCTCGCAGAGGCCGCGGCCGAGGCCGCTCTTCACGAGCTTGTCGAGCTGCCTCGCGCCGACGGTCGGCGCGGAGAGGTCGCGGTGCGGGTGGAGGTGGGGGATGGAGGTGAACGCCTCGACGACCGCGCGCATCGGGGCGCCGACCCAGGGGACCTGCGACAGCCGGGTCGTCAGCTCGTAGAAGCGGCGGGTGCGCTGCCAGATGCGCCGCTCCTCCTCGTCGGCGAGGTCGCTGCCGTCGGCGAGGGTCACCTTCGTGCCGAGCGCGCGGGCAAGCGGCTCGGCGGCCCGCAGGTGGCCGTAGCCCATGTCCACCGCGACGACCAGCGGAGGCTGCGACCCGTCGGCCTCCTCCCGGCCGGCGGGAGCGGCGCGCAGCGGCTCGACGGGCGGGGCGGGGGCGGTGGGGACTTTGGGACTCACGCGTCAATCCGGACGGCCGAGGCGTTCAACCGGCGAAAGCCCGAAGGCCTTCCCTCGCCGAGGGCGCGAGAGTCGATCTTGACAGGCTTCCTCGGATGCCGCAAGGTTCGCCCGCTTTTTGACGAGGAGTCGCCCACATGCACCGCCTTTCGATCCTTCCCGCCGCCGCGATCCTGGCGGCCGCGATGGCCGCCCCCGCGGCCCGCGCCGACGTCCGGCTCGGCTACGTCGACCTCCACCGCGCCATCGCCGAGGTTCAGGACGGCCGCGACGCCAAGGCGAAGCTCAAGAAGGAGTACGACCTCCGCCAGCAGGAGCTGGACCAGAAGCAGGACGAGGTCAAGCAGATGCAGGCGGACCTCCAGTCCCGTGGCGACGCGATGAGCCCGGACGCGAAGATGAAGGCGCAGCAGGAGGTCGACCAGAAGGTCATCGAGGTCGGCCGGCTCTACCAGTCGCTCCAGAAGGAGCTCGCGGAGAAGGAGCAGGCGGCGCTCAAGCCGATATTCGCGAAGATGAACCTCCTCATCCAGACCATCGCCCAGAACGAAGGGCTGACGATGGTCTTCGAGAAGAGCGATTCGACGCTGCTCTACGCGCTCCCCTCGCTCGACCTGACGAACGAGCTGATCCGCCGTTACAACTCGCAGTCGGGCAAGAAGTCGCATTCGTCCAGCAGCTCCGCCGACTGAGGGTAGGGCCTCCGCGATGCCGCCGCGAGGCCCCTTTCCGAGGCCCCTCGAACCGCCGCACGACGAGTCGCAGCCGGGCCCGCTTCCGCTCGCGGAGGTCGCGGCGCTGCTCGGCGCGCGGCTCGTCGGGGACGGCGCGAAGGCCGTCGGCGGGGTGGCGACGCTCGAGGACGCGGGGCCGGACGAGGTCGCCTTCTTTCACAACCCCCGCTACCGCTCGGCGTTCGAGCGGACGGCCGCCGGCGCGGTCCTCGTCACCGAATCCGAGGCGACCGGGGGGAGGCTCCCCGCGGCGGCGCTCCTCGTCGCCGACAACCCCTACCTCGCGTTCGGCCGCCTCTCCGCCCAGTTCCATCCCGAGCCGAATGCGCGCCCCGGGCGGCACCCTTCGGCGGTCGTCGAGCCGACCGCGCGGGTGCACCCCGACGCGGAGGTGGGGCCCCTCTGCTACGTCGGCGCCGGCGCGGCGATCGGGGCGCGCACGATCCTGCGGGCCGGGGCGATCGTCGGGGACGGCGCGGCGGTCGGCGAGGACTGCCTCCTGCACCCGGGCGCGGCGGTGCGCGACGGCTGCGTGATCGGAAACCGCGTGATCCTCCAGCCCGGGGCGGTCGTCGGTAGCGACGGCTTCGGTTACGCCTTCGATCCGGGAGGCCCGGCGCACGTGAAGGTCCCGCAGGCCGGCATCGCCCGGCTCGAGGACGACGTGGAACTCGGGGCGAACAGCTGCGTCGACCGCGCGACCCTCGGCGAGACGGTGGTCGGCCGCGGCAGCAAGATCGACAACTTGGTCCAGATCGCCCACAACGTCCGGATCGGCGCGCTGGGGATCGTCTGCGCCCAGGCCGGCATCTCGGGGAGCACGGAGCTCGGGGACGGGGTGGTCATCGCGGGACAGGTCGGGGTCATCGGCCACCTGAAGATCGGGGACGGCGCGCGGATTGGCGCGCAATCGGGCGTCGTCGCGGACGTGCCGCCGGGCGAGACCCGCAGCGGCAGCCCTTCGCTGCCGCACCGGAGCTGGCTGCGCAACTCGGCCATCCTGGCGCGGCTGCCGGAGTTCGTCGAGGCGCAGCGCGCGTTGCGGCGCCGCGTCGAGGCGCTCGAACGCAAGCTCGCCGAGGCGGCCGAGGACGACGGGTAGGGGGTTGGCGGCACGTCTGCGCGCGCGTCGCACCGCCACGTACCCCGCCGCACGTTGACGCCGCGCCGAGCGCCGACGGGGAAGGGTGCTTGACAACCCTTTGCGCAGCGGGCTATCCACGCGGCGCGTCGAAGATGTACACCAACAGAGGAGCGGCCATGGTTCGGAAGATCGTGGGGTGCCTGGCGGTCGCGGCTTTCGCGCTCGCCGGCTGCGGCGGTTCGAACGTCACCTATTACAAGCTGGCGACCACGGCCAGCGGTCCCATCCAGGGCAGCAACTGCCCGACGACCGGGAACGTGATCGAGACCTACGCCGGGATCGACGGCAACGGCGAGGTCGCCATCTGGGCCCAGCCCGGCGGCGGCTACCTCCTCGACCTCGGCGGCGGCACGGGCTACACGGGCACGATGAGCGGCGGCAACTACGTGTTCAACGGCTCCGACCTGTTCGACAACCACGGCAACCCCGACACGCAGATCACGACGAGCCAGACCTGGACCCTGACCCCCAACGGCGCGGGCCTGACCGGGACGTACCTCTACGAGCAGAAGTGCTCGGGCGCGCAGAACAGCTGCTCGTTCCAGGGTGCCACGGCGGCCAACAGCTACGACTGCCACCAGTCCGCGAACCTGACCGCGGCCCAGCTCCCCGGCCCCTCCGTCGTCGCGCCCGTCGGCGCCGCCGGCGCGGGCGGCCCTTCGGCCCCCGCCAGCAACGGCGGTTGAGCGTCCTTCGAACTTCCCCCTCTCCCCAGGAGAATGCCATGCGTCGATTCGGAATCCCGGTAGCGATCCTCGCGGCCGCCGCGTTCGGTTGCTCCGGCGGAGGCGTCCAGTACTTCCAGGTCGCCTCGCAGCAGGCGACCCTCGTCACCCAGAACGCGACGAACTGCGCGAGGAGCAACGGCCCGACGGACACCCTGAGCGGCATCGACGGCATCGGGACGTGGGCCATCTACACCGCGCCGCCCGTCGGCGGCCAGACCCAGTACCTGCTCGACACGGGCAGCCCCGACCTCCTCGAAGGGCAGCTCTCGGGCGGAAGCTACACGTTCAACGGCGTCTACACGAACGAGCAGAAGCCGGTGCAGAGCGGCGGCCCGGACGTGATCAACACGACGAAGATGACGATCATCGTGACCCCCTCGGGCGACGGCTTCACCGGCAGCGTCTCGGTCGAGAAGAGCTGCAGCGAGACCGGCGGCAGCCACGAGTGCCAGGGCGCGCAGGCGGCGGCGTCGTTCGACTGCACTTCGCAGTACGCGGTGACCGGGACGCAGATCACCGGCGCGCAGGACATCTCCGCGGCCCAGGCGGCGGCGGTGCAGCAGCCCCAGGGCGCGGGCGGCCCAGGCGGCGGCGGCGGCGGGAGCGGCGGCAGCGGAGGATCGGGCAGCTCGAGCGGCAACGGTTCGTCCGGCGGCGGCGGCGGCTCGGCGTTCCAGACCAAGACCTACAGCGGCACCATCACCATCAGCGTCAACGGCAGCAGCAGCGGCGCGCAGCAGGACAGCGAGTCGGTGGTCGCCACGGGCGGGCTCGTCGACTTCCCCCAGTTCCTGAGCCACGTCCTCCAGTCTTGCGACCTGACGTTCTCCGCCTCGGGCAACAGCGCGAGCCTCTCGGGCGCGCCGACCTGCCTCGACAGCCAGGGCAACAGCTGGAGCTTCCAGAGCGGGTCGCTCCGCGCCTCGGGCGGCCTCCAACTCCAGCTCCAGGGTTCGTTCCAGTCGACCCAGGGCGGAGGCGGGTCGTTCACGCTGACCGGCAACTACCAGTAGCGGCCCCACCTGCGCGGGGGCGCCGCACTTGGTAGACTGCGCCACCGTGAAGAAGTCCGATCCCGCGCCTCCCGCCGCAGGCCTGCCGGAGGAGGACGGCTTTGCCGGCCGACGGGCGGAGGCCGACAGGCCGAAGCATCTGCCGGAGGAGGACGGCTTTGCCGTTCGGGAGGCGGAGGCCGACAGGCCGAAGCATCTAATCGACCGGCGCCTCCTCGTTCAGACCGGCAAGGGAGGGGTCGGCAAGAGCAGCGTCACCGCCGCGCTCGCGCTGCTGGCGCTCCGGCGCGGCAAGCGGGTCCTGGTCTGCGAGGTCAACGGGGACGACCGCATCCCGGCCCTGCTCGGCCTGCCCGCGGTGGGCACCCGGCTCGTCGAGGTCCGGCCGCGGCTCTTCTGCGTCAACGTCCGGCCGCACGAGGCGATGATCGAGTACGGCCTGATGAAGCTGCACAGCAGCGCGCTCGTCGGTGCGGTGCTAGAGAACCGGGTGATGCGCTACTTCCTCCAGGCGCTGCCCTCGCTCGCCGAGGTCGTGACCACGGGCAAGATCCTCTTCCACGTCCGCGAGCGCGAGAAGAACGGCCGGCCCCGTTTCGACCTCGTCCTCGTCGACGCGCCAGCGACCGGCCACGGCCTCGCGCTCCTCCAAGTGCCGCGCACCGTGATGGGGACGGTGCCGCCGGGCCCGCTCAAGGAGGACCTGCGCTGGATGGCCGAGCTGCTCGAGGACCCGCGGGAGACAGCGATCAACGTCGTGGCCCTGCCGGAGGAGCTGCCGATCCAGGAGACCGTCGAGCTGGACGTCGCCCTTCGCAAGGCGGGGCTCCCGCGCGGGGTCTGCTTCCTCAACGGCGTCTGGCCGTCGCGCTTCGCCGAGGGCGAGCTGTCGCTTCTGCCCGACGAGCCCTTCTGGAAGCCGGTCCGCGAGACCGCGCGGCGCATGCAGGTGCGCGCCGCGCTGTGCGCGGAGGAGCGCGCCCGCCTCGCCGCCGGGGTCGACATGCCGCTCCTCGAGCTGCCGCAGCTCTTCGGCGACCGCTTCGCGGAGGAGGCCGTCGAGATCCTCTCGCGCGCCATCGAAGCGCAGATGGGTCCGCCTGCCGAGGCACCGCCGGCGCGCGCCGAGGGGCGGCCGTAGATGCGCGCGGGGCTCGCAGAGCGGCGCCTGTTGGTCTGCGTCGGCTCGGGCGGGGTCGGGAAGACCACGCTCGCCGCGGCGCTGGCGCTGCAAGGGGCGCTGCAGGGACGCAAGGCGCTCGTCTGCACGATCGACCCGGCCCGCAGGCTCGGCGACAGCCTCGGCCTCTCGGCGCTCGGCAACCGCGAGGTCGAGGTTTCGCCGGAGGTCCTCGCCGCCGCGGCCGGCGGGACCGCGCCGCGCGGCCGGCTCTTCGCGATGATGCTCGACCTCAAGCGGAGCTGGGACGACATCATCGCCCGCTACGCCAAGAGCGCCGACCAGCGCGACAAGATTTACGCGAACCGCTACTACCAGCAGATCTCCAACGCGGTCGCGGGCTCACAGGAGTACGCCGCGGTCGAGAAGCTCTACGAGCTGGCGAACGACCGCGACTACGACCTGATCGTCCTCGACACCCCGCCGACCGCGCACGCCCTCGACTTCCTCGACGCCCCGAACCGCATCCTCGACTTCCTCGACAACGACGCGGCGCGCTGGCTGCTCGGGCCGGCGCTCACCGCGGGCAAGGTGGGCCTTCAGGTCTTGGGCTTCGGCGGGGGCCGGCTCGTGCGCGGAATCAGCCGCTTCACCGGGCTGGAGACGCTCCGCGAGCTGGCCGACTTCATGCTGTCGCTCTCCGGCATGTACGACGGCTTCAAGGACCGCGCCGCGAAGGTGAAGGCGCTGCTCGCCGGAGACCAGGCGAGCTTCGTGCTCGTGACGACGCCCCAGCCTCTGACCGTGACCGAGGCGCTGCGGTTCCACGACGTCCTCCAGAAGTCGCGCCTGCACGTCGGGGCCGTGATCGCGAACCGCGTGCACCCGCCGAGCGGGGCGCCCGAGCCGGCGGCCCTC
>DAIDIT010000079.1 GCA_027451705.1 Pseudomonadota bacterium
TCGAGGGGCAACCACCTCCCGTCGCGGGGCACCCGCCCCCTGCCGCGGGGCAACAACCCGCCATCGAGGGGCAACCACCTCCCGTCGCGGGACAACCACCCCTCGTCGCGGGGCAACCACCTTGCGCCGCGGGGCAACCACCTTGCGCCGCGGGGCAGCCCCCTTCCGTCGCGGGACAACCGCCTGACACCGCGGGGCATCCCCCTTTGCGTCTTCGGCTATTTCGGGGCCCGTTCCGACGGCGGACGCCATCCCGGGAGGTCGTTCGTGCCGGGCAGGAGGCGGATGCGGTCGCGGGAGATCTTCCACGCGCGCTGTAGCACCCAGCTCAGCGAGCGGTCGAGGCGCGAGGCATGGTTCTGGATCTCCCCGATCATTTCCTCGGGGAAGTAGAGGCTCAGCTTCCGGTGGCCGTTTTGTTCCACGGCGGTCACCCATAGCAAGCATTTGTAAAGCGCGTGTTGCGCGAGAACCGGTGGTCCCGCGAGGCAACTCCCACGCCTACATAACTTTCCGGGTCCTCGGTGGAGACTCATGTTGCCCACTTGACTCGCGGGCGGTAGGAGGGCATGCTTCCACCGTCGGGCAACTGGCCGAGCCTCGCCGCGCGGAGCCGCCATGATGTCGGAACTTCCTCCGAACCCGAAGTTCTCGTTCCCCCGCTTCACCGCATTTCGCGGCCCATCCCGCATACAGGAAGGCAGGACGGCATGAGCATGACGCCCGACGCCGGCGGAACGCCGCCGGCGACGCCCGAGAGCCCCGCGCAGCCCCCGGCAGCGGCGCCGCCCAAGCAGCGGCGCGCCGCCGATCAGATCATCGACCTCCTCTCCGAGCAAGGCATCCGGACGGTCTTCGGCGTCCCCGGCGGCGCGATCGCCCCCCTCTTCGACGCGCTGCTCGACCACCCCGAGATCCGGGTCGTCCCGTGCACCCACGAGTCGATGGCGGTCTTCGCCGCGGCGGCCCACGCCCGCGCGACCGACGGCGTCGGCGTGGTCCTCGTCACGAGCGGGCCCGGCGTGACCAACGCGATCACCGGGCTCGCCTCGGCGTACTCGGACAGCCTGCCCGTCGTGCTCCTCGCGGGCGAGGTGCCGCGCAGCCTCTACGGGCGCGGGGCGCTCCAGGAGGGGAGCCCCTACACCCTCGACCTGCGCGGCATGGTGCAGAGCATCACCAAGGCGTCGTTCGAGTTGACCTCGCCGGAGGCCACCGCGTCCGTCCTCGGCAAGGCGCTCGCCACCGCGCGCTCGGGCCGCAAGGGGCCGGTCTTCGTGTCGCTGCCGATCGACGTGACGCGGCAGCCGGTCGCCCCGCCGAAGATCGGCGCGCAGGTCTCGGCCCAGTTCACCGTCGAGGCGCCGCTGCTCGACGAGGTCGCGGACCTGCTCGCGAGCGCCGACCGGCCGATGATCCTGGCCGGCTCCGGGGTGCGCTGGGGCCGCGGCCCGGAGCAACTCCTTCGGCTCGCCGAACGCGGCCGCATCCCGGTCGCGACGACGCCCAAGGCGAAGGGCGTCTTCCCTGAGAGCCACGACCTCGCGCTCGGCATCTACGGCCACGCCGGCCACGCCTCGGCGAAGCGCTACCTCGAGAAGGAGGTCGACGTCCTGTTCGCCGTCGGGACGAGCTTCGGGGAGGCGGCGACGAACAAGTGGACGTCGGCCATCCATGCCACCAAGTCCTTCCTGCAACTCGACATCGACGCGGGCCAGATCGGCAAGAACTACCGTGCCGACATCGGTCTCGTCGGTCCGGCCGACGTGCTGCTGCGCCAGCTCCTCGAGCGCATCCCGCAGAGCCGGCGCCTGCTCCCGGTCCACGGCGTCGAGATGGAGACGAATGCAGAGAAGGCGACCGACGGCCCCCTGCTCAAGCCCCAGCGGGCCATCTGGGAGCTCCAGCGCGCCCTGCCGGAGGAGACGATCTACTGCGTCGACATCGGCAACCATCACTTCTTCGCGTCCCATTACCTTCGGCTCGAACGGCCCGACTGCTTCTATTTCTCCTCCGGCTTGGCGGCGATGGGATCGAGCCTCGGCGCCGCCGTAGGCGTGAAAGTCGCCCTTCCGGATCGTCCGGTGGTCTGCATCTGCGGCGATGGAACCCTCTCCATGGCAGGAACGGAACTTCTCACCGCAGCCAGGGAGCACCTCCCCATTCTCTTCGTAGTCTTCAATGACCGCCGATACGGCATGGTCGAACACTGCTTCGACTACCTTTACGGGCGTTCGCTGTCCTGCTCGACGCAGCCCCTGGAGCCGGTCGCCTTCGCGAAGAGCCTGGGCTTCGCGGCGTTCGCTGCCACCAAGCCAGCCGATCTGACGACCCTTGATCTGCGCGCCGTTTTCGCAGGGCGAATGCCCGCCCTCGTCGAAGTTCTCATCGACCCGACCGAACTCGCACCCGGCAACCAACGGTTCGCTGCCTTGGGCCAAGAAGGACCGGCATGAAGGCACGCGGCATCGGAATTCTTGGCATCGGCGTGTACCTTCCCCCCGAGGTGCGTCGCAACGACTATTGGTCCGCCGAGACCATCCGGGGCTTCAGCGCCAAGTCGAAGCTCGACCTCGGTGCTCCATCCCAGGAACTAATCGATCGCCTCCGGCAATCCGAGAGTGGTCGCATTGCGGTCGAGGAATTGGCCAAGTGGAAGGACGATCCCTTCCACGGCGCCTCTGAACGGCGCGCCGCCGCTCCAGAGGTTCAATCGTCCGACATGGAGGTTCTCGCGGCCGAAGCGGCGCTAGATGACGCAGGGGTGGATCCAAGCGAAATAGGGCTCCTGCTACTCAACTCGTTCCTGCCAGACCAGGCCGTTCCGGGCAACGCGGGTGCCGTGCACAAGCGGCTCGGGCTTCCGCAGTCGACGCCAGCGATCGAGGTCGACGGCGTCTGTGGAAGCTTCCTGCTTCAGGTCCAACTTGCCGCTCCATACCTGGCAACTGGGGCCGCGAAACGTGCCTTGCTCGTCCAATCTTCGCTCCAATCGAGATGCTGCGACTACACCGATCCCCTTTCGACCACACTCGGCGACGCCGCGAGTGCGGTCGTCCTCGGGCCAGTTTCTCGAACCCGCGGCTTCCTTGCGTGCGCGAGCGCCACCGACGGGAACTATGCCGGGGTGGCAGTTCTGGTCACGAAGGACGGGACCCCTTGGTACGCCGGCGGCGGTCCGCTGATCCCCGGCTCGACGAATCCAGAGCGGACGCGAGAAGTGATCTTGCGTGCCGGAGAAATGGCCAAGGAATCCGTTGCCTGTGCTCTTGCCGAAGGCGGCGTCTCGCCACCGGCGGTCGATCTCTTCGTTTCCCATCAGACGATCGCCGCATTCAACGGCATTTGTCGCCGTGGATGCGGTCTCGAGCATGTGAAAACGCTGGACACTTTCGCCCGATTCGGATCGGTCAGCGCGTGCGCGATTCCCTTGAACATGTATTATGCCCGCAACGAGGGTTTGCTTGTGGATGACGCGCTCGTCGTCGGATTCACCACTGGCGCTGGATTCAATTGGAGCGCCGCGGTACTTCGGTGGGGTCGCTAGGGAGAAGAAATGGCGGACGAAGTGTCGATTCGCGCCTTGGACTTGCCCCTCACCTACCTTCGCCAGCGAAGGTTCGACATCGAATCACTCTTCGAAGACCTTCCGATCTCTGATCGCATACTTTCCAAGCGCTCTGCGCGGATCGACTGGCGATACTTCGTCGAGATCAATCGCCGGATCCATTCCATCCTTGGGGATGCCGATGCCGTTGTGGCGATTGGACACAGCCTCGGCGAGACACGGGTCTGGCGTCCCCTCAAGATCGCCCTTCGGGCCATTGCCAGCCTCCCGAAGCTGTATGGCTGGATCGCCGGCGCCGGCCAGAAATCGATGTTCTCCAACCTCACGATGTCGGTTCAGCCAACGCCCGACGGACTTCGATTTCAAATTGCCCATGGACCCGAGTACGAGGTGTGCGAAGAGTATTTCTTGATCACAAAGGGCGTCCTCGAATCCACGCCGCAACTCCTTGGGTATCGGCTCGCGGCTGTCGCGATGCACCGTTCCGGGTGTAGCACCACCTACGAAGTCGTTCTTCCTCCGACGCGTTCGTTCGTCGATGTGGTCCGGAGCCAGCTTGCACGCGTGCGGCTCAATCCGGTGGCCGCGGCGACGGAGATCGAGCATGCCTACCAGCTCCTCGACGACGAACACCGGCAGCTCAAGGCCGCGAACGTGGTCGTCGAGCGGCAGGCCAAGCTGCTCGGGAGCATCGAGGCGATCGCGCGGACGCTGTTGCGCGAGACCGAGCCGACGCGGATCGCGACCACCGTGCAGGAGGTGCTCCTCGACCGGGTGGGTTTCGCCGCGGTGGCCTTCTACACGATCGCGCCGGACGGCAGCGCGCTGCGGCTGGGCTCGTGCAGCCTGGCTGCCGGCCCGCTGACCGACGCAGAGCTCGCCGATCCGGACCCATCTGCGATCGCCGCCCACCTCGCGGAGCGCTGGCCCCCGGCGAGGGTGGAGGCGCTCCGCGCGCCCGACGGGCAGTTCCTCGGGATGCTGGTGGCCCTGCCCCGCGAGGACGGGACGACGGACCTCGAGCTGTTCCGGGCGCTCTTGCCCCACCTCTCCATCGCCGCCCGCCACAGCCTCGCCTACACGACGCTCGAGGAGATGAACCGCGGCCTCGAGAGGCGCGTCGACGAACGGACGCTCCAGCTCACCCGGGCGCGCGACGACCTCCTCGCGGCGTACCAGAAGCTCGAGAGCGCGATGGCCTCGCGCGATCGGCTGTTCGCGAATCTCAACCACGAGTTCCGCACCCCGATCACGCTGCTGCTGCTGCCGCTCGAACGGCTCGCCAATCGGCCCGACTTGAAGCCGTACCAGGCCCAGCTCACCGCGGCCGCCCTGAATGGCCGCAAACTGCTGCGCCTCGTCGACGGCCTCCTCGAACTCGCGGCGAGCCGCGAGGGGCGGCTGCGGCTCAAGCTCGAGCGGATCGACCTGACCGCGATCGCCAGGGAGGCGCTCGCCGCGTACACGACGGCCGCGTCGGATCTCGACCTCGGGCTCACCCTCGAGGCGGCCGGGCCCGTGATGATCTACGGAAACGGCGGGGCCCTCTCGAGAATCTTCGACAACCTGATCGGGAACGCCATCAAGTACACCCCGCGGGAGGGTCAGATCATCGTCTCGGTCGGCCAGTTCGGGGACACGGCCCGCGTGGCCGTCCGCGACACGGGGATCGGAATCGCCGACGCGGACCAGGGGCGGATCTTCGAGCGCTTCGAGCGCGCCGCCCCGCCGCTCGTGCCGGGCGCCGGGGGCTCGGGGATCGGCCTCGCCCTCGTCAAGGAGCTTTGCGAATGGCACGGCGGCGCGGTCTCGGTCGACAGCCACCTCGGCAAGGGCTCGACGTTCGAGATCACCCTGCCCTGCCTGCCGACCCGCGAGATGCTCGCGCGCCAGGACCGGCGTGAGGCTTCGATGCCGGACGGGCCCGAGCGCCGCCGCGACGACTTCACCCTCGACGTGGGGGCGGGGCTGGCGGTCACGGGCACGCTCGTGCCGCCGCCGAGTCTCGGCGCGATGCCGACGCCCTTGCCGGTCCCGCCGGGTGCGCCGACGGTCCTGGTGGTCGAGGACCACCCGGAGATGCGCAGCCACCTCGTCCAGATCCTCGGCGCGCATTTCCACGTCCTCTCGGCGCAGGACGGGAAGGAGGCGCTCGCGCTGGCCGCGAAGCAGCCCGTGGACCTGATCCTCTCGGACCTCGTCATGCCCGGCAGCGACGGCCTCGACCTCTGCAAGCGGGTCAAGTCGACTCCGGCCTTCGACATGGTCCCGTTCCTGCTATTGACGGCCATGCACGACAAGGAGACCCTGGTCCACGCGCTCGAGCTCGGGGCCGACGACTTCGTCGTCAAGCCGTTCAACGAGGCCGAGCTGCTCGCCCGCGTCCGCTCGCAGCTCCGGATCCGCGCGCTGGCCCGAGGCCTCACCGAGAGCAGCCGGATGGCCGCCGTCGGCACGCTCCTCTCGGGCATGGCGCACGAGCTGCGCAACCCGGTCAACGTCCTCGTCAACGGCGTCGGGCCGCTGCGCGAAAGTCTTTTGCCGGAGACCACCGCCGCGAACCCTGCTATCCTGCCGCTCGTGGACGCCGTCGACGACGCCGCGCGGCGGGTCAGCGAGCTGACCGAGGAACTGCTCGCGTTCCGGCGCGCGCCGGAGGAGACCGAGGAGCGGGTCAAGCTCTCGGATCTGATCGAACAGTCCCTCTCCCTGTTGCGCCCCAAGCTGGCCGGCGTGAAGGTCCAGACCGACGTCGCTTACGACGGCGAAGTCGTCGGCTCGGCGCACCGCCTCAGCCAGGTCGTGATGAACCTCGTCGAGAACGCCGTGCAGGCGATCGGCGGGGGCAGCGGCCAGGTCGGAATCGCCACGCGCGACGGCCCGGACGGCGTCGAGCTGGACGTCTGGGACGACGGCCCGGGAATTCCGTCGGAGCAGCGGGACCGCATCTTCGAGCCGTTCTTCACGACCAAACCACCGGGCGTCGGCAACGGCCTGGGGCTCGCGATCTCGCGGCAGATCGCCGAACGGCACGGCGGCCGGCTCGCGCTGGCGCCGAGCGAACGCGGCGCCCGCTTCCGGCTCACGTTGCCGAGAGCCACGCACTGATTCCATCCGATGGGTGACCCGGTGGTTCCTGGCGTTCTCTACGTCGACGACGAAGCCGCGAACCGGCTCATCTTCGAGCGGACCTTCGGCAAGGAGTTCCGGGTGCTGCTCGCCGACAGCGGCGAGCAGGCGCTCGAGATCCTCGAGCGGGAGGAGATAGGCCTCCTCCTCGCCGACCAGCGGCTGCCTGGAATGCTCGGGACGGACCTGCTCGCGACGACGAAGGAACGGCATCCGCAGATCGTCCGCATGGTGCTCACGGCGTATTCCGACGCCGCGATCGTGATCAAGGCCCTCAACGAAGGGCTGACCACCCGCTACATCCTGAAGCCCTGGCAGCGCGCGGCGCTGCGCGAGGCGCTGGGGTGGGGCCTCGAGGTCCACCAGTTCCAGTGCCAGATCCACGACCTGCAGCTCCGCCTCGTCGAATCCGAGCGGCTGAGCACGCTCGGAACGCTGCTCGCCAGCATCACCCACGACATCCGCAACCCCATCGGCTACATCGCCGCGTACGTGGAGACGTTGCGCGAGACCCAGTCGGCGCTCGAGGCCTGGATCGCGGCGCTGCGCAGGCGGGACGACCTCGCGGGCGCTTTGGCGTTGCCCGAGGCGGAAGAGGTCGCGCAGGAGTTGGAGGGCCTGCCGCAGCTCATCGCCGACATGTCCCACGGCCTCGACGTCGTGACGTCGATGGTCCAGGGCATCCAGACGCAGGTGCGCGGCGCGAGGGCCCCCCAGGCGCCCGCCCCGCCGGGTCAGACGCTCGAGTACGTCCGATTGCTCGTCCAGGGCAGCGTCGCCCACGTCGGAGGGCAGCTCGAGCTCTCCGTCGAAACCGGGCTGCCCGCCGTCGTGCTCTCCGCCGTCCAGCTCTCCCAGGTCCTCCTGAACCTCCTCACGAACGCCATCGACGCCATCGACGGCTCACCCGGCAAGCGCGTGGTGAACGTCCGGGCGAGGGCCGCGGACGGCGGGGTGCTCATCGAGGTCGCGGACACGGGCGCCGGGATGGCGCCCGAGGTTCTCGGCCACGCGTTCGAACAGTTCTTCACGACCAAGCCCCCCGGCCGCGGGACGGGCCTCGGCCTCGCCAACTGCAAGCAGATCGTCGAGGGTTCGGGCGGGCGGATCACCCTCGACAGCGAGAGCGGCGGCGGCACGACGATCGCCGTCTGGCTCCCCTCCGCGAAGGTTTGACAGCCGCTCGGGCGGCGGCCAGACTGCGGCGGTCCACTCCCAGGAGCAGTCACGATGCATTCGCCCCTCCGCCTCGCGGCGATCGCCGCCCTCCTCCTCGCGCCTCGGGCGCTCGCGGTCAACCCCGCCTGGCCGAACGCGGAAGCGACGCGCGACCAGCTCGCGCTCCCGCAAAACTGGCCCGACGACCCCGGCTACGGCTACCTGTCGAAGGGCACTTGCTCGAGCGGGCCGCTCGCCGGGCAGACGGTCTGGCGGCCGCAGGGAGGGCAGTGGAACCTCTGGGGCTTCTATCCCCCCGACACGAAGGATCCGTGCGGCGATCCCAACGTCCAGCCCTACGTCCTCTCCCAGACGCTCTCCTCCCAGGAGAGGCAGGCGATGGCGGGCACGGGCATGTCGGTCGACGTCGCCTGGACGATGACCACCGGCGATCCGCGGGTCGTCATCGCGGTGCACGACTCCGGCGCGGAATGGGACGACCGCGACCTCGTGAACAAGTGGTACCTGAACGCGGGCGAGCTTCCGGTGCCCGAGCACGCCGACGGTACCCCGTGCGCGGCGCACGACTGCAACGGGGACGGGGTGTTCAACGTCCTGGACTACACCTCGGGGCGCGGCCACGACCAGCCCGACATTGCGACGGTCGTCGACCCCCGCATCACCGGCTTCCAGTGCAAAGGCAACCCCACCTGCCACGGCGACACCAACGGCAACGGCATCCTGGACCCCGAAGACCTCATCGTCATCTTCTCGAACGGCAAGGACGACGACGGCGACGGATTCGTCGACGACATCTGCGGCTGGGACTTCTTCCGCGGCACGAACGATCCGGTCGACGACGTCCGCTACGGCCACGGCACGGGCGAGGCCGAGGATTCCTCGGCCGAGGCGAACAACGGCATCGGGAACGCCGGCGTCTGCCCGGACTGCCGCGTCCTGCCCGTGCGCGTCGGCGACAGCTTCATCGCCGACGCGAGCCACTTCGGCGAGGGCGTGCTCTTCTCGCTGTCGCAGGGCGCGAGCGTGATCCAGGAGGCGCTCGGGACGATGGACAACACGCCGCTCATGCAGCGGGCGATCGACGCCGCGTACGCGCAGGGGGCGATCGTCATCGCCTCGGCGGCCGACGAGGACAGCCTGCACCACAACTACCCCGGCAACGCCGAGCACGCCTTCGTCGTCCACGCGATCCGCAACGACAACGATCCGCAGGACGCGACCTCGTTCGTCCGCTTCAACGACTGCTCCAACGGCGGCGCGCACCTCGCGCTCTCGACGCCCGGCGCGTCGTGCTCCTCCGAGGCGACCGGCAAGAGCGCGGGCCACGCGGGGCTCGTCTACGCGGCGATGCTGAAGTACCACCCCAACGACCCGCCGCTCTCGGCGGGCGAGGTCATGCAGCTCATGCAGCAGACCTCCGAGGACATCGACGTCCCGGGCTCGCAGACCGATCCGACGCTCTACCCTTCCGGCCCCGGCTGGGACCTCTGGTTCGGCTGGGGGCGCAACGACGCGGGCGCATCCGTCGCCGCGGTGCGCGACGGGAAGATCCCGCCCGAGGTCGACGTGACCTCGCCGCGCTGGTTCGAGACGGTCGACCCCTCGCAGACTCCCAAGGTCGTGATCACGGGCCGCGTCGCCGCCCGGCGGGCACCGTCCTACGACTTCACGGTCCAGATCGCACCGGGCGTCCAGCCGGACCCGTCGGCGTTCGTGACCGTCGGCGGCAGCACGGGGCTGACGGCGCCGGTCGACGGCACACTCGGGACCGCGGACGTGACCGCGCTGCTGCCCAACCCGTCCGCCGCAGCGACGATGGACGTGCAGCAGTTCGCGGCGACGATCCTGGTCACTGCCGTCGCCCACTACGGCGGGACCATCGGGGACGTGACCGGGGCGTTCCGCAAGAGCTTCTTCGTCCACCGCGACCCGGACCTGTTCGCGGGCTTTCCGGTCTGGCTGGGCGCCTCCGGGGAGTCGTCGCCGCACCTCGTCGACCTCGACGGAAGCGGGCACGACGCGATCGTGGTCGCGACCTCCGACGGCCGCGTCCACGCGATCCAGGCGGACGGCACCGAGCTGCCCGGGTGGCCGGTCCACACCGATGCGCTTCCCGACGTGGTCGCGAATCCGGGCGTGCCCGCCTACGCGCCGACGGGCCCCACGCAGGGCACGGCCCAGGCGATCGACGCGACGGTGGCCGTCGGGAGCCTGCACGGCGACGGCAAGCTCCAGGTCGTCGCCGCCACGGTCGACGGGGCGGTCTGGGCGTGGAACGCGGACGGCTCGGTCGTGCCCGGCTTCCCGGTGCATGCCGACCCGTCCCACTACCTCGACGGAACGCACGACGGCACGGACGCGAACGGGAACAGCGTCACCTACAACCTCGGCAAGGGCTTCTTCGCGTCACCCGCCCTCTACGACCTCGACGGCGACGGCAAGCTCGAGATCGTCCAGCCGGGCGAGGACGGCTGGCTCTACGTGTGGGACGGCCAGGGGCAGCCGCGCCCGGGCTTTCCAATCGAGATCTACGACCCCCAGGGGGGCGCGGTGGAGGGCGTGAAGCAGATCATCCACGGACGGCTGATGACGACCGCCGCGGTCGGCGACATCAACGGCGACGGCAAGCCGGAGATCGTCATCGGCTCGAACGAGAACTACGGCTCGACCGGCAGCCGGGCTTACGCGGTCTGGTCGGACGGCGCCAACCACGCCGGCGGCCCCTACCTGCCCGGCTGGCCGGTTCGCCTCAAGACGTTTCGCAACGAGTTCCTGCCCGACGTCGGGATCGGTGAGCCGAACTGCGCGGCGCTCGCCGATCTGAACGGCGACGGCAAGCTCGACGTCGAGGTCAACGGCATGACGTCGCAGCCGGCGTTCTTCGACGGGACCGGGACGCAGCTCGGCGTGGGCGACGACGCCAACTTCGGGGCCGACGCGACGACGGAGGACACCCCGGCGCTCATCGCCATCAGCTACGGTGCCTTCGGCGACGTGGACGGCGACGGAAAGGTCGACTTCGTCGACGGCACGGTCGGGGCGCAGTACGCGATCGGCGGCCTCTCCGGTGCGGAACGGGCGACCCCGAGCCACGCGGTCGCCGCCTGGAGCGTCCAGAAGGACTACCTCGCGACCGGGCCGGGGTTCACGGCCGAGATGCTGCCGGGATTTCCTGCGCTGACGGCCGACTTCCAGTTCTTCATGAACTACGCCATCGCCGACATCGACGGCGACGGCAAGAACGAGATCCTCTCCGGCAGCGGCGTGTACCTCGCGACGGCCTTCCGCGCCGACGGGAGCCAGCCTGCGGGATGGCCGAAGAACACGGGCGGCTGGATCATCGCGACACCCGCCGTGGGCGACCTGAACGGCGACGGCAAGATCGACGTCGTGACACTCACCCGCGAGGGCTGGCTGTACGCGTGGCAGGGCCAGGGACTCGCGAACCAGAAGATCCAGTGGGAGGGCTTCCACCACGACGCGCGCAACACCGGCAACTACGCGACCCCGCTCGAGACGCGCGCCGGGCCGCCGCCGCCGCCCGCGCCCGCAAAGCCGGTCTCGCACGGCTGCGGCTTCGCGGGCGGCGACTCGTGGCTCGCGCTCGTCGGCGCGCTCGCCCTCCTCCGCCGCCGCCGCTGAGGCCCTCCGGCGTCGCACCGGGCGCCTCCGAACGCGGGAAGAAAGGCTTCTTACGCGTGCAGGAAATGATCGGTCGCCCGCGATGGGCCTCTGCGCACGGGAGATTGCCGATCGGCCGCGCGCGATCGTGCGTCCCGTGCCGGCAGAGAGATTCTGTCCGCGGCGGAACGGGCTTTGCCCGGGCGGAGAAAGCCTTCGGTCGCGCGCGGAAGGACATCGATCGCCGAAAGAGTCTTTCTGTCCGGGCACAGACGGTCTCCGTGCCCACGAAGAGACCGATCGATCGCGCACAGAAAGACATCGGCCACGGAAAGAGTCTCTCTTTGCGGGCGCAGACGGTCTCTCGGCGGGCACAGAAAGACTCCGCGGGCCGAAAGAGTCCTTCTGTGGGGGCACAGAGACCCTCTGCGCGCGATCGACCGGCACATGCAACCACCTGCAATCACTCGGCTCCTTCGAGGTCGAACGCCCTCGGCCGTCGATCGCCCGACACGCGGGCGCGGGCGCGCCCCGGGAACCGAGGCAGCCTGTCCGTCAGAAACTTGACCTGGCACATCCGTTCTGCTCAGATGCTGAACGTACGTCCACCCCGAGGGTCCGCATGCGCACCAAGCCCAAGCCCGCCAACGACGGCGACGCCGAGATCTCCGACCGGCAGCTCTCGATCCTCCAGTACATCCAGCGGCAACTCGACGACCATGGCTACCCCCCGACGATCCGGGAGATCGGCGCCGAGGTCGGCCTGCGTTCGACCAACGGCGTGGCCGAACACCTGCGCACCTTGGTCGACCGCGGCTACCTGGAGAAGGAGGGCATGAAGTCGCGCGCCCTCACCCCGACCGACAAGGCCCGCTCCCTCACCGGCGAGGCCTGGCAGCCCAAGGCCTACCTGAAGGGCGTGGTCGAGGTGCCCCTGATCGGCCGCGTCGCGGCCGGGCAGCCTTGCCTCGCGGAGGAGAACATCGAGGACGTCGTCCGCCTCGACAGCTACTTCCTCGGCGGCGGGCGCAAGGTCTTCGCGTTGCGGGTGACCGGCGAGTCGATGATCGGCGACGGGATCTTCGACGGGGACTGCGTCTTCGTACGGCAGCAGGACCACGCCGATCCGGGCGACATCGTCGTCGCAATCATCGAGGGAGAGGCGACCGTCAAGCGTTACTACCCAGAGCGGGACAAGATCCGCCTCCAGCCCTCCAACCCGGCCATGGCGCCCATCTATGTCCGCAAGGCCGATGCCCGGCGCGGCCACATCGCGGGCGTCGTGGTCGGCGTCTATCGCAAGATCGGCTAGCCGAAACTTTTTTCCCGTCGGGCGTCTATCCTGTTGTCGGTGGCGAAGCGCCACACTACAGGAGGTAACTCGATGCGAAAGACGTTCGTGCCGTTGCTGTTGGCCCTGGCGTTGACCGGCCTTCCAGGGGTCGCCGCCGCCCAGATGATGGGTCGCGGGCCGATGATGGAGATGGGCGGCGGGATGGAGGGCATGCCGGAATTGCACCTGCTCATGCGGGCGGCGCAGCTCACGCCCGATCAGCGGTCGAAGGTCCACGACCTGATCAAGTCCAACCGCGAGGCGATCCGGCCGATCCAGGAGCAGATCCACGCGCTCCGCGAGCAGCTCGCCGCGCGGCTCACCGGCACTTCGCCCGTCCGGCTGGACGATCTGCTGCCGCTCCAGGAGCAGATCGCAAAGCTCCGCGACCAGGCGGCCCGGCAACGGCTCGAGACGGCGCTCGCCATCCGGGCCCTGCTGACGCCGGACCAGATCTCCCGCGTCGCCGAGGTGCAGCAAAAGCTCCAGAGCCTGCACCAGCAGATCCGCGAGCTGGTCGGGCCGCCCGGGCCCGAGGGATGCCCGATGGCCGGGCCCGGCGGACCTGGCTGCCCGCTGATGGCGCCGGCCCAGCCGGCGGAGCCGTAGCCAGGACCCGGCGTTCGCATGGACTGGAACGGCGAGACGTTGGCGAGCGCGCGCGCGGGCGACCGCCGCGCGCTCGCCGTTCTCGTCGAGACCTGGCAAGGACCGGTGGCCCGCTTCGTCGCGGCGCGGACCGGCGCGGGAGACGAGGTCGAAGACCTGTGCCAGACCGTCTTCGTCAAGGCGCTGCTGGGCCTGCCCCGGCTGCGCTCGCCCGAGGCCTTCGAGCCGTGGCTCTTCCAGCTCGCACACAACGTCTGCCGCGATCACCTGCGCAGGCGGCGCAGGGGGCGCCGGCTCTTCGCTCGGCTCGACGAGGGGCTCGCGGCGGTTGCCGCCGAATCCGGGCCCAACCTCTCGGGACCCGATGCCGAGGTGGCGCTCGCGGCCATCGCCCGCCTGCCCGACGGCCAGCGCAGGCTGCTCGACCTCGTCGCGGAGAAGCCGTCGCGCAGCTACGATGAGCTGGCGCGCCTCTGCCGCATCAGCGTTTCAGCACTCAAGTCTCGCCTGTTCCGCGCCCGCGAACGGCTGCGCAAGAGCATGCCCCGAGAAGGAGGCCCGAGATGACCTTCGACGCCCCACACCGGCCGCCCGATGCGGCCCCCCTGCTCTCCCCGGGTTTTGCCGCTCGCGTCCTCGCCGAGGTCGATCGGGTGCGGCGCCGGCGGCGCATCGCGGCAGCAGGCCTGTTGGCATCGTGCGTTGCGATGTTCGCGCTCGCGGTCACCCGCGTGCCGTCGCGGCACGTCCCGGCGCCGGCCCAATTCGATTCGACCGCCCTCGCCTGGAACGATTTGGACCTCGCAACCGACTCGACCGACGACCTCGACACCGTCGCGCCGGCCTCCGAGTCCCAACTCGACGACCCGGGCGCCGCGTTCTTCCCCGACGCGGCGGCGGACGGCAGCTCGACCGACGCCGTGGCCGACGTTCAGCCCTGACGGCTGGCCCGGGTTATTCATGAGACAGCGTAGCGAGGCGTTCGAGACCGTAGCCGAGAAGGGCAAGCGCAGCGACGACCGACGAGGCCTGCTGAAGCAGGCCGCAGGAGGGAGGAGCGAGCACACCCCCTCAAGCCGTTGGAAGGGGGGCAAGCCCCCCCCCTTCGCAGGCACGGGACGCCGCAGTAGCTGGCTCATGAATAATCCGGGCTAGAAGCGCGCCTGGAGTACGGCGTTGAAACCGAGCTGGAGCGGCTCGGCGAAGACCGGCTCGGCCAGGCCGACGGTGCTCGTGTAGAACGTCGTCTGGTTGTTGTCGATCTTGAAGTACAGCTCTCCGACCGCCGCGAAGGCGTCGCTGATGTCCCAGCGGAAAGTCCCCTTGGTGGAGAAGACCGGCGTCACGGTCGTGTTGGGCGGCAGGACCGACTGGATGCCGAGATCGTAGACGACGACCGTGTGCTTGCCGGAGAGGCCGAGCGGCGGGCTGTTGCCGCCGAGCTCGAGCTCGCTCGAGGTGAACGAAGACGGTTGCTCGATGCCGACGACGATACCGGGGGTGAGGTGAGTCTTCGGGAAGTTGTGGTCGTATCCGACGGCCGCGAACAGCTCCGGCGTCACGAGCGCGTCTTGCGGGTAGACGTGGTACGGGATGAAGCCCGGCTGGTCCATCTCGATGAACGAGAGGTCCCGCATTTCCATCATCAGGAAGCCGCGGTCGTGGTCGTGCTTGGCCTTGGCCCAGAACGCACCGGCCGTCGCGGGATATGTCTGCGTCGTGCCGGTGAGATCCGGATTCGCGAGCGCCTGACGGGTGTAGGTGTACTCGAGCGACGCGGTGTACGACCAGCCGCCCGGATAGGCCTCGGGCCCGAAGAAGCGCTGCGAAACGAGCGGGTCGTTGCGGTAGAGGGCGAAGTCGATCGAGGTCCCGACGGGCACGCCCACGTGGTAGGTGAGCCGGGCCGAGCCGCCGCCGACCCAGACCGGGGCGTCGAGCACGTCCGTCGAGGGGTTGCCGCCCTGCGAGAAATACGCGCCGTTGGCCTCGAACCTCAGCGTCGGGATGATGTCCCAGCCGGCGCCCCCGAGGATGCCGTAGTTGACGACCGGCTGGTTGATGAGCGGGTCGAGGATCTCCGTACCCTTGGTGCCGAGCCACGCGTACCAGGTCTTGCGCTCGAGCTCGAGCTTGGCGCCCGGTGCCGGCGTCGACGGGAGCAACGGCCCGAGGACGGGGGGCGTGCCCTGCGGGAAGACCGCGTCGCCGCCCCACGAGATGCGGTAGGTGAACCCGAGCCGCATGCGGTCCGAGGAGGTCGGGAACAACGTGAGGCTCAGCCCCTCGATCTTGTTGATCCAGCCGGACGGCGTGTAGTTGAGCTGAATGTAGCTCGACTGGTCCTGCAACGTGACGGTCGGGCCGTAGTCGAACATGGTCACGACGAGGGCCGCCTGGGCGTCCAGCCCGTCGAAGAAGCTCGGCATGTCCTTGTAGAGCACGAGGTTCGACATGTTCTCGAAGCCCGTGTACTTCGTGTCGAAGTTGTCGTAGAATTGCAGGTTCTGGTAGGTGGGGAATCCGACGTGGGGACCCGGGACCGACGGCTCGGTCTCGCCCGGCCGCACCAACACGTTCTCGTCCGAGAAGAGGAACGTGAGGCGCGTGTCGACGAAGTCGCCCGCCCTCGCCTCCGATGCGAGGCCGGCGACGGCCGCGACGAGGAGCGCCGCGCCAACGAACTTCGACCAAACTTCCTGCCGAACATCCCGGATTTCACGATTGCGCTTCACGCTGCCCTCCTCCCGACCGCCGGCACGCCGGCGTTGGAGTGTACCCTCGAAAAGCCTGCGGTCCTGCGCTGCTACCCTTCCCTGCTACTGCGACGTCGGCTGCGGACAGATCGGGACCGGCGGCGCGGTGCCACCGTCGGCGGCCGGATCGCAGCCCGGCGATCCCTCGTGGCAACAGACGTCCGTTTGGATCCGCGGAGCGATCTCCCACATCGGATCGGACGCCCGGACCTGGATGAGCATGCCCTCCACGTCCGTGACCATCCCCGGGTTCGCCTGTGGATCGAGGTTCGGTGCACCATTGCGCGTCAGGAGCGAGAGCTTCCAGGGGTGCCCGTAGCCGCCGTCCTCCGGGATGCCGGGGATCCAGCCGTCGTACTGCCCGTAGTTCGTGTACTCCGACTGCTCGCTACAGTCCAACAGTGAATCACAGTACTCGCGGCAGAGGCAGGCGTTCTGGCAGTGGCCGTCGACGCAGGCCTCGAGGTCCGCGGCCGCCGTCGCCGGGCCGGAGTTGCAGTCCGAATCGGTCTGGCACCGCTGCGCGCACTCGTTGGCGACGCAGTCCGTCCCCTCCGGGCAGTGCGCGATTGCCGCGTTCGCTTCTCCGCAATACTCGCCCGCCGTCGTCGGCAGGCAGCCGGCCGCGGCCCGGTAGGGCACCTTGCCGGTTCCGCTGATGTCGCAGTTGAGCCAGCGCGTCGGCATCGTCACGTCGCGCGCGACGATCAGGCCGGACTCGAGCGATTCCCAGTAGAGGTTCGTCGTGCTCGGGGCGCAGATGTACTGGTCGGCGAGGTGATCCCCCGGTCCGCCCTTCGTGCACCAGACCGGATCGACCGGCACCGGCGGCGGGACGTCCTGCGGGTGAGGATCCGCGAACTGGGGGTTCGAGTTGACCGTCCAGGCCGGGAAGTCCATCTGCGTGTCCCCGACGAACTCGCCGATCTGACCCGACAGCGTCGTGAGGCGACTGCCGATGTAGAGCCCTTGGGGCGTGTCGTAGTTGTAGACGAACATGTAGGCCCAAGAGCCCGGCAGATCGTACGCGCCCGTGTTCGGGTCCCAGCCCGGCTTCGGGACCATGACTCCGCCGTCGAGGTAGTAGGTGTTGAGGTCCATCGCGTAGAAGCCGTCGACCTGGACCGCGGTGACAATCAGGTCCATGTTGTACTGGTACGCCGGATCGCAGCCGGCATCCGCGTCATACCCGCCGTCGGGCGGCCACGAACCGTACGGCGCGGGCGGCGGGACGATGCAGCGGGTCTTGGTCTGGTCGAGGACGACGTAGTTGTTCTCGAGCGGGTCGGTCGTGTCGTCCGCGGTGATCTGAAGGTCGGAGAGCAAGGGGTAGCCGTAAGCGAGGTTCGGCTGCGACACGCCGGTCGCGTATCCGCCGACGCCCCCGTCGACCGCGTCCTCGCGGTCCTCCACCCAGACGGCCGTGTCGCCGAAGACGTGCTCGGCGTAGATCGTCCCGTGGGCGACGCCGTTCTGGAAGGAGAGGACCGGCTCCTGATCGGGCGACTGCGCGACGAGGTAGGCGTTCTGCATCACCTGCCCCGGCGTCACGTAGGCGAAGGCGTTTCCGTTGAAGCCCGTCAGGGGGTTGCCGTCCTGGTCGAGCGCGGTCGCGGTGACCTGGATCTTCACCGGGCTGAGCGGGAAGTTCCCGGTCTGCCCGCTCATGTCCTGGATCTGGACGGCGAAGCTCGACAGCCCGTTCGGGAACGGCGTCGCCTGGTTGCAGCACGCCGAGATCGCCAGGAAGACGAACGGCGCGGTGCTATTGCGTAGCCGTGGACTCGACAATGCGGCCGTCCTCCTGGGCGGTGACCACCGAGAACTGCGTCGGGTCCTTGCAAAACTGACGGATCTGCGGCGTGACGTGGCCGCAGTTCGGATCCGGATCCTGCTGCGCGGCGAGGACCTGCCGGCACTCGCACTGCCCCGCCCAGACCCCGTTGGGCGCGGCGATCATCCGCTCGGGGTGCTGCTGCAGGACCGTGTCGACCGGCGCGCTGTATTCCTGCTGGAGCGCGCCGAGGTAGTCCTTGAAGGCCTGCGCGTTCTGGCAGTACGTCAGCGCCGCCGGGTCGATCACCAGCCGGCCGTTCTCGCGGAAGCGCGCGCAGGCGGGGTCGCCGGCGAGGATCCGATCGCAGTGGCAGAACCCCTGCTCCACGTAGACGATGAGCGCATCGCGCAGGCCGATGGTCGTGTAGACCTTGTTCGTGTTGGCCTGGAGCATGAAGTAGCCGCTGCCGCCGTGGGCGATGTAGTCGTTGACGCAGCCCTTGTACACGGCCGACAGGTTCAGCGGCGCGCCGTTGATCGTGATGTCGTGCGCGGTCCACGCGTAGCAGTTTCCCTGGACGCACTCGCAGCCCGTCCCCTGCGGCGAGCCGATCGTCTCGGTCCCCGCGCACGTCTGCGCGTACCACTGGGCGCTCGGGCTGTCGGGGTACTGGTTCGCGGAGTTCAGGCAGTCGCTCGTCTGGCGGCAGCTCGGCACGCACGGCTCGGGCCGGTCGCCGTTCGGCAGCCGGATGTCGCAGGAGGGCGCGGTGTTGCGGATCGACCGGCCGCAGTCCTGCACGAAGCGCAGCCCCGCGACCTGCGCCTCGGCCGAGCAGCCGCGCTGCGCCGAGACGTCGACCACGTAGTCGAGCAGGTCCTGCATCTCGTGGCCGGAGAGGTACTGGATGGTGAGGAAGTCCTCGAACGGGAAGACGTTGAAGAGCGCCTCGAGGTAGATCGGCCCCGCGTACAGGTTGTCGCGCAGGCCGAGGGTGTTGGTCAGCGACCATTCGGCGTTGACCGCCGGATAGGAGCGCATCGCCTCGGCCATGGCGTCGCCGAGCTGGGAGTCGACGCCCGTGCTCCCGCCGATCGACGAGAACTGGCTGAGGGTGTTCTCCTCGCCCGCACCTTTCGAGAACCGGAGGATCTCGTTCGGCGTGTAGGCAAAGGTCCGGGGCAGCTCGAACTCGTTGTTCGTCCCCTCGGTGTAGGGCTCGAGGAGCTGGAGCGTCTCGAGGTCTTCCTGCGCCGCGCACTCCGTGCGCGAGGCGTCGACCAGCGCCTGGTACTGCGAGAAGGACGGATCGTAGGGATTGCGCACCGGCCGCGGGTCGACGCACCAGAGCGAGTCAATCGGCAACGGATTGTAGGAGTGCGCGACGATCTCTGCGCCGACGGCCTGGCGCATCTCGTACTGCGCCTCGGTCATGCCGCCGTCGGCCTCCGCCTGCGCCTGGGTGGGCGGCATCCGCACCACGAGGTCGAGCCGGCCGAGGTACTTCGAGAACGCACCGCTGTGCTGGATGAGGACCTGCCGAGGCTGGCCGTTCCAGGTGTCCGTGTTCGGCACCGCGCCGAAGACGTCGCTGCCGTCGCGGTTGCGCCGGTAGGTTCCGTCCGGCCAGATGCCGCCGCTGTAGCAGCCCGACTTCGCCCCGGTCGGGTCGACGTAGTAGGCGAGGCTCGAGGACGGGCAGCAGACGGACGCGCCGCCGGGTCCGGGCGTCGCGAAGTCCCGGAGCGGGCAGCTTCCGTCGGGATTTTGGTCGTCGGGGTGGGTTTCGAGCGCGGGTTGCCGCTGGACCACCAGTTCGGTGATGACCGCGGTCGGATCGAGGACCACGTGGATGTGGCCGCCCATGATGAGGTCGATGTTCTGCACTGGCGGGATGTAGACATGGACGCGTCGGTTCGGGTTGAGCTTGGTGATGTCGACCTGGTCGCCGGGGGGGCAGGAGCCGTCGGGCGACAGGCTTTCGCCCGGCTGGAGCTGGCAGGAGCTGTCGTACTCGCTCGGGTTGCGGGGCGGCAGGACGTTCTCGATCATCCAGGCGTTGTCGTCCGCGTTGCGGCAGCAGCCGTTCGCCTCGGTACAGGCGGGCTGCGCGGGGTCGCAGGCGAGGAACGGCTTGATGCTCGAGTAGGGGTAGACGTCGTCGTAGCCGGTGACGAGCGCCTGGTCCGCGGTGAGGCCCATGTGCGAGACCACGACGATCATGTCGACGAGCGGCGCGATGACGCCGATGTACTGCCGGACGACCTCGTTCTCCTCGAGCGCGGTCGCACCCAGCTTGTTGCCGCCCTGGGTGATGGTGGTGAGCGCATCCAGGTTCCCGAGGCCGATGACCCCGATCCGCAGCCCCTTGGCGTTGATGATCGTGAAGGGCCGGGTGATCTCGCCGAGCATCGTCTGCGTCGGGTCACGCCAGTCCGCCCACTGGTAGTTCGCGACGAGCAGCGGGTAGTTGACCCACGCCTTCGCCTGGTAGGCGAAGTTCAGCGCGCCGTGGTCGAACTCGTGGTTGCCCACGACCGAGGCGTCGGGGTGGAGCAGCGACATGAAGCGGAACTCGGCCTCGCCGTTGCTGAAGTTGAAGATGGGCGCGCCCTCGAAGCAGTCACCCGAATCGAGTAGGACCGAGCGGTCGGCCTTGGCCTTTTCGCGCAGGTAGAGGGCGCGGATGCGCGCGACGCCGCCGTAGGGGTACGCCTCCGGGGACAGCCCGAGGTTGCGGTCGGTCGTGTCGACGGTGATGTCGTACGGGAGCAGCCGGGAGTGAATGTCGGCGGTGTGGAAGACGGTGAGCCGAACGTCCTGCCCGGCGAGGTTCGGCTGGCCCTCGCTGACGGTGCACGAGGCGAGCGCCGCGAGCAGCCCCACCGACAGTCGCCGAGTTGCCTTCATGCGCGAAGCCGTAGGACCTCCAGGACGACCGGGTGACTTGGATTCGACCGCCGTGCGGCTGCACGGTTGGCGGGCGGTTTTAGGGCATCGACTTGCGAACTGTCAAGGCGCACCCTTCCCTACCCAGCCCGGGATCGCTCGCAGATTGACGGACGCGCCGGGCGTTCGCACCGAACGGTTGACGGGCGAGGGGCAAATCGCTAGTATCTTCGCCCGCTTGTGAGATATTGGTCCACCTGAACCCACATTTCCTCCTCGGACTAGCCATGAACCGATTGAACTTCCTTCGATTCTGTCCTGCCGCCGTCGCCGTCGCGATCGCCCTGCCCGCGCAGGCGATGGTGATGGAACTTCTGCCGCTCCGCGAACTGACGCGGCGGGCGGACCTGATCGTCCACGGCCAGGTGGTCTCGCAGAGCGCTCGGCGCGAGGCGCCGGGCCACGACATCTGGACCACGACCACGCTGCGCGTGCAGGACAGCCTCGAGGGCGCAGCGCCCGCGGACGTGATCACCTTCGAGCAACTCGGCGGGACGGCCGGCGGAATCACCGAGCTGATCCCCGGCGACGCGACGTTCCAGCCCGGCGAGGAGGTCATCGTCTTCCTCAAGAAGACTCCGCGCGGCTTCGTGCTCTACGGATTCAGCCAGGGCAAGTTCACGGTGCACTTCGACCCCGTGACCGACGCGCGGATCGTCGACCGCGACCTCTCGCACGCGGGCCTCGTCACCCGCGACGGCCGCGCCCTCCCGCTGTACGCGCCGGCCCGCCTCGACGACTTCGAGGCCGAGATTCGCGCCGACGCCGCCGCCCGCTGAGCCACGTCTCTCTTCCTCCCGAACCGCGAGCTGCCGACCATGACCTCCCCGACCCGCATCCTAGCCGCCTGCACCGTCGCCGCCGTCACCGTCCTCGGCGCGGCGCGCGCCCGCGCGACCGCCTGCTCCGGCGCGACCAACCTCTGCTCCATCTGCGCGCCCAACACGTGCACCGTGCCCAACAACCCGTGGGGCTACGAGCTCGCGAAGTGGATCGACGCGAACGGGCAGGAGAACACCGACCTCGAGCAGCAGGTCTACACGGCCTTCGGCCTCTGGGGGACCGACCAGTCCGCGCCCGGCTACACGCCGGTGCCGTGCTCGTCGCTGCGGACGCAGCAGACGGGCATGGACGGCAACCCGCAGAACGCCCTGTCGGGCGACGGCATCAACACCATCGGCGTCAACGTGACCCAGTCCGGGACGCAGCAGTACCAGTACCTCTCGGGCGGCGTCGGACAGCAGGGCACGGCGGTCGGGCTCGCCGTCCTGGAGTTCGGCGGCGGGACCGTCGGGGAGTGCGACGTCTACTTCAACTCGGTCGACTTCCAGTTCGCCGACCTCCACCAGGGCAACAACGGCTCGAGCATCGACGTCGAGACCGTGGCGAACCAGGAGACCGGCCACTGCTTCGGCCTCGACCACTACCTCGACGACTACCAGGCCGTGATGTACCCCTACGTCCAGCAGGGCGACGAGCGCTGGCAGCTCGAGCCGCACGACATCAACAACATCTGCCAGCTCTACCCGGTCTCCGGCGCCTTCGGCGGCGCATGCCCCTGCTCGGGCGGCAACACGTGCATCACCGACCCCGGAAACCAGACGCAGTACTGCTCGACGTCCTGCACCGGCACCGGGCAGGGAAGCTGCTCGACCGGCTACCGCTGCGCCGCGACGACGACCCCGAGCGGCAACTACTGCATCGCCGGCAGCTCGTCGGCGGGCGTGCCCGTCGGCACCGCCTGCACGGGCAACACCCAGTGCGCGGCCGGCGGCACGGCCGGCATCTGCTACCCTCAGACGTTCACGACCGACGGCGGAACGCCGCAGAACACCGGCTTCTACGGCGGCTACTGCACCGCGCAGTGCACCGCGCTCACCGACGGCGGCGTCACGGCCGCGGGCTGTCCGACCGGCGCCCTCTGCGCGCCGATTCCCGCCGGGACGGCGGGCGAAGGGGCCAACGACAGCATCTGCCTCAAGCAGTGCGCGGGCTTCTTCCCGCAGGCGTGCGGCCGCACCGACGCGCCGTACCAATGCGTACCGCTCGAGCAGACCCAGATTGACGGCGGTGCCGGTGTCGTCTTCGGCGACTTCGTCTGCTACCCGGGCTGCGAGAGCGACTCCGACTGCACCGCCCAGGGACCGGATACCTGCTCGGGCGGGAGCTGCCAACAGAGCGGCGAGCCCTGCTCGACCAGCGCCGACTGCCCGATCGTCTGTGACGTCGCGCTCGGCCAGTGCGTCTACGGCAAGTTCAACGCGAGCGCGAGCCCGGGCTCGCCGTGCAGCGCGGACTCCGACTGCCCCGAGAACGGCTTCTGCCTGACCCAGAGCCAGTCGGGCTTCCCGGGCGGCTACTGCGTCGTCAGCAACTGTGGCCCGAACCCGACCGCGGCGTGCGGCCCCAAGGGCTTCTGCTTCATCTTCGACCCCCACTCGAACTACGGCCAGTGCCTCGGGAGCTGCCAGACCGCCTCGGACTGCCGCTCGGGCTACGACTGCGTCTCGACGAACCCCGACGGCGGGCCTGGGCCGGGCATCTGCTACCCCAGCCAGGCGAGCAGCAGCTCGTCGTCGAGCGGCTCGGCCTCCGGGAGCAGCTCGAGTTCGAGCAGCGGGACGGGCACCGGCAGCGGCAGCTCCGGGAGCGGCTCGGGAAGCGGCAGCGGCTCTGGTTCGGGTTCCGGCTCGGGCAGCGGCTCGGGCAGCGGCTCGGGGAGCGGCTCCTCGTCGGGCAGCGGCTCGAGCTCGGGCAGCCCGCCACCGCGCAAGCTCGACGGAGGCGTGGGAAGCGGCGGATCGGGTGGCTGCGGCTGCACGACGGGCGCCCCCGGTGGCGAGCTGCTCTTCGCGGCCTGGATGCTCGCCGCGGGACTGCGCCGCCGTCGGCGCGCCTAGCCAGCCGAGCACGGCCGCGGCGCCGCGTCACCGACGCCCGAGCCGCTTCACCACCGCCGCCACGAGGCCCTCGAGGGTGTGGGGTTCGGCGACGGTGACGTCCCCGAGCCCCGCGGCGCGGCAGGCCTCGGCCGTGGGTGGACCGATGCAGACCGCGGGGGTCGACGCGAGCTTCGCGAGCGCCTCGGGCGAGAGGCGCGCGGCCACGCCCCGGAACGTGCCGGCGCTGGCGAAAGTCGCGACGTCGAGGCGCCCCTCGAGGAGCCCCTCGATCGCCTCTTTCGCGTCGCCCTCCGGCGCGGTCGCGCGGTAGACCGGCGCGACGCAGACCTCCGCGGCGCCCTGGGCGACGAGGCGGTCGACGAGGGCCTCCCGGGCGACCTCCGCGCGCGGCAAGAGCACGCGGAGACCGGCCACCCGGTCGCCCAGCGCGTCGGCGAGCCCTTCGGCATCGTGGCGCGCCGGGACGATCTCGGGCCGCAGCCCCACCCGCCGGAGCGCGGAGGCGGTCGCAGGTCCGACGGCCGCGACGCGCAGCCGCTCGAGGTCGCGCCGGGAGCGGCCTGCCGCGCCGAGCCGGTCGACGAATGGGCCGACGGCCTGCGCGCTCGTCACGACCAGCCAGTCGAAGCGGCCGAGATCGGCGAGCGCCCGGTCCGCCGCGTCCCAGCTCGTGGGCGGCGCGATTTCGAGGCCGGGCAGCAGGAGCACCGACGCGCCCAGCGCGCGGAGCGCGTCGGCGAGCGGCGCGGCTTGG
>DAIDIT010000080.1 GCA_027451705.1 Pseudomonadota bacterium
GACGCGCGCGGCGACGAAGATCCCGGCCGCGCAGAGCAGCGCCGCCGCGACGACGACCGCGCCCCGGTGGGCGAGCGAGAACCGGATCAGCGGTCCCATCTAGGGCGCCTCGCCGCCGGGGGGGGTCGCGCCGCCGTTGCGCAGGAAGGCCGCCCCGTCGACGACCACCCGCTCGTCGAGCTGGAGGTCCGAGAGGACCGCGACGCGCGGGCCGTCGGGGCCGTCGCGCTCCCAGCCGAGCTTCGGCTCGCGGGCGACGAAGCGCTCGGGGGCGAGCCGGACGAAGACGAGCTTCTTGCCCTCGCGGTCCACGAGCGCGCTGCGCGGGATCCCGAGGAACTGCCGCGGCGCCTCGCCGCTGCCCGCGGGCGCCGGGAACGTCTCCACCGCCGCGGGCGCGGTGCGCAGGCCGAGCGCGAACTGGATCTCCTGCGGCACGTAGACGTCGGCGCCCGGGATCGCCGCGGCCTTCGGGGTGAGGTAGCCGTGGGCGAGGGCTTCGCCCGCGGCGAGCGAGCAGAGCAGCGCCACGCCGGCGGGGAGGAGGGCGCGGCGCACCGCGAGGGCGCCGGCGAGCAGCAGCCCCGCGCCGAGGATCCACGGCCAGGCGCGTCCCCGCCCCGCTTCCTTCGCCGGCGCGGCGACCGTGAACCCGTTCGCCGCGAGCCACTCGCCGTCGGCCAACGCCGCGAGGGCCCAGCGGCCCGCCTTCGGGAAGGTCGCGGTCGCGAGGTAGTGGCCCGCGAGCGTCCCGGCGACGGGCTTCAGCTCGATCGGCGAGGTCCCGGCCGGCCCGAAGAAGCGGAGATCGAGCTGGGCGCCCCGCAGCGGCGCGTCGGTCGCCGAATCCGAGGCGAGGACCCGCAACGGCACCGGCGCTCCGGGCGCGGCGGCGGCCGGCATCCGGACGACGAGGTCGACCTTCGTCCCCGGCGCGGAATGGCCCGGCCCCGCCGGCGCGAGCCCGTCCCCCGAGACGGCCTGGCCGGAGGGAAGCCCTCCGGCGGCGCCGAGCGCGAGGGCGAGCGCGAGGCCGACGGGAGACACTCAGAACGCCTTTCGCAGCTCGGCGGGCGAGAGGCCCGACAGCCCGAGCCGCTCGAGGGTCCAGCCGTCATCGACCACGGCGTCGCCGCAGACGGCCACCGCCATGTCGCGCAGCGACCGGAGCGTCGGCGCCGGAAGCCCGAGCGCTTCGGCGATGGAGAGCAGCGGGACGAGGCCGGTCGGGACGTCCTCCCAGAGCAGCCGGGTGTCGACGCCGGTCGAGCCGAGGAGCTGCTCGTAGGCCTCCACCTTCTCCATCGCCTCGACCACCGTCCGGCCCTCGACCCCGTACGAGAGCCCGAACCACTCCGCCGCGGTCGGCACCCGCACGCCGAGCGCCGCGGCGATCGAGAGCCGCTCGCGATCGGCCTGCTCGAGGAACTCGTCGATCGCGGGGCCGAGCCCCTCGCGGTAGATCCGGAAGGGCTCGCCGCGGTCGATGCGCGCGAGGTTGAAGAGGCAGGCGGCCGGGTGGATGAGCCCCTGGAGGTTCGCGAGGCCGGTGTGCAGGGTCGACGGGGCGGGGATGAGCTGCGGGTAGAGCTCGCGCAGCGGCGCGGCCAGCTCCGAGCGATCGCGCGGGAGGACCGCGACCGCCACCTTGCGCTTGATCGCGAGCACCGAGGCCTCCCCGGAGCGCGAGAGGCGCGAGGTGTAGACCGCCGTCTGCAGCTCGCAGATCGGGGGAGGGTCGGCGAGCCCGGCCGCCCGGAGGCACGCGGCGAAGTGGAAAGCGCCGAAGGTCTGGCCGGGGTGCAGGACGACGAGCGGGGCGTCGCCTCGCAGGTGGGGCGCGAGGATCGCGGCGACCTCGGCGTGGGCCGTCGCCGGGACGTCGACGAAGAGCAGTGCGGCGCCGGCGACCGCCTCCGCGAGATCGGTCGTCGCGAGCGCGGGCCGGGCCGCGCCGGTCAACAGGCCGGCGAGCCGGATCTCCCCGGAGGCCCGCAGGCCCGAGAGCCGCTCGGGCCCCCGGTTGTAGAGCCGGACCGCGTGGCCGAGGGAGGCGAGGTGGCCCGCCTGCGCCAGTCCCAGGTTTCCCGCCCCGATGACACCGATCTCCAGCGGCGCTGGAGACAGCTTGGCCGCGGGCCTCATGGCGACGGCCAGAGTCGCCAAACGAGGCGCGTCCGTCAAGGCCGGCGGCGAGAGGATCGATTGCGCTTCGAGGGATCGAGGCGGACGCTCGGTGGGCCGGTGACCCCATCCCACCACTCTCCCGCAAGTGGAGGAGGACCAGGAGCCCCACGCGTAACGCCCTCCCCTCCCCCGCGAAGCGGGGGAGGCCGGGTGGGGGAGCCCCACGCGTTGTGCCCTCAGCGCTCCAAGCCGCAATCCCTACGGTCCGCTCACCCCGCCATCGGAGCCCCACCATCGCGAGGAAGGGCTCGCCGATCGTGTCGACGCCCGCGCGGCCGACGAGGTAGGTCCGGTCGAGCAGGTTCTCGACGCTCGCGAAGGCCGTGAAGCCCCACCACAGCTCTCGCGAGGCCGACGCGTCGACGACGAGGTAGCCGCCGATCGGCAGCGTGTTCTGGTCGTCCTCGAACTGCGGCCCGATCACCCGCACCTGCGCGGTCGCCGTGAACCAGCGCGGGTCGCTGAAGGTCAGGATCGCCGAGCCGCGGTGCTGGGGGTCGAGCGAGAGCTGCTTGCCGACGAGCCACGGCTCGCCCGGGGCGGAGGTGACGACCGGATCGACGTACGTGTAGCCGACGATCGCCTAGAGGTCGCGGCCGAGCCGCCAGCCGAGGTTCAGCTCGACCCCCGGCACCTGCGCGGCCCCGAGGTTCTCGCGCTGCCGCGTCGCCCCGTCCGGCAGCGGGGCCGAGAGCGTCACGTTGTCGATCAGCTGGTCGAGCACGTTCCAGAAGCCGGTGACGCCCACGTCCAGCCCCGCGACGGCCACTTCGCCCCCCGCCTCGCCGCCCCAGAGCGTTTCCGCGTGCAGCGCCGGGTTCGCGTCGGTGAGGATCGTCCCGACCTGGAACGGCCGGTACAGCTCGTCGAGCGTCGGCGCCCGGAAGGCCCGGTAGCCCGAGGCGCGCAGCGAGAGCCAGTCCGTCACGTGCTCGAGCAGGCCGATCCGCGGGCTGACCTCGGCCTCCGTCTGGTCCGGGTAGGAGGTCGGCGTCGCCTGGCCCGCCGAGGTCGTCGCGGTCGCCAGCCCCTCGTCGCTGCGGAAGGCGTCGAAGCGCAGCGCCGCCGTCAGGTCCAGATGCGCCGGGAGCGTCGCCGCGTCCTGGGCGAAGAGCCCCGCGTACCCCTGCTCGCCGCCGGCGGAGGTCCCGACCACCGTGCCCGGCCCGACCTTCGGGGGCGTGAGCTGCTGGAACGCCGTCCCCGCGACCCGCCGCACGTCGCCCCCGACGAGCAGGGTGTGCTCGCCCGCCCAATGGAGCGGCGGCGTCGCGTACGTCAGCGAGGCCCCCTGGTCGTCCGTCGGGACCTCCTGCGTCGCGGCGAGGCTCGCCGTGTCCCGGTCCGGTCCGATCCGCGGCCGCGCCTGGTCGAACTCGCGGTTGCCCCCGAAGAGCGCCGCGTCCCAGCCGCCGCGCGAGGGCGTTCCCGAGTGGAGCGTCGCCCCGTAGCTCGCCGCGCGGGCCCGGGCGCTCGTGAACTCGGTGCCCGCGTCCAGGTACTCCTCGAAGAAGCGGCCGAAGGCGCGGATCACGGTGTCGTCCGAGGGCCGGTACTCCACCCGCGCGCTCGCGTTCGCGTCCTGGTTCGGCGCCGGACCGTCGATGGCGCCGCGCTCGGAGGGCGCCACCGGCGCGTAGCCCGCGCTCTCGAGCCCCTCGGCCACGACCTCCGCTCCGAGCGGCCCCCAGCTCCCCGCCCCCCGCGCCGCGGCGTGCAGCGTGTCGTACGAGCCGCCCGCGACCTCGGCCTCCGCCTCCGGCGCCCCGATCGGCCGCGAGATGACCTGCGCCACGCCCCCGAGCGCGAAGTTGCCGTAGAGCGCCGACGCGCCGGACGGGCTGATCTCGATCCGGTCGATCCCGAGCATCGGCAGCGACCGCCAGTAGATCCAGCCCCCGAAGGGATCGTTGACCGGGACACCGTCTTCCAGGAGCAGCGCGCGAGAGACCGCCGAGGGCCCCAGCCCGCGGAGGTTGAGGCTCTGCGAGCTGGGGTCCGCCGCGAGGCTCGAGCTGCCGCGGAACGTGCTGACCGAAGGCAGCTCGCGCACGAGGTCGTCCGTGGTCATCGCCGGGCTGCGCTCGATCTCCTGCCGCGGGACCACGATCGTCGCCGCCGGCACGTCCGCGAGCGGCCGCGGCAGCCGCAAGGCCGTGACGACCGACTGGTAGCTCTGGAAGCCCGCGTCGGCGTCTGCCGCGGGACTACCTCCATCCGGCGCCTCGGTGCGAGGCTCCGCCGAGCGACCAACCGCGGCCATCGTCAAAGCGATCGCCACCGAGACGGCAGTCAGCGTCCTCTGTGGCGCTCGGCGCTCTTTCCGCACGGTGAGCCTCCTCTCCTCGACCACGCCGTCGGGGATGACCGTCCCATGCCGCTCTCTACTGACACTCCTTGCAATTCCCGCCTGGTAGGCTGCAAAGATCGGTGCAGCTTCTGCTGCAGCAATCAGCGTCCACCGCGCAATGCGCCCTCCTCGGAAGGCAGCTGACGCACGCACCGAATCCTTCCATCAGCACGCCATCAATAACAACCCGGCAAGAGGTGCCCGCGTCGCAGCCGCTCACCCCCGCGTCGGGATCGCAGATGCGCGCACAGAGGCCGGCATCTCCCTGTTCGCCCGGCACGCAGTACTGCCCGACCGGGCACGAATCCTGGAGGTCATTCCGTGTGGCGTCCGGACGACAGATCCCTGTCGAGGTCCCGCCCAGGCTACAAAGGTACCATCCCGTGGCTTGCGTGTCCTGCCACGACGCCAGGCACGTTCCGTCCCCGCTCGCACGGAGATCGCAAGTCTGCCCGAGCTGTCCACAGAAGACGGGCACGCACCCTCCCTGCTGCGCGTCGCATGTCGCATTCAGCGGGCAGTCCAGGTCGGAGCTGCACGGCAGACCGCAATAGTCACCGAATGCCGATGGATTCGTCTGCGAATTCCGGTAGCATTGCATCGGACAGCTACATTCAACCCGCCTTATTCACCGAGTGGCTGGGATGATGCTGCGGTAGGGCCGAAGGCGAGGGGAAAGGGTACCATGGGGCGAAGAGGCGGTGCGGGTCGGGGGCTGTGGGCGGCGGCGAGGGGGTTGGCGATGGCGTTTGT
>DAIDIT010000081.1 GCA_027451705.1 Pseudomonadota bacterium
GCGGCGCGCGCGAGGCGCTCCGCCTCGCGCAGATCGGTCTCGACGCGCGAGACGAAACGGGCCTCGCGGTCCGTGAGCACGCGTCGGATCATGCCCGTCAGGTCGGTCTCGGCCAGAAAGAGCCAGGTGTCGACGCCGGGGACGCGGACTCGGCTGACCACACCCCACTGCTCGAGCTCGCGGGTGACCATCGAGACCGCGCCCTTCGAGAGGCCGAGCTCGCGCTGGAGGATCGCGGCCGAGAGCGGAGCGTCGCGCAGGTAGAGGAGGGCCCAGATGCGTCCGTGGTTGGCCTTGAACCCCCAGAATTCGATGACGCTGCCGACCGCGTCGACGACCAACGCCTCCCAGGGGGCGAGCTTCGACGGACCTTCCCCCGGGCGAACGATCATTCCCTTCACGCAAGAAAACCTCCGAGGGCCGGCGCGAGCGTGGCGACGAACGCCCGGACCAGCGCCGATGGTGCCCGAGAAGGGCCCGTCCCCGCAAGCGCGCGGCCGGCCGCTTCGGCCAGTTCCACTTCCCGCTCGAGGGCCGCCCTGGATTCGGCGAGGATCTCCGGGCAAGCGATCGCCTGCGCGAGCCGCTGGACCTCCGATTCGTCGACGGTGGGCCAGGACCAGAGCGCGGCGAGCCGTCCCTGGATCTCCGGCAGGCGGCGGATCGCGAGGAGCAGCGGCATCGAGGGGCGGCGGTTGCGGAGGTCGGAGCAGCGATCCTTGCCGAGGCGCGGGTTCACGAGGTCGGCCAGGTCGTCGGCGAGCTGGAAGGCCACGCCGAGGTGGCGGCCGAGGGCGTCGATCGGGGCGCAGGCGTCGGGCCGTCCCGCCTCGACTGCGATGGCCTGACCGCAGAACGAGAAGAGGGCCCCGGTCTTTCCCTCTGCGATCCGGCGCCATTGGTCTGCGGAGAGGTCCACCCGCCCGGTCGACTCGACCTCCAGAATCGCGGCCCCGGTCATCTCGGCGACGCACCGGACCGCGGACGAGAGCAGCCCCGGCGCCAGGCTGCCGAGCAGCGAGAGCGCCTGGGTCAGCACCCAGTCTCCCGCGAGGACCGCGGTCGCGTTGCCCCACCGGGCATTGGCCGTCGGCCGGCCGCGCCGTTCGCGTCCTTCGTCGACCACGTCGTCGTGCAACAGGCTCGCGGCGTGGATGAGCTCGCCGGCGGCCGCGATGCGCTCGACTGGATCTCCGACCAGTCCGAGCAGCTGGCCGCAGAACAGCGAGAACTGCGGGCGGAGCCTCTTGGCTCCGCCCGCGAGACAGAGGTGGCGCGAAGCATCCGAGAGCAGGACGGCGCCGGTGCCGGGCGCCGGTGGCGCAAGCGCGCCATCGAGGCGCGCCTCCACCGCCGCGAGGAACGTCCGTAGACCCGGAAGGTCCAGGTCGAGCGCCGTTGGCCAGGCCGCCCCGGCGGCGTCGCCGGACTGAGACGAGGGTGAGAGGTTCTCCATGGGAATCACTCCCGAGTGGGCTCCTGGGGCCTTCGAACGGACAAGAGTGCCGGCAGCTGCGAGCGGTCGAGCTTGCCGAGGGCGGTCCGGGGCAGAGCCGGGACGCGCACCAAGAGGCGGGGGACCTCGAATCCGGCGAGCCGCTTGCGGCACCAGCGCGCGAGCTGCGCGGGGGTCGGCGTGCGGCGGCGCGCGACCCAGAGCGCCGCCGGCACGCATCCCCAGGTCTCGTCGGGGAGCGAGGTGACGGCGACCTCGGCGACGCCCGGGTGCTCCTGGAGCGCCGCCTCGACCTGGGCCGGGTAGATGTTTTCGCCGCCGCTGACGATGAGATCCTGACGGCGGGCGTGGACTTCGAGCCGGCCCCGCCGATCCAGCCGTCCGACGTCGCCGGTCCTGAGCCAGCCGTCGGCGAGGACCGAGCGCGTGGCCGCCGCATCTCTGAAGTAGCCGCGCATCACCGTCGCCCCGCGCACGGCGATTTCGCCGGCGTCCCCCGCCGGCACCGGTGCGCCGCTTTGGTCCAGCAGCCGGACCGCGAGCCCCGGAAGTGGCGGGCCCGCCGTGCGGCCGTCCGCGGCCTCCGTTCGCTCGGTGGCAACCTGCGAGCAAGCCTCCGTCAACCCGTAGGTCTGCAACACCGGAAGGCCGCGCGAGCGCGCCCGTTCGAGGAGCGCCGGGGTCACGGGCCCCCCGCCGACGAGGATCGCGCGGAGGTTCCGCGCGCCAGACCGGATTCGTTCGGCGAGCAGGCGGCGAAGCCCGTTCTCCACGAGGCTCGTGTGGGTGACGCCCTCACGGAAGGCGCGGAGGATCTCGTCGGGATCGAAGCGCTCCTGCACGACGAGGCAGGCCCCGTACGCGGCGCAGCGCGAAATCATCGCGAGCCCACCGACGTGAAAGAGGGGCAGGCACGCCAGCCAGCGCTGTTCGCAGCCGCCGCCGAGGTTGTCCGCGGAGCTGCGGGCGTTCGCTTCGAAGTTGCCGCGCGTGAGGACGGCCAGCTTCGGAGCGCCGGTCGTCCCCGAGGTGAAGAGGAGCGCGGCAGCGGCCGTCGAGCTGGAGAGCGCCGGCCGCGGCGGCCGGCCCGGGCGATGCCTCGCGACCCGCTCCAGGACTTCCGCGCCGGGGACGAGGTGCGCGAGCGCCGCCTCGGCGAGCAAGCAGCGCGGCACCGCTCGCTGGACGAGAGTCGCCAACTCGGGCGCCGCGAGGCGCGCGTTGAGCGGGACCAGGGCCGCTCCGAGCCGCAGCGCCGCGTGGAACGCGAAGACGAACTCGGGGCGGTTGTGCGACAGCAGCGCCACGCGATCCCGCGGCCCGACCCCGAGCGCCGCCAGTCGCGCCGTCCACGCCACGACCTCGGCGTCTAACTCGGCCCACGTCCAGAGCCTCGTCCCGAAGACGAGGGCCGCCGCGCTTCGCCGCTTCATGCCCGATACTCCTCGAGACCGAGGCCGGGCCGTTCCGGCAGCGGGATCCGGCCGCGCACCGGCCGATAGGCATCGGGCTCGCAACCCTCGAAGAGCGCGCCGACGGCCAGACCGCAGGCGCGCGGCGTCCCGGGTAGCGCCGCGGCGAGCTGCGTGGCCGACGCGCGGGCGACGACGCCGTCCAGGCTGCTCGCCACGTAGCAGCCGACGCCTCGGGCGTGGGCTGCTCGGGCGAGGGCGAGCGCCGGCAGCAGTCCGCCGAGAACCATCGGCCGTATCACGACGAGGTCGACGGCCGGCCTGGGACCGAGGAGATCGCGCGCGGCGTCCGGGCGCGCCGCGGATTCGTCGGCGGCGATCGGGCAGATCCGCTGCCCGCGGATCCGGCGCAACCCGTCGGTGTCGGCGGCCGCCACCGGCTGCTCGCACAACTCGAGATTCGCGGCGGCCAGGGCCCGCAGGTTCGCCTCGGCCGCGCCTCCCCACGCGCCGTTCGCGTCGACGCGCAGCGCGATCTCCGCCCCCAGCGCTTCGCGCAGGGCGTGGACCCGCGCGACGTCGCGGTCTACGGCTCCCACGCCGACCTTGATCTTCACGTGGCGGTAACCGTCCTGGACTGCGGCATGCGCCTGGGCGACGAGCGCCGCCGGCTCCTCGGCCGGGAGCAGGGCATTCACGGCAACCGAAGCCGCCGCTCCTGGCGCCAGGAGGCGCGACACCGGCAGGCCGGCGTCTTGACCGAGAAGGTCGAGCAGGGCGGATTCGACGGCATGGCGCGCGGCCGGGCGTCCGCGCAGCGCCTGGCCGTCGAGCATCCGCCCGATCGCCGCCGTGCCGTCCGGCAGGGCGAAGGGCTCGAGCCACCGCGAGGCGTCTTGCAGCGCCGCCGCGGCCTCGGGCAGCGTCTCGGTGCCGAAACCGGGCAGCGGCATCGCTTCACCCCAGCCGACGTGGCGCCCGGCGCGGATACGTACGAGGAGGCCGTCGCGACGGCGGTGGCTGCCCGCGGCCGTCGACAGGGGCGTTCGCAGGACGAGGCGCAGCGGCGCCAGCCCGACGCTCAGGGATGCCATCGGTGCCCGATCTCGAGGCCCGCGCAGAGGAAGGCTCCGAACGCGATCATCACGCCCGCCGTCGCGCCGAGCGCCTCGTCGAGGTGCCCGCCCGACTTCTCGAGCACGAGCCGAGCGGCGCGGAACGCCACGGGCAGCGCGGCGAGGGACAACAGTACGGCAGCCGGCGCGAGGCCCGATCCCCAGAGTGCGACGGGGACGAGGAAGGCGAGAGCGACCATGCCGAACCATTCGATTCTGCCGGCGGTCGTTCCCAGGCGGACGACCAGGGTCCTCTTGTGAGCCACGGCATCCGTCGCGGCGTCGCGAAGGTTGTTGACCGCGAGGAGCGAGGTCGCGAGGGCACCGACGGCGCAGCCCGCCAGAAGCGGGGCGAGGCCGAGCCGCAGGACTTGGACGTAGAAGGTCCCCGCGACCGCGACGAGGCCGAAGAACACGAAGACGAAGACGTCGCCGAGACCGTGGTAGCCGAGCGGCCACGGACCGCCCGTATAGGCATAGCCCGAGAGCAACGAGAGGAACCCGGCGATCGCGATGGGCCAACCACCGCGGGCGATCAGGTAGACCCCGACGAGGGCAGCGCCGCCGAAGGCGACGAACGCGGCGCCGAGCACCCGTCGCGGCGGAATCAGACCTTGCTGGGTGACCCGGCGCGGGCCGATCCTCGCCGCCGTGTCCGCGCCGCGAACGAAGTCGTAGTAGTCGTTCGTGAGGTTCGTTCCGACCTGGATGAGCAGCGCGCCGGCGAGGGCCGCGAGGGCTGGACCGAGGCGCGCGCCGCCCATTGCGTCCGCGAGGGCGGTGCCGACCGCCACAGGAACGACCGCCGCCGCCAGGGTCTTCGGACGAATCGCGAGCAGCCACCGGGCCCACGTCGGTGGCGCCGCCGCCACGACCGCTGAGGGAACGGTCGTCATGGACGGCGGGGGAACTTGGAGAAGTCGGGCTTGCGGCGCGCGAGGAAGGCGTCGCGCCCCTCCTGCGCCTCCTCGGTCATGTAGAAGAGCATGGTCGCATTTCCGGCGAGCTCTTGAAGACCCGCCTGGCCGTCGAGAGCGGCATTGAACGAGGACTTGAGAAGGCGAAGCGCGAGCGGGCTCTTCTCGAGCATCTCCCGGCACCAGCGCAAAGTCTCGGCCTCGAGTTCCTCGAGAGGAACCACCGCGTTGACGAGGCCCATCTCCAGGGCCTGCCGGGCGTCGTACTGCCGGCAGAGGAACCAGATCTCCCGGGCCTTCTTTTGGCCGACCACCGAGGCCAGGTAGGACGCGCCGAAGCCGCCGTCGAAGCTGCCGACGCGCGGACCGGTCTGTCCGAAGCGGGCGTTCTCCGCCGCGATGGTCAGATCGCAGACGAGGTGAAGCACGTGCCCGCCCCCGATGGCATATCCCGCCACCATCGCCACGACCGGCTTGGGCAACGACCGGATCTGCCGCTGGAGATCGAGCACGTTGAGGCGCGGGACACCGTCCTCCCCGACATAGCCTTCGGAGCCGCGAATCCGCTGGTCGCCGCCGGAGCAGAACGCCTGCTCCCCCGCGCCGGTCAAGACGACGACCCCGATCCGCTCGTCCTCTCGCGCGTCGGCGAGGGCCGACGAGAGCTCGATCAGCGTCTTCGGGCGGAAGGCGTTGCGCACCTCGGGTCGATCGATGGTGAGCTTGGCAATTCCGTCCCACTTCTCGTACCGGATGTCCTCGTGCTGTCCGACGCGTTCCCATCTTGCCGTCATGCCGCCATTCTCCTTTCGGCCCGCTTCAGGAAATCTCGCAGCGCGCCGGCCCAGACCGCCGGGGCTTCGAGGTGGGGCGCGTGGCCGCAATGCTCCACGACGCGGTGCTCACAACACGGCAGCGCGCCGGCCATCCGGAGGGCGAGCCGCGTGAACTTGCGGTCGAGCGCCCCGGTCAAGAGCAGCGTCGGGCAGCGCACGTCCGGCAACGCCGGCCAGCGGCTGGGCTGGACACCCGGGCTCAGACTCCGCAGCGCCCATGCCCAGCCACGCACGGTCCCCGTCAGTCGCTGCCGGCGAATCTCCGCCTGCACGGCAGGCGGCAGTGAGCGCAGGCCGGCGAGGACGGGCATGCGTTCCCACCGGGTCACGAACGGCTCGATTCCACCGCGCTCGAGCGCTGCCGCCAAGCGCGCGTCGCGCGCCCGGCGCGAGCGCCGTTCGGCGACGCCCGCGAGTCCGGCCGTCCCGCTCTCCAGGACGAGCGCGCGGACGAGCGCCGGCGCGCGCAGCGCGAGGTCGAGGGCGAGCCGCGCTCCCATCGAATAGCCGGCGACGGCGACCGCGCCCGACGACAGCTCGCGCAGCAAGCGCTCGAGGAAAACCAGTGTCTCCGAGAGCCCCCTCGCCCCGGTTCGGCCGGGAGGGGGGGAGGCGCCGTGGCCCGGAAGGTCGACGCGGACGATTCGAAACGAAGCGGCGAGCGGCCGGATCGCAGGCCCCCAGGTCTCGCGGCTTCCCGTGAAGCCGTGGAGCAGGACGAGCGTCGGCCCGGTACCGGCGACATCCCACGAGAGCCTCACCGGAGGCCTCCGATCCCGACGGCATCTGCGACGTGCTCGACGATCCGGCGGGACAGCGCTGGGGCGAGCGATCGATCGGTTTGAATCTCGATCAGCCGGAACCGCGGCTCGACGGCCGCCGCCAGCACTGCGCGCAGTTCGGCGGTCGACCGGGGCTCGTCGTACTGGGCCCCGAAGAGGCGTGCGAGTTCGGCGAGGTCGACCTCGTGCGGGGTCGCGAAGAACTCTTCGAAGGCCGGGCCCGCCTCGGCCACCGGCAGGAAGGAGAAGATTCCTCCACCGCGGTTGTTGATCACGATGACCGTCAGCGGGATCCGGTGACGCTGCGCAATCGCCAGGGCCCCCACGTCGTGCAGGAGTGCGAGATCGCCGATCAAGAGCCACGTCGGCCGGCGAGAGGCGGCGGCGACTCCCAGGGCCGTCGAGACGATGCCGTCGATGCCATTGGCGCCTCGGTTGGCCAGCACGCGAAGGGACCTGCGCGCAGGCGAGGCATGCGCGTCCAACTCGCGAATCGGAAGGCTGTTGGAAACGAAGAGGCAGCCGCTCTCCGGCGCAAGCGCGGCGACCTCGCGCGCGACGTTCGGCCCGGTGAGCCCATTCTCGCGTTGGAACCAACCGTCGAGGGCGTCGCGGGCAGTCCGTTCGGCTTCGTACCACCCCCGCGCCCAGGACGAGTTCCGAGGCGCGCCCGCGGCGAGCGCTTCACAGATGGCCACCGGGTCGGCTTCGATGATCCGCCGCGCGAGATGGGAGGGGTCGAAGACGGCGCCGCCTTCCGAAAAGAAAACGGTCTCGGGCCGCGCCTCGTCGAGCCACGTCTGGAGCCTCTTGGACGTCGGACTGCCGCCGAACCGCAGAACGATCGAGGGCCTCTCGCCGGACGCGATCGCCGGGTTTGCCAAGAGGAGGTCGTAGTGTCCGACGATGCCGGGCGCGTCGAGACCGAACCGCGCCTGCGAGCATGCGTCCGCGAGGATCGGATAGCCGAAGCGCCGGCCGAGACGAAGGACCGCCGGCCCGAATGCGTCGTCGACGCCGCGGGGGCCACAGACGATGAGGCCGCGTTCGACATTCCCCAACTCGCCGGCCAGCCGTCGAAGCATGTCCGGTGGAGGGTCGACCCGAGCGGCCGCGATCTCGAGGCCGGCCTCGCGCGAAGGAGCGGCGGCCCGGGCGTCGCCGGCGGGCACGAGGGGGTCGCGAAAGGGCACGTTCAGGTGAATCGCGCCGCCATTGGGCGCCCGGATCGACGCGAGGGCCCGCGCCGTGAGCGCGCGGAGATGCGACGCGGCGCCGGGAGTCTCCTCGGGCGGGGGAAGGTCGACGCGTGCGCGCGCAAATCCGCCAAACATTCCCTCCTGGACGACGGTCTGGGGGGCGCCGAAGCCGTGCAACTCCCAGGGTCGATCAGCGGTGACCGCGACGAGGGGAATCCGGCTCATCGTGCTCTCGACGACCGCCGGGAGGAAATTGGCTCCGGCCGTCCCGGAGGTTGCGAGGGCCGCCGCCGGCTTACCCGTCGCACGGGCGACCCCGAGCGCGAAGAAGGCGGCAGCTCGCTCGTCCAGGATTGACCACGCACGGATACCGGGGTGCGTCGCGAAGGCGAGCGCGAGGGGCATGGACCGCGATCCAGGGCACACCGCGGCATGGGCGACGCCGGCTCTCGCGAGTTCGTCCACGAGGTCGCGGGCCCAGCGGGCGTTGAGGTCAGGCCTCTCCAGGGCGGCCTCCCAGCGCGTCGAGGATGGCCCGCGACTTCAGCACGGTCTCCTCCCACTCGAGGTCCGCCGTGGTGCCCGCGACGATTCCGGCGCCGACGAAGATTCGTGCATGCTTCCCGGAAATCAGCGCGGAGCGAATCGCGACCCGGAGTTCCGCCTCCTCGGGTGAGTGCCAGCCAACCGCCCCTGCATACCAGCCACGGTCGAAGCCCTCGTTGCGCCGAAGAAAGTCGACCGCGGTCGAGGAGGGAGTTCCCCCGACCGCCGCGGTCGGATGGAGCGCCGCGACGACCGCCCCGTCGTCGACTCCGGCCCGGAGAACCGCCCGAACCCGCGATTTGAGGTGCACGAGGTCGCGAAGCACGAGGTGCCTCGGCCGCGGGTCGACCTGGACCTCGCGAGCGATCGGAACGAGCGATTGAACGAGGCCGTGTCGCACGAGGCCGTGCTCGAGGTCGAGCCGCGCGGTCGAGGTGCTCGCCGAAGTCAGCAGTGTCCCGGCGAGCGCCTCGGTTTCAAGCGTTCGACCACGCCTGCGGAGCAGCCGCTCCGGGGTCGCGCCCAGGAAGCTCGAGCCGTCGCCACCTCGAACGAGAAACGTCGTGCAGCGCGGGTGGCGGCTCCGGAGGGCCGCGAGGACCGCACATCGCTCCGCGGGCTCCGGCAAGCTCGCCTCGATTGCGCGCGCCGCGACGGCCTTGGCGAGCGTGCCGCGGCCGATGGCCTCCAATGTCGCGCCGACGAGCTTCGTCCAGCCGGGTCTGTCCTCGACGAGCTTCGCGATTCCGGGAGGCCGCGGGCGCCCCGACTCGTCGCGCATGCCGTCGGCCCACGAGGCGAGCGCGTCGAGGTCGGGGCGCTCGTGGGCCGCCCAGAAGCCCACCGCCCAGCTTCGCCCGTTGCGGCCGCAAAGCGCGCGCCTGGGCAGGATCCAGAGGCACGGAGGGTAGCCCGTCCATTCCCCGCCGGTGCGAAGGGGATCGAAGGCGAATCCCCCGAGCCACGGGCCCGGCGCATCCGGCCGGGCTCCGATCCATCGAACGGGGACGCGCCGCACCCTGCGAAACACCTCGCGGGCCGACATCCCCGAGACACGGCATGCGACGCCGGTGGCCGCCGCGAAGTCTCCGCCGCCGTCGGCCGGCTGCTCCCAGTAGAACGACAAGTCGCGTTCCCCGGCGAGCGCCATCGGATCGACCGCTCGAGTTTCGATCGCCGCGGCGGTGAACGCCGGAGGGCCCCCGAACGCCGATGGCCTCGCGCAGGGCGCGCACCCCGCGGAACGCGACTCTACATTCATCACGGTTCAAGATATATTGAACCGCCATGACGATGCAATCGACGGACGTCGACGGCGAGGCCGCCGCCCGAAGCGAGCCGACGGCGCCGCATCGGGCGTTGCGCAACGATCCCTCGCAGGCCACGGTCGTCGACGTCGGCGGCGTCCCCGTCGGCGGCCGCGGCTTCGTGCTGATGGCCGGCCCGTGCGCGGTGGAGACGGCGGAACTGACCGGATCGATCGCCCGGACCGTCCGGCGGGCCGGCGGTCACGTCCTCCGCGGTGGCGTCTTCAAGCCGCGGACCAGCCCCTACGCGTTCCAAGGTCTCGGATTGGAGGGCCTGTCGGTCCTCGCCGACGCCGCAGGAGCGTGGGGCCTGCCCGTCGTCACCGAGGTTCTGGACGCCGCCCAGATCCCGCGGATGGCCCCTCGCGTCGACCTCTTCCAGGTTGGAGCACGGAACATGCAGAACTTCGCGCTGCTGCGGGCGCTCGCGGCGTCGGGGAAGCCCGTGCTGCTCAAGCGCGGGATGAGCGCGACGATTTCGGAATGGCTCTTCGCGGCCGAGTACCTCCTAGACGGTGGCAACCCCCACGTCGTCCTGTGCGAGCGCGGAATCCGCACGTTCGAGCCCGCGACGCGGAACACCCTGGATCTGGCCGCCGTCGCGCTCGTCAAGCAGATGTCCCACCTGCCCGTCCTCGTCGATCCCTCGCACGGGACCGGCCGCCGCGAGCTCGTCATCCCGATGTGCCTGGCCGCCGCGGCCGCGGGCGCGGACGGTCTCGTGGTCGATGTCCATCCCCATCCCCCCCAGGCGCTCTGCGACGGAGCGCAGGCCCTGTCTCCAGAGCTGTTCGAGGAACTGGTGCGGCGCCTCGGGCCCGTCCTCGACGCGGTCGGGCGCCCCTTCGCCGCGCGTCCGTCGCCGCTTGCGACGTCCTACGCGAGCTGCACGTAGATCTTGCAGCCGTCGAAACAGACCGGCAGGGTCGGGAGGGACTGTTGCGCCGGCCCTCGCGTCACCTGGCCGTTGATGTCGAACTCGGAGCCGTGGCAGCGACAGAACAGGCCGTTCCCCGAGGTCTGGACGACGCAGCAGGCGTGGGTGCACGAGGCCGAGAACGCCACGAACTGTCCGGCTGCCGGCTGGGCGATGGCAAAGGCATTCTGGCCGCAGAGCGGGTCCGAGTACCGATCGTCGGTGAAGACCTCGATGCCCCCGACGGTCTGCAGGGAAGGATGATCCACCAGAATCGCGATGAAGGTATTGGCGTCGATGTGGCACGTCGCCGCCGAGCAACCCCCGTCGGAGGCGCCGCCCGAACTTCCCCCGCCACCGCCCCCTCCGCCCGAGCCG
>DAIDIT010000082.1 GCA_027451705.1 Pseudomonadota bacterium
GGCGTCGTCGCCGGCGAGGACGAACGAATGGGTCCCCATGCTCCCGGGGATGAAGACCGGCTGGCCCACGGCGCGGTAAGCGGCCGGGGTCTCGGGGTGGCTCGGCCCGAACGCCCGCGTCGCCCCCTTGCGGTGGATGCACAGCTCCTCGCCGCCGCAGCGCTCGATCTTCGCGATGTTGTGGGCGACGTCGTAGACGACGCGCAGCGAGTCGGGCGCCGCGCCGAGCACGCGGCCGAAGGCCTCCCGCACGCGGTGGGTCAAGAGCTGCCGGTTGCACCAGGCGAAGTTGGCCGCGGCGGCCATCGCCGCGAAGTAGCTTTGGCCCTCGGGCGATCCGAACGGCGCGCAGGCGAGCTGCCGGTCGGGCAGCACGAGGCCGTGGCGCCCGAGGGCCCGGTCCATCGCCTCGACGTGATCGGTGCAGACCTGGTGGCCCAACCCGCGCGAGCCGGTGTGGACGAGGACCACGAGCTGTCCCCGGAAGAGCCCGAAGGCGCCGGCCGCCGCCTCGTCGTGGATCGCGTCGACCTCCTGCACCTCGAGGAAGTGGTTGCCGCCGCCGAGCGTGCCGAGCTGGTCGCGGCCGCGCTCCTTCGCCCGCACCGAGACCTGGGCCGCGTCCGCGCCCGGCAGCGCGCCGCCGGCCTCGATGCGCGCCAGGTCCTCGGGCAGGCCGAGCCCCAGCTCCGAGACGAGGTACGGGACGCCCTCGCCCAGGACGCGGTCGAGCTGCCCGGGGTCGAGGGCCAGCCGTCCGTGCCGCCCGTAGCCGGTCGGGACTCCGCGCGACAGCGCGTCGACGAGCGGCGCGAGGTCCGGAACGTCGCGGGCCCACAGCGGCGTCGCGATCAGCCGCACGCCGCAGTTGATGTCGAAGCCGATGCCGCCCGGCGAGATGACCCCGTCGGGCGGCCGCGTGCCGGCGACGCCGCCCACCGGGAAGCCGTAGCCTTCGTGCATGTCGGGCATGCCGACGACGTGGCGCCGCAGCCCCGGGAGCGTCGAGACGTTCAGGAGCTGATCGAGGCTCCGGTCGCGCAGCATCTGCTCGAGCAGGACCTCGTCGGCGACCACGCGCAGCGGCACCCGCATGCCGGGCCGGAAGCCCGGCGCCAGCTCGTACAGTGCGTCGCCGATGCGGCGAAAAGGAGGCCGCTCCATGCCATTCCCGAAGCTAGACATCGAGGACCACGGTCGCCTCGACGCCCTCGGGCGTCGAAGCGATCCGCAGCCGGTGCCAGGTCGCCGCCTTGACCGCGGTCCGCAGCGCCACCGCCTCGTCCCCCCGGACGGTCGCGACGAGCGACTCCCGCTCGATGCGGTTGACGTGGACGTCGCGGTAGATGCGTCGGGCCCGCTCGCCCCGGTAGATCAGCTCGTCGAGCCACTCGACGAGCAGCGCCTCGAGGTCCGAGGCGTGCAGCTCCACCCGCTCGGATTCCCCTCTGGCCCCGCGCGGCAGGTCGCCCCCGAGCAGCTCCGCGAGCGCGAGGGCCGCCTGGTCGAACAGCGCGGGAAGCGCCGGCGCCGCGAGGCGGACCAGGACCTCGCCCGTGTGGTCCTCGAAGGTGTGCGACCCGGCCACGGCTCACAACCAGCCGGGGCGCATCTCCGCGGCGCGCCAGAGGTACCAGCTCGCCACGCTGCGCCAGGGGCGCCAGCGCTCGCCGTGTCGCGCGACCTCGCCCGGCGTGGGCACCTGTCGCTTGCGCAGCAGCCGGCCGAGACCCTTTCGCAGGCCGTAGTCGTGGATCGGCAGCACGTCCGGCCGGCCGAGGCGGAAGATGAGGAGCATCTCGACGGTCCAGCGGCCGATGCCGCGAACGGCGGTGAGCCGCTCGATCACCGACTCGTCGTCGAGGCGGCGCAGCGCGGACAGCGGGGGCACGGTCCCGTCGAGCGTCTTGTCCGCGAGGTCGTGGAGCGCCGCCGCCTTGGCGCCCGAAAGGCCCGCGCTGCGGAGCGCGGCCACGGGGAGCGCCCGGATCGCCTCGGGTCGCGGGAAGCGCGGCCCGGGCACGAGGTCGCGGACGCGGCGAAGGATGGTCTGCGCCGCCTTCCCGGTGAGCTGCTGGTGGACGATGGCCTCGGCCAGCGACGCGAACGGGCTCTGGAGCGTCTCGATCCGGAGGTCGAAGGGGCCGGCGAGGTCGATCAGCCGCCTCATTCCGGGATCGCGGACGCGGAGCGCCCGCACGGCCCGGCCGGCGTCGAAGGGGAGCGCGCCCGCGCCGCGGAAGAGACCCTGGCGCAAGAGCACGCCCTCGGTCTCGAGGAGGCGCGCCTTGGTCCAGAGGCCGCCGAAGGCCGAGAAGCCGCCCGGGCGGCCCCCGGCCGCGAGGACGCGGTGGCACGGCACGATGACCGGCAGCGGGTTTCGGGCCAGCGCCTGACCCACGGCGCGGGCCGCCCCGGGCGATCCGGCGCGCGCGGCGAGTTCCCCGTAGGTGACGGTGCGGCCGGCCGCCACCGACCGCGCCGCCGCGTAGACGCGCCGGTGGAAGGCCGGCAGTCCTTCGAGATCGAGCCGCAATTCCGTGAGATCCTGCGGCTCGCCACCGAGGTGGAGCTGGAGGAGCCGCACCGCGCCGCGAATGGCCAGGGACGGCGGGACGCGAACCGGCACCGACAACCCCGCGACCAAGCGGGCCTCGGTTTCGGCCTCGGTTCGGGCGGGGAGCTGGACGCGGCGGATCCCCCCGGCACTCCAGGCGATTCCCGCGGCCCCGAGCGCGGTGTCGAAAAGGAGGTAAGATGTTGCCATGGGGCGGAACTGAATATAGGGCGGCCCTCGCCCGTCCTCCAAACGGAAACGGAGGTCCCCGATGCGCCGCTCATTCGCCCTACTCTCCACGCTGTGCCTGGCGGGGGCCTGTGCTTCCACTCCCGTCGCGGCGGATCCAAGCCCGCTCGAGGCCGGGGAGACCCGTCTGGCGCCCCACGGCCCGCGCGAGTCCTGGTCGGCCCCGGCGCAGGATTCGCCCGAATCCCCGGCGAAGGTCGCCTACTCGGCCACCGAGTGCGAGCGCGAGGCGCGGGACGCGTTCGTGAGCGGCGACCGCGACTGGGGCTGGAAGGCGCTCGTGGCCTGCAGCCGGCGGTCGGACTTCATGTCGCTGCGGCCGCTGTTGCGCCCGCCGTGGAAGGACGAGATCCCCAAGCGGGGCGAGGAGGGCGCGCGGCTCCTGGCGCGGGTCCTCGTCCGCACCGACCTCGAGCTGGGCTACGACCTGCCGCGGATCCAGAACGCCGGCATCCCGCTCCTCGACATGCGGCAGGTCGGGGACGACCCCTCGCTCAGCCAGGGGCAGTTCGTGATCCTGCGGGCGGTGATCGGATCGCGCGAGAAGATGGGCGCGGGCGAGCTGCTGGCCCTCCACGAACAGCGCCAGGTCGGGGTCTACGAGGGCAAGGGGCGGGGCGAAGAGGGCCAGGGAGGGGGCGGCGCCTTCAGCCCGGCGCAGGTGTCCCGGATGGGCGGGCCCTCGATGCTGGCCTACGGCGGCAACGGCTACTTCGGGCTTCCGCTGAACGGCCCGTCGCCGCTCGGCCGCGGGATGCGCGGGGGTCTCATCGGGCCCGGCCGGCCCTACGCGGGCTGGCCGAACGGCGCGCCGTACAACAACGACTACTACGCCATCGGGCCGGTCTACGAGAACGAGAGCCTCGACACCGGCCGCAAGGCGATGCTCGATCTCGAGCGCTTCGACCCGCGCCTGACCCCGGGCATGGAGGTCGCGGTGCTCGCCCGCGTCGACGGCGTCCTCGCGTCGCACGAGACCAACGACGTCTGCAAGACCGCCAACGACGGGAAGACGATTCGCTGCGACCAGGAAGCGGTCGAAACGCGCCCGCTGCCCAAGCTCGACCTCCTCCGCGTCTGGATCCTTTCGGCCAACGAGGACCGGAACTGACGGTCACCAGACCTGGGGAAGCCCCAGGGCGCCGCGGGCCTCGTCGGGCGTCATCGGCTCGCGGCCCACGTCGCGCGCCATCCGGACGGCCTTCTCGACCAGCTCGCCGTTGCTCTTCGCCATCTTCGTCCCGGCCGGGTCCAGGTAGAAGTTGTCCTCGAGGCCGACGCGGATGTTGCCGCCCAGGATCAGCGCCGCCGCGACCAGCTTCCACTGCACCTTCGAGATGCCGATGACCTCCCAGGTGTCGTCGCGGCCGACGTTGCGGGACATCGCCTCCATGTTCGTGACCGTCGGGGCCACCCCGCCGAGGACGTTCATCACGAAGCTGTACTGGAGCGGGCCCTTGAGCGCCCCCATCGCGAGGAGCGGTTCGGCGTTGTGGATGTGGCCGACGTCGAAGCACTCCAGCTCGGGCTTGACGCCCCCCTCCTTCATGGCCTCGCAGGCCATCACGATCTCCGAGAACGGGTTCGCGAAGATGAAGTCGAAGACGAACCCCTTCCGCTTCTCGGAGTACTTGGCGTAGTTCATCGACCCCATGTTCAGGGCCGCCATCTCCGGCTTGACCTTCCAGACGTACTCGATCTTCTGCCGCTTCTCGGCGTCGTTCTCGCAGCCCATTCCGAATCCGCCGGTCGAGAAGTTGATGACGATCGGGCAGCGCTTGCGGACCTCTTCCTTGATCTGCCGGTAGCGCTCGGTCGACCAGCTCTGGGAGCCGTCGTCCTCGCGGCCGTGGATGTGCACGACCGCGGCGCCCGCGTCGTAGGCGCGCTTGCACTCCTCGGCGATCTCCGCCGGCGTGTAGGGCAGGTACGGGCACTGCTCGCGATTCGCGAGCACGCCCGTCACCGCGCAGGTCACCACCACCTTGTCTTGCACGAGCGGCATGTCCTTTACCTCCTATCGGTCCTTCCAGTTGGGGGTGCGCTTCTCCAGAAACGCCGTGACGCCCTCCGAGGCGTCCTCGGCGAGGATGTTGAGCGAGAGCTGCGAGGCGAGGTGCTCGAGCGCCGCCGGCAGCGGCAGGTCCTCCGCGGTGGCGAACGCGCGCTTGCCGAGCGCCAGGACGGCGAGGCTCTTGCCCGCGAGCACCCGCGCGATCTCCCCGACCGCGGCGTCCAGCGCCTCCGCCGGGACGACGCGGTTGACGAGCCCGAGCGCGAGCGCCTCGGCGGCGGTGATGCGCGTGCCGCTCATGGTGAGCCAGAGCGCCTGTTTGCGTCCGACGTGGCGCTGCAGGAGCGCGAGGACCTGCATCGGAAAGAGGCCGCGGTCGATCTCGGGGAGACCGAAGCCGGCGCCTTCCGCGGCGATCGCCAGGTCGCAGGCGAGCACCAACCCGAGCCCTCCCGCGAGCGCATGGCCGTTGACCCGAGCGATCGTCGGCTTCGCGCACTCCTGGATCCGGCGGAGCGTCAGGCCGTATCCCCTCCGCGCGTCGTGTCCCCCCAGGAAGCCGCCCTCCCCGGACATCGTCGAGAGGTCGCCGCCCGCGCAGAAGACCTTCGGCCCCGCCCCGGTGAGGACGACCACCCGGGCCGCGGGATCCCGCTCGGCGCGGGCGAGGCCCTCGGACAGCTCGCGCATCGCCCGCTCGGAGAGGGCGTTGCGCAGATCCGGGCGGTCGATCGTGAGCCGCGCGATCGATCCGTCGAGTTCGTACCTGACGTGGGGCTCGTCCATGATCCGCTCCTATCAGAGGCCGTCGGCCTCGACACCGGCCGAAGATACCGCAGCGCGAGCTCCACCGTGGGGGAGACGCCGAGGAGGTGCGGCACCACAGCCTCCGGAAAGCCCGCGGCCGCGCAACGGCGCGACGGGCTCGCCTCGGCCGCGCCCGAGCGGGTGACGCGGTGCCGGCACGGCACGGTCGGCGGGGAGGTGGCAATCGGCTTCGCTCATGCAGTCAACACTGGCACTTGCTACTTTTGACAGAGACTTGTCCCCGAAGGGTCGGCCGATGTCAAGGTCGGGGAGCCGCCGACGGCCGAGCGCCGGCCGCGGCTCGAAGCCGCCCCCGGCGCCCGCCGGCGCCAGGCCCGTGCGTTCGGCGGACGGCCGGCGATCGCGGTCGATCGCGGCGCCGGCGCGACCTCGATCACGCCCTCCTCCGCCGCGTGGGACCGGCGTTCCGCCGCGGGAGGCGTGCAGAAGCCCCGACCGAATCGCCCGCGCCCGCCGCACGCCCGGGGCGGTCACCGAGCTTTGTCGAGCGGCACGCCTTCCTCGCCTCCCGCCTCGCGGAGTACAAGGTGCCCAGGCGATGGACGTTCGTCACCGCCCTGCCGCGCACGGGCATGGGCAAGCTGGAGCGGCACCTCTTGCAACGCCGGCCTTTCCCGGAGGAACGACGTGACCGAACCTGCAGTTCAAATCTCCTCGAGCGCACCAGGGGTCTCGGAGCTCTGGCTCGACCGGCCCGACCGCGGCAACGCGATGGGACGCGAGTTGCTCGACGCCTTCGCCGCCGCCGTGCGGAAGCTCCAGGCCGACCGCGAGGTCCGGGCGGTGATCGTCGCCGGGCGCGGCAGGCACTTCTGCTCGGGCGCCGACCTGCGCGACGGCGTCCAGGCGCTCGCGGCAGATCTCGGCGGCGGCCCGGTCGCCCTCCGCAAGGCGGTCCGCTCGCTCTACGATCCGTTCCTCTCGCTGCTGGACCTGGAGGTGCCGGTCATCGCCGCCGTCCAGGGCGCGGCAATCGGC
>DAIDIT010000083.1 GCA_027451705.1 Pseudomonadota bacterium
GGCTCCCGCGATCGCGGCGGGAATCTTTCCCTTCGCGCGCGCGACCCGGACCCGACGCACCCGGCGCGGCGTCCGGTCGACGACGGTGAGCGTCAGCCCGCCCTGGAAGAAGCGGTCGCCCTGCTCGGGAATCGAGCCCGCCTGCGCGTTGAGGTAGCCGGCGAGCGTCTCGTAGGCGCCGGCCGGCAGCCGCAGGCCGAAGGCGCGGCCGAACTCGTCGATGGGGATTCCGCCGCGCACGAGCGCCGTGCCGTCGGGGAGCACCTCGATGTCGCGCCCCTCGGGCCGGAGGTCGTCGCGAATCTCGCCGACGATCTCCTCGAGTATGTCCTCGAGAGTGACGATGCCCATCACGCCGCCGTACTCGTCGACGACGACCGCGAGGTGGCTGCGCCGCCCCTGCATCTCGCGCAGCAGGGCGCCAATCCGCTTGGCCCACGGCACGAACGCCGCGGGGCGCATCACGTCCTGGATGACGATGAGCTTCGGGTTGCTCAGCAGGGGGACCAGGTCGCGGGTGTGCAGGATGCCGACGATGTCGTCCATCGTCTCCCGGTAGACCGGTAGCCGGGAGTGGCCGCGCTCGGAGACGATCCGCACGACCTCCTCGGGCGGCGACGACAGCTCGACTCCCACGACCGCGGTCCTCGGCACCATGACCTCCCGGGCGGTCTTCTCCGAGAACTCGAGCACCGACCGGAGCAGGTCCGGGTCGGTCCCGCCGAGGCGGCCCTTGCCCGCCTCCGCGGTGAGGTAGGCCTCGACGTCCTCGAGCGAGGTGAGCGCGGGAGCGAGGGTCGGCCGTCCGCCTCCGAACGGCCGGGCGAGCCGGAAGGCGAGTCCCGCGGCCGCGATCCGGACCGGCCGCGCGGCGACGGCGAGCGCCCGCAGCGACGGGGCGAGCGCCCGGGCCCACGGCTCCGGCCGCGCGGCGGAGAGCGAGCGCAAGAGCAGGTCGAGGCCGAGGGCGCAGAGCAGCCCGGCCGCCGCCCCGGCGACGAAGCCGGGTGGCGCGTCCGCGTCGAGGCGGGCGCCGGCCCAGCCCGCGAGCGCCGCCGCAGCGGCCACGAGGAACTGGCCCGCGGTGCGGTGGGTCCACCACGTTCCCTCGGGGTCGGTCTTGAGCGCCAGGATCGCGCGCCCCGCCCCCGGCTCCGCGGCCAGCACGCGCGCGCGGGAGAGCGGCAGCCGGCCGAGCGCCGCCTCCGCCGCCCCGAGCAGGCCGCGCAGCAGGATGCACGCGACGGCACCCAGCAGAACCGCCAATTCGGATCGCCACGCCATCGGACCGCGCCGTCCCCCGAACCCCGCGGACGATCCCCGGGGCGTCTCGGAAGGATAGCGCACTCCCCGCCACGGCGGCGGGAGAATGTGGCGGCGTGCGCCTGCCGATCGACCGCTTGCGAAACCGGCAGGGCATGGCGGAAGATGACAGCCATGCACGTCCTGGCCGTCGACGTCGGGGGCACGCACGTCAAGATCCTCGCGACCGGCCAGCGCGTCCCGCGCAAGGTCGCCTCGGGTCCGACGATGACGCCGGCGCAGATGGTCGCGGCCGTCCGGCGACTCGCGGCGGGCTGGTCCTACGACGCCGTGTCCATCGGATTCCCGGGACTCGTGATCCACGGCCGAATCGCCGCCGAGCCGCGCAACCTCGGCCGGGGCTGGGCCGGCTTCGACTTCCAGCGCGCCTTCGGCCGGCCGGTCCGCATCGTCAACGACGCCGCGATACAGGCGCTCGGCAGCTACCGCGGGGGGCGGATGCTCTTCCTGGGGCTCGGCACCGGCCTCGGCTCGGCGCTCGTCGTCGACGGCGACGTCGAGCCGATGGAGCTCGCCCACTTGCCGTACAAGAAGGGGCGGACGTACGAGGACTACGTGGGCGCCGCCGGCCTTCGGCGGCTCGGCAAGAAGAAGTGGCGCAAGCACGTCGCCGAGGTCATCGATCTCCTGCGCGCCGCTCTCGAGCCCGAGGACGTGGTCGTGGGGGGCGGGAACGCGAAGAAGCTCGACGGCCTTCCGCCCGGCGTCCGCCTCGGCGACAACGCCAACGCCTTCAAAGGCGCCTTCCGCCTCTGGGACGACAAGGCGACCGAGGGTTGACGGGCGGGACCGCACAGGGGTCCCGATGACCCGAACGACCGCCAAGACTTTCCTCGTCGGAGCGACCCTCCTCCTCGCGAGCTGTTGCCTCGACCCGGTCGCCGAAGACAATTTTCCCGATGGAGGCGTGTCGACCGAAAGCGCGGCGTGCACCCCGCACTTCGGCGCTCCGATGGCCTTCGCGGTTGGACGGAATCCAACGTCGATCGCGGTCGGGGATTTCGACCTCGACGGAACCCTCGATCTGGTCACCGGCAACCAGGCCGATGCGACCGTGAGCGTACTGCTCAATCGCGGCGGCGCGTCTTTCGCGCAGCAGGCGGTCTACCCGGCCGGCACCCACCCGACGGCCGCGGTCGGGGACCTCGATGGCGACGGCCGACCCGACCTCGCGGTGGCGGACTGGGGCAGCGGCACCGTCGACGTGCTGCTGAACCTCGGCGGCGGTCGCTTCTCCAACCCGACGGGCTATGCGGTCGGAGCGGCGCCCACGTCTGTCGCGCTCGCCGATTTCGACGGCGACGGACGGATGGACATCGCCGTCGCCAACAGCGGCAGCGGCTCCGTGAGCGTCTTGCTGAACACCGGCCACGGAGGGACGTTCAACTCCCAAGTCACCTATGCGGTCGGGACCGGCCCGAATTCGATCAAGGTGGGGGATTTCGACGGCGACGGCTGGATCGACCTCGCCGTCGCCAATGCCGGCTCGGACACGGTCGGCGTCCTCCTGAATGCCAAGGGCCACGGCTTCCTCGCGCAGACGAGCTACGGCGTCGGCCGAAGCCCCGTCTCGGTCGCGGTCGCCGATTTCGACGGCGACGGCACGCCCGATCTGGTGGCGGCGAACCAGGGGGATGGAACGCTGAGCGTCCTGCTCGGAATCGTCGGTGGCGCGTTCGGCGCCCCGACGGCGTACACCGTCGGGAGCAATCCCATCTCGGTTGCGACCGGCGACTTCGACGGCGACGGAGCGGAGGACATCGCGGCCGCGAACTACGGCAGCAACACGGTGAGCGTGCTGCTCAACGGCGGGAGCGCCGGGTTCTCCCCGGCCGTGAGCTACCCGACGGGAACGCAGCCGTGGGCCGTGGCGGTCGGCGACTTCAACGGGGACGGCCTGCCGGATCTCGCGACGAGCGACTGGGGATCCAACGCCGTCTCGATCCTGCTGAACGGCTGTCAGCCCTAGCGCGCGAGCGTGCCGAGGCGCGCGGCGGCGAGGCCGAAGGCGGCCACGCCGACCGCGAGTGCGGCGGCCCAGGTCCAGACCTCGGCGAACGTTCGCGCGCGCGTCGGCAGGGCGGCGCGGACCTCGGGGTCGACCTCGGCGGCGAGCGGCAACACGGGCACCCCGCTCCGGAGCCACGCGAGGAGCGCGGTCACCGCGATCCCGGCGCCGAAGGAGAGCAGCAGTGCCCAGCGCACGTCGCCCGGCGCCGCCTCGCCTGCCGGACCGGGTCCGTAAATCAGAAACAGCGCGGTCGAGATGCCGTTGTTGAGGGCGTGGGCGAAGATGCTCGACCAGAGCGAGCCGGTCAGTTCGACGAGGTGCCCGAACGCGACGCCGAGGAGGAACCTGGGCAGAAAGCCGATGGGGTCGAGGTGGACGAGGGCGAAGAGCAGTGCCTGGATCCAGATCGCGCGCTGGCGACCGACCCGCTCGCGCAGCGCGGGCTGGAGGTAGCCGCGGAAGACCGTCTCCTCCGAGAGCGGCGCGCCGACGACGACCGAGGCGAAGAGGACGGCCTGCCACGGCCCGTGGAAGGCCCCGAGCACGCGCGTCAGGTCGAAGCGCTGGACCCACACCGGGGGCACGAGCTGCTCGCACGCCGACATGAGCGCGCTCGCCGACAGGAACACGAGCAGCGCGACACCGATCGCCGGCAGGTACTGCCCCGGCCGGGGCAAGCGGTCGAGGCGCAGGAACCGGAGCGGCCGGAGCCCCAGCGCCCGGAGCAGCAGCACCGTGGGCAGGAAGAGGATGAAGAGCTGGCTCCACCAGATGCCGATCGGCAGGAAAGCGGCCTGCGCGAAGCCGCCCAGCGCGAGCGAGAGCGCGAGGACGAGAAGCGCGTACCGCACGACCGGCAGCAGCGGAGCCGGCGGCCCGGCGGGCGGCGCCGGCGTCGCGCCGGGGACTTCGATCACGCGGCGCCCCCGGCCCCCGTCAGCGCCCGCAATCCCGTCGCCAGATCGGCCGCGGAGCTCGGACGCTTGGCGGGATCCTTCTCCAGGCAGGAGAGGAGCAGCGCCGCGGTCCCCGCGGAGAGGCGCGGGTTGAACCGGCGTGGGTCGGGCGCGGGCGTGTGGACGGCGTGGTAGAGCGGCTCGCCCTGCGGGAACGGGAGCGAGCCGGCCATCAGCGCGAACAGCGTCGCCCCGAGGCCGTAGACGTCCGTCCAGGGGCCGAGCTGCGCGCCGACGATCTGCTCGGGCGCCATGTAGTAGGGCGTCCCGCTCGGCGAGGTCTGGCGCCCGGCGTGGGTCCGGATGACGTGGGCGACGCCGAAGTCCATGAGCTTGACCCGCCCGGCCTCGGCGCCGTCGCCGTCGAGCAGCAGGATGTTCTCGGGCTTGACGTCGCGGTGGACGAGCCGGTGCGCGTGGACGCAGGCGAGCGCGTCCGCGACCTGCGCGCCGTAGGCGAGCACGTCCTTCTCGGGCAAGCAGGGCAGCTCGCCGAGGACCGCGCGCAGGTGGCGCCCCCGGAGCAGCTCCATCACGAGGTAGGGCCGGCGGCCGCCGAGGCCGACGTCGTGAAGGATCACGATGCCCGGATGCGAAACCGCCGCGAGCGCCCGGGCTTCGCGCAGGAAGCGGTCGGTGGCCTCGGGGTCGTTCGCCACGGCGTCGCTCACGACCTTGATGGCCACCTCGCGCCCGAGGACCTGGTCCCACGCCCGGTAGACCACGCCCATCGCGCCCGCGCCGAGCTGCTCACCGAGTTGGTAACGCTCGGGCAGGTCCGGGGGCGAACCGAGGTCCGGCGCTGCGGCGAGCCGCTGCGAGGCCGCGAGGGCCGACGGCGAGGTCTGAAACCACCCCGGCGGCGTCCCCTGCGGGGGCGGCGGAGGCGGCGCGGGCTCGGGCGGCAGTTCGATTGCCTCGACCGGCGCAGGGGCGGAGGTCTCGATGATCGCGGCCGCCTTCGGCCGCCGCCCCGCGAAGAACGCGCGGCCGAGGAGCGCGAGGCCGAAGAGTGCGAGCGCGCCGCCCGCGACCGGGCCGGCGCGGCGCGGGATCGAGTCCGGGTCGACGAGCGACTTTGCCTCGGGGCGCGACATGATCGCGACGACCGCGGCCTCGGACAGCCCGCGGTTGAGCCACTCGACGCCGAGTTCCACGCCAGGACCGCTGGTCGCGCCGAGGAGGAGGAGCCCGAGGGCGGCGAGGAGCGCTCCGCGGCGCGCGGTACCCGGGGCGGGTCGGTCCATCCGGCGAGTCTACGCCCGCCCGCGGGTGCCGGACCACCCTTGTTTGAGACGACCGGCGCACGGACTACACTGGCGCCATGCCGCCCCTCGCTGCGCTGCCGAGGCCCGGACAGCGCTCCGGCCTCCTCACGCCGGCCGGGGCGACGGCGATCGACGTCACGCAGATCGTCCTCTGGGTCCTGGTCGCTGAGTGGCTCTTGCCGGGCGGCGGCCACTTCCACTTCGACGAGGCCTACTTCTACGGCCGCGCGCTCGATGCTGCGCACGGCCTGCACCTCGCGGCCTACGGCCCGCCCGCCTCGACGACCGGGCTGCCCTCGCCGGGAGGCGCGTCCGTCGATCTCCTCGCGATTCCCTTCCTCCTGTTCCACGGCCCTCTCGCGGGCGCGCGCTGGGTGGTCCTGCTCTCGGGATTCGGCGCCCTCGCTCTCGACCGCGCGCTGGCCCGATTCCACACGGATCCTTTCCTCCGGCTCGCGGCGGTCACCCTCTTCACCTGGAGCCACTGGCACGCCCGCTTCGCCGACCGGATGTGGAACCCCCACCTGCTCCTCTTCGGCGTGCCGATGCTGCTGTGGGCGTCGGCGGCGCTGCTCGGCAGCGCGCGCCCCGGGACCGTCGCCCTCCTCTGGGGGCTCGCCGCCGGCTGCGTAATGCAGCTCCACGGCTCCAGCGTGGTCGCCGTCGCGCTCTGCGTCTTCCTCCTGTTGCCAGCCGGAGACGGAACGGCTCTGAGCCCGCGCTTCCTGTGGGCCGCGCCGCTCGGCGGCCTCCTCTCCTACGCCCCGTACCTCGCGGCCCAGGCCCACGACCACTTCGCCAACGCGCGGCGCTGGCTCGCGCCGGGCCTCGCCCCGCGGCTCGATGCGACCGCCCTGCGCCTCGGGCTCGAGAGCTACGCGATCTTTCCCTCGCACGCCGCGGCCGCCTTCCCCGCGCACCTCGGCGGCGGCGCGTTCGCAACCGTGCAGGGCGCGACGTTCTGGACCGCCGCCCTGCTCCTCCCCTTCGGCTTCCTCGTCCGCGGCCGCTGGCGGCTCGCCTCCGCCGCCGGTCTCGCGCTCGTGCCGCTGTCGATCTGGCTCAGCGGCCGCGGCTACGCACACCACTACGTCGTCGCGGCCGATCCCTTCTTCGTCCTCCCCGTGGCCGGTGGCCTCGCGTTCTGGGCCGCGCGGGGCCGCCACCTCGCGCGCCTCGCCTCCGCCTACCTCGTCGCCTTCGCGGTCGCCGGCGTACTTCTGATGCTCCGCGACTACCGCTGGCGGCCGCAGGACGGGACGATCCCGGAGCAGATCCAGATCACCTCGGACCTGCTCGCGGTCGGCCCGCGGATCCACGCTGCGCCGGGGCCGCTCGAAGACGACGCGCCCGTCTACGCGTCGCTCGCGCGGAGACTCTGGGACCGGCCGCTCCAGCTCGGCCGCGACGGGACGCCCTGCGCGCTCGGGGCAAACCCTCTCCCCTGGCCCGACGCCCTCCGCTTCCCGGTGGGGCGGCGGATCCTCACTTGCTGGAAGGCTGTCGTCCTGCCGGCGGCGGTGAAGCCGGCCGCTGCGGCATCGGGAAGCCCATCGGTGGCATCCCCTTGAAGCCCGGCGGGGGCCCGCCGAATCCGGGCGGCATGCCCCCGAAGCCCTGCGGGCCGCCCGCGAAGCGCGGCGGCATCCCCGAAAAGCCCCGCCCGAACACCGGCGGCGGCGGGGGGGGCGGCGGCGTGAGCGCCTTGGCCTTCGCGTCGGCCTCGGCGGCGGCCTTGCCGTCGCCCAGCTCGCGATCCGCGCGCGCGACCCGCTTCCACAGCTCCGCGTCCTTCGGCGTTAGCCGCGTCGCGGAGAGGTACCAGTCGCGCGCCTCCGCGTACTTCTTGTCCTCCTCGGCCATCCAGCCGAGGTTCACGCGCGGCTCCGCCTGGTCCTCGAGCTGGATCGCGCGCCGGTCGTCGCGCTGCGCGCCGGCGCGGTCGCCCGAAAGCTCCTCGAGCAGGCCGCGCAGCCCGAGCGCCTCGCCGTCGTTCGGGTCGAGCGACAGGGCCTTGTCGACCTGGGCGCGCGCGCCCGCCTTGTCCCCGAGGACGTAGAGCGTGCTCGCGAGCTCGCGGTGGGCGGCGGGGAAGCCCGGCGAGAGCTGGATGGCCTTCTCGAGCTCGTCCTTCGACGCCTTCGGATCCCGCGTCCGGAGCAGCCGCCCCTCGTAGTACGGCGTCCAGAAGAGGTTCGGGTCGAGCTTCTCGGCCGCGCGGTACTGTGCGAGCGCCTGGTCGGGCTTGCCGAGCGCGAGCAGCAGGACGCCGCGGTCGAGCGGGCAGTAGGGGTAGGCCGGCCACGCCTTCGCGCACGCGTCGTACTGGGCGAGCGCCTCCTGGCTGCGGCCGATCGAGGCGAGCGAGAGGCCGTAGTTGAGGTGCGCGCGGCCGTTGTCCGGCGCCTTCTCCACGACGTCGGCCCAGAGCGAAAGGTCGTCGTGCCAGACGCGGTTGCGGTTCCAGGTCGTCCCGAGGAGCGCGAGCAACACGACCGAGGCGGCGGCGACGCGCACGCCCGGCCGCTCCCAGACCGTGCCCTTCGCCCAGGTCGAAAGCCGCCCGAAGATCCAGACCGTGGCCCAGGCGAGGCCCGCGACGCCCGCGTACGGGCGGTGCTCGTTGACCGCCTCGGCGAGCGGCAGGAACGTCGAGGTCGGGGCGAGCACGATGGCGAACCACGCGAGGCCGAAGATCGGCAGCCGCGCCCGCTTTCGAAGCGCGAGGCAGAGGCCCGCGAGCGCGAGGCCGGCCGCGAGCGCTTGCAAAAACGAGGGGTCGCTCCAGACGTAGGTCAGCCGGTAGTTTGCGTCGCCCGCCTGACCGACCGGCAAGAGGTACAGGCCGAGGTAGTGCCAGAGGGCGCGCACCTCGGTCATCGCGTAGACGAGCCGCGGGGTCGTGGCGCGCGAGCGCACCGAGAAATCCGTCACCAGGAAGTGGCGGATGGCGAGGTAGCCCGCCGCGATCGCGGCGTAGCCGCCGTAGCGGGCGAGGCGCCGCCGCGAGAGCCGCAGCCACGGTTCGCCGTCGAGGTAGCTCTCCGAGAGGTAGACCAGCGCGGGCAGCACGATCGCGACCGCCTTGGCGGAGAGCCCGAAGGCGAACCAGGCAACAGCACCGAGGTCTCGGCCGCGCAGGTGGCACCAGAAGCCCGCGAGAATGCCGAGCGCGGTCAGCCCCTCCGAGCGCGACGAGATGTAGTCGATCGTCTCGCTCTGGAGCGGGTGCACCGCGAAGATCGCGCCGGCGAGGAGCGCGAGGCCGAGCAGCGCGTCCTCCGACCACGGTTCGCCGCGCCGCCTGCCGTCGCGCGCGAGCAGTTCGCGGGCGATGAGGAAGGTGAGCGCCGCGCAGGCGAGGTGGATTGCGAGGTTGACCAGATGGAAAGCGACCGGCGAGAGGCGGCCGCCGCCCAGCGCGTAGGAGAGCGCGTGGGCGAAGAGCACCATCGGCCGCCAGTCCTGGTTCTGCGGCAGGACCGAGAAC
>DAIDIT010000084.1 GCA_027451705.1 Pseudomonadota bacterium
ACCGGTGCGACCGGTGCGACGGGCGCGGCCGGGGCGAGCGGCGTACCGGGGGCCACCGGCGCCACCGGGGCCACCGGGTTGACCGGCGCGACCGGTGCCACCGGCGCGACCGGGCCGACGGGGGCCGGCTCCGTGGCCGACGGCGGCAATGCGGGCGTTGGCCCGACGGGGCCGACGGGCGCCACGGGGTTGACGGGCGCCCTGGGGCCGACGGGGCCAACCGGCCCGGCGGGGGCGAGCGGGGCGACCGGGGCGACGGGCGTCGCGGCGCCGCCGGGGCAGGGGCGTAACCTGATCGCGTGGGTCCCGGACGCCTCGCAGTGGACCGCGGTAAACAACAGCCCGATGCCTTCCATCAGCCTCGACACGGGCGACGTCCTCTTCGGGAGCGCCTCCTTCGACGTCGACGTGACCACGACCGGCGGCGCCTGGCTCGCCTACGGCGGCATGATCCCGGTCGATACGAGCCGCCGTTACGAGGGCCGGATCTCGGCCAAGCTGGTCAGCGGCGCCGGCACCTTCTTTGCGGGTTACGTGCCGTACGACAAGAACGGCACGGCGCTCACCGGCAACGGCGGCCAATACGGCTACTTCATCGCGAACGGCGTCACGCCCACCTCCTCCTGGCAAACGTTCTCGGGCCGGATCACCGGGGAGGGGACGGCCGTCAATCAGTTCCCGCCGGGCACGCGCTTCATCCGGCCGCTCGTGATCGTGAACTACCAGAACGTCGGGACGACCCGCGTCGACAGCTTCGAGATCTACGAGAGCGCGCAGCGGCCGGGCGAGACGACCGACGACGGCAGCCTCGCCTTCCCGGCCGGCGTGACGGTCACCGCGCTCGAGACGGCCGACCACGTCTTCGAGCAGGGGACGTACCTCGTTACGTTCTACAACTGCCTCGCGGGATGCTCGGTCGACTATTACGTCAACATGACCGCGGAGGCGACTGCCGGGACGATTTCGACCGGTGCGACCGATCGGAACTGCAGCGAGCTCCGGTCCTTTGTTCAGGATCCTTTCGTCCTCAAGGTCCAGTCGCCGACCGCGAGCGTCCATTTCAAGGTCTACAACCCGGCGAATCCGAGCGCGACGGTCACGACGGGCAATCCGACCTGCGAGGGCGTGAGCTGGGTCCAGATCGGCCTGTAGTCCGCGCCGGCGCGGCGAGAGGCGTGCGCGAGCCGTTAGAGACACGCGTTCGGAGGAATTCCCTCGGGTGCTGGCGGAGGGCCGGCGTCATGGGCGTCAGCCAGTCGAGGAGGAGGGGGTCGAGCCGCTCGGGGGCCTCGACGGGGACGAAGTGGCCGACGCCATCGAGGATCTCGACGCGCGGGCGGTTGGCCGGCGCGAACCACTCAAAACGGTTCGAGTGCTTCGATGCCCGGCAGTACGTCGAAGAGTTCCTGTAGGATCGTCCATGCGTCGCGGACATCTGGATCGATGCCGCTCTTCTGCTTCCAGTACCGGCCGTGAGCGAGCCAGTGACGAAACTCGATGCGGGGGATGCGAACTTCAAGGTGCCTCTGGGGAGCTCGGAAAGGGCGGTCCGGCGTCGCCGGTCGGATCGCCAACGGCGTGCGGGCAGCAGGCGGCGAAGGAGAGTGCGACGCCGGCGGAGCGCGCGCGGCCAAGGTTACGCTTCACGACCGCAGCCAGTCGAGGAGGAGGGGGTTCAACCGCTCGGGGGCCTCGACGGGGACGAAGTGGCCGACGCCGTCGAGGATCTCGACGCGGGCGCGGTTGCCCACCGAGAACCACGGATCGAGGTGGCGCGCCGCGGTGAGCTCGACGCCGACGAAGCGGTCCTCGGCGCCCCAGACGATCAGGGTCGGCACGGCGATCGGGTGCGCGAGCGCCGCCCGTCGCAGCGGCCGCGCGGAGCGCAGCGCGGCGCGGTAGTAGCCCAGGGCCGCGGAGGCCGCGCCTTCCTGCGAGAAGCTCTCCTGGTAGGGCCGCGTCCGCTCCCGCGTCCAGCGCGCGCGGACCGACGAGCCGCCGCGCAGCGCCCGCCCGATCGCCGTGGCGCCGTCGCGGGTCAGGATCCGCTCGGGCAGCCAGGGGATCTGGAACGCGAGCATGTACCACGACCGCCGAAGCTGCCTCGGGTTGCGCCACAGCTCGCGCCGCAGGGCCGCCGGGTGCGGGCAGTCGACGATCCCCAGCCGCTCGACCACCTCGGGGTGGTAGGCCGCGGTCGCCCAGGCGACCGCGCCGCCCCAGTCGTGTCCGACGATCGCCGCCTTCTCGCGGCCGAGCGCGCGCACGAGCCCGGCCGCATCGGCGGCGAGCGTCCGCGTGTCGTAGGGGCCGCGCTTGTCGCTGCCGCCGTAGCCGCGCAGGTCGGGCGCGACCGCGCGATGGCCCGCCGCGCCGAGCGCCGCGAGCGTGTCCGTCCACGACAGCGCCAACTCCGGGAAGCCGTGCAGCAGGAGGACCAGCGGCCCGTCCGGAGGCCCCGCCGCGAGCGCGTGGAACGCGAGGCCGTTGCTCGAAAGGGAGATCTCTTCCATGGGTCAGTCCGCGGCGAGGCGCTGGCCGCGCTTCCACTCCTCCATCTCCTCGAGCGTCTTCGGCCAGTCCGAGTGTAGCAGCCGCGAGAGGGCGCGGTCGGCGAGCAGCCGGCCGCCGGTCTGGCAGGCCGCACAGTAGTTCACCTCGTTCTCGGCGCGGCGGATGCGCTGGACCTTCGCCCCGCAGCGCGGGCACGGCTTCCCGTAGCGGCCGTGGACCGCCATGCCCTCGCGGAACGCCGTCACCTTCTCCGGAAAGGCGTCGCCCGCCTCGGCGCGCAGCTTCTCGGTCCACGCGGAGAGCACGGCGCGGGTCGCGGCGTGGAGCCGCCCGATTTCGTCCGGAGACAGGTTGCGCGAAAGCTGCACCGGCGAGAGGCGCGCCTCCCAGAGAACCTCGTCCGAGTACGCGTTGCCGATGCCGGAGAAGAGGCGCGGGTCGGTCAGCGCGCGCTTGAGCGTGTGGCCCTCGCGCAACAGTGCCGCGCGGAAAGTCGGGAGGTCCGCGGAGAGCGGCTCGACGCCGCCCGCATCCAGCGCGCGCAGCGCCTCGGGGCCGGCCAGGAGGTGCAGCGCCGCCCGCCGCTTCCGCCCCGCCTCGGTCAGCGTCAGCGTCCCCGAATCGAAGTCGAAGGCCGCGAGGCCGACCCGCGCGGGGAGCTTCGCGCCCGCCTCGCGCCAGTGCAGCCTGCCCGCGATCATGAGGTGCAGCGCGAGGAAGAGTCCGCCCTCGAGCTCGAGGACGATCCGCTTGCCCTGCCGCCGCACCGAGAGCAGCCGCCGCCCGACCGCGGCGCCGATCGGCGGGTCGAAGGTGCGCAAGAGAAACGGGTTCGCGAGCCGCACCCCGCGCAGCGCCGCGCCGTCGACCCGCCGCGCAATCGCCTCGACGTACACCGTGACGTCCGGAAGCGCGGGCACGCGCCAGTCGTAGCCGCGGCGGCGAGGGGCCGTCAACCGAGGGTGTGAACGCATCGCCTCCGTCGCCGGGCCGCCGACCCGGGCACATCTGCTTCGTTCTCGACCTGGGGCTGCACTCGAGCGAGTTGAAGCGACGCTCGGCCAACGTGACGCTGCACCCGGGCGGCTCGAAGCCGGACGCGGCCGACTTGATGCTGCACCGGGTCGGGTTGAAGCTGCACTCGTGCGGGTTGAAGCTGCACTCGGCCGGGCTGAAGCCGCACTCGGCCGAGTTGACGCTACACTCGGCCGGCTTGAGGCTGCACTCGGCCAGATAGAGGCCGCACTCGGCCGGATTGAGGCCGCACTCGGCCGGATCGAGGCTGCACTCGGCCAGATTGAGGCCGCACTCGGCCAGATTGAGGCTGCACTCTGCCAGATTGAGGCTGCACCCGGTCGGATTGAAGCTGCACTCGGTCGAATGCACGCTCGATTGGGCCGCGGGCACCTCGAAGGCGGCTGGTAGCCGGGCCGCGCGCTCCACCGCCCGCGGGCTCAGACCGGGCGGTAGAAGGCGCCGAGGATCAGACCGTAGGCGACGTGGGCGACGAAGGTCGCGAGCGCGGTCCGCGCGCCGTAGTTGAGGGCGAGAAAGCCCGGCGGCTCGAGCTGGCGCGTCGGCGTCGGGCCGTGGGTCTCGCTCGCCATGCGCGGGTGCAGGCCGGGCAGCAGTCGCATCCCGGTCGTGAGGACGATCGCCGCCTGCACGGCGCCCAGGATGGCGCCGAGCCACCACGTCGCGCGGTGCCACGACTGGAAGAAGGCGACGTAGAGCAGCGAGAACAACCAGCCGTTCGCGAGGTGGACGCCGAAGCCGACGAGCTTCGCGCGGTCGCGATCCGGCGTGAAGAACGTCCCCAGGATGAAGGGTAGGCTCATGCGCGTGAGGCCGAGCCCCTGGCCGACGGACAGGAGGCCCGTCAGGACGAGCGTCGCGGCGAACCCCCAGAGCAGCCAGCTCGCGACGTTCATGCCGGCCCCTCCGCGGGCCCGCCGTGCCGGAGCCTCTCCGCGAGGGTGAGCGCCGCGTTGACGAGGCCGACGTGGGTGAAGGCCTGTGGGAAGTTGCCGATGGCCGCGCCGCTCGCGGGGTCGGCCTCCTCGGCGAAGAGGCCGACGTCGTTCGACCGGGCGCAGAGGCGCTCGAACAGCTCCGCGGCCTCGTCGAGCCGGCCGCCGAGCGCGAGCATCTCGGCCCGCCAGAAGCCGCAGGCCCCGAAGGCGCCTTCGCCGCGGTCGCGGTCCTCGCGGCGGCGGAAGAGCAGGCCGTTGCCCGCGTCCAGCTCCGACACGATGCGGTCGTGGGTCGCGCGCATCCGCTCCGAGTCGGCGCGCGCGAAGCCATACCAGGGCAACAGCAGCAGGCTCGCGTCGACCTCCGAGCCGCCGAACTCGGCGACGTAGCTCTCCAACTCGCCGTTCCAGGCCCGGGTCTCCACCTCGCGCCGGATCTCTTCGCGGCAGCTTTCGATCCGGTCGACCGGAAGGCGCGTGAGCCGGCCGGAGCGGGCGAGCCCGGCGAGGCGGTCGAGCGCCGTCCAGCAGAGGACCGTCGAGTGGGTGTGGCGGCGCCGCCCCGACCGCGGCTCCCACATGCCCTCGTCCGGGGAGCGCCAGGTGCGGCAGACCTGCTCGCCGAAGCCGCGGAGCATCGACGCGGTGGTCCGGTCGAACGCGCCCCCCGCGCCCGCGAACCGCGACGCGGCGTCGACGACCTCCCCGTAGACGTCGAGCTGGAGCTGCTCGACCGCGGCGTTGCCCACGCGCACCGGCCGGGCGCCGCGGTGGCCGGAGAGCCACGCGATGGGCCGCTCCCGGGGCGGGGCGTTCCCGTGGACGTCGTAGAGCGTCGCGAGCCTCGGGCGGGTCAGGCGAGTCGACTGGAGCAGCCAGCTCACGAACGCGCGGGCCTCGTCCACGAACCCGAGGCCGAGGAGGGCCCGGGCGGTGAGCGAGGCGTCGCGCAGCCAGCAGTAGCGGTAGTCCCAGTTGCGGTTGCCGCCGGCCGCCTCGGGCAGCGAGGTGGTCGCCGCGGCGACGACGGCGCCCGAGGGGGCGTAGACGAGCAGGTCGAGGGCGAGCGCGCTGCGCAGGACGGCTTCCCGCGCCGGGCCGTCGTAGCGGCAACGGGCGCTCCAGTCGCCCCAGAAGCGGAGCGCGCGCTCCAGCGCCTGCCGGGCGTTCGGCCCGATCGGAGGGAGCACGCCGGGCCACTGGTGGGCGAGCGTCAGCGAGAACGCGGTGTCCTCGCCGGCCCGCAGGCGAAAGCGCGTCGTGGCCGTTCCTCCGTCGAGGGTGCAGCGCGGCTCGCAGCGCAGGACGACCGCGCCGGCGCCGAGCTCGAATCGGACGCCGAGCGGGCCGTCGCGCAGCGCCGGCACGTCGCGGCCGAAGCCGGGCCGCGGCGCGTAGCTCATCGCGACCTCGACCTCTCCGGCTTCGCAGGCGGCGATCCGGAGGATCTCGTGTTCGGGCAGCAGCAGCGACTTCTTGCCGGCCTCCGAGGCGACGGGCATCAGGTCGTAGAGGGCGAGCCGGCCGGTCGGCGTCAGGAAGCGCGTGCGCAGGACGTTCGTCGGCCCCACGTAGCCGCGCTCGACGCGGACCGCGCCGACCGGCGCGATGCGCCAGTGGCCGGCGCGGTCGTCGAGCAGCGCGCCGAAGAGGGACGGGCTGTCGAAGCGCGGCCAGCAGAGCCAGTCGATCGCGCCCTCCCTGTCGACGAGCGCCGCGGCGCGGCAGTCGCCGATGATCGCGTGATCGCCGACGGCCTCCACCGCTCACCCCCCGTTCCTTCCCGCGCCCGCGCGCGCCCTGTCGCCCGGCCGTGTCAGGCACGCCCCCGGTTCACGCCTTTCCTCGCCGCGGCACGAACCGCTCCGCCAGGTCGCGGAAGGAGGCGCGCACGACTCGCCGGGCGTCGGGGTCGTCCTTCAGCATCGCCCTCGCATAGTGGGACGCCTGCGAGAAGGTGATGTGCGGGGGCAACGGGGGGACGCTCGGGTCGGTCAGGGCCTCGATCACGGCCGGGCGGTCGGCCGCGAAGGCCTCGTCCCAGGCCGGCGCGATGCCCTCGGGTCGCTCGACGCGAACGCCGTGGAGCCCGATCGACTCGGCGTAGCGGGCGTAGGGGAAGTCCGGGATGTCCTGCGACGCGCGGTACTTGGGCGCGCCGACGAGGGCGCGCATCTCCCAGGTCACCTGGTTGAGGTCGCGGTTGTTGAGGACGAGCACGACGAGCCGCGGGTCCTTCCACTCGCGCCAGTACTTCGCGACCGTCACGAGCTCCGCGTTGCCGTTCATCTGCATCGCGCCGTCGCCGACGAGCGCCACGACGGGCCGGTCGGGGAAGGCGAACTTCGCCCCGACGGCGTACGGGACGGCGCAGCCCATCGTGGCGAGGTTGCCCGAGAGCGTGGCCATCATCCCCTCGCGGACCTTCACGTCGCGCGCGAACCAGTTCGCGGCCGATCCCGAGTCCGACGTGAGGATGGCGCGCTCCGGCAGGCGGGGCGACAGCTCCCAGAAGACCCGCTGGGGGTTGATGGGATCCGCGTCGTTCATCGCGCGCCCCTCGAGCAGCTTCCACCAGCGCGCGACCTGCGTCTCGAGCCAGTTCCGCCAGCTCCGATCGGCCTTGCGGCGCAGGAGCGGGACGAGCGCGCGGAGCGTCTCGCGGCTGTCGCCGACCAGGGCGAGCTCCATCGGGTAGCGGACCGAGAGCATCCGGCCGTCGATGTCGATCTGGACGCCGCGCGCCTGCCCCTCATCGGGGAGGAACTCGGAATAGGGGAAGGACGAGCCGACCACGAGGAGCGTGTCGCAGTTGACCATCATGTCCCAGCTCGGCTTGGTCCCGAGCAGCCCGATGGCCCCGGTGACGAAGGGAAGGTCGTCGGGCAGCACGGCCTTGCCGAGCAGCGCCTTCGCGACGCCCGCGCCGAGGAGGTCGGCCGCCTGGGCCAGCTCCGCGCCTGCGCCGAGCGCCCCCTGGCCGGCCAGGATGGCCACCCGCTCGCCCGAGTTCAGGATCTCCGCGGCGTGCCGGAGGTCGTCGCCGCACGGAAGGACGCGCGGCGACACGTAGCCGGTGCTGCTGTGGACCGTCGCGTGGGCGTGGGGCGGGACGGGCACGGCCTCGAGCTCCTGCACGTCGATCGGGACGACGATCGCCGTGGGGGAGCGGGTCGCCCGCGCGATGCGGAACGAGCGGTCGACGAGGTGCCGGATCTGGGTCGGGCTCATCGCGGTCTGGACGTACTCGTGCGCCACGTCCTTGAAGAGGTTCGCGAGGTCGACCTCCTGCTGGAAGTCGCCCCCGAGCGACGACCGCGCCTGCTGGCCGACGATCGCGACGACCGGCTGGTGGTCGAGCTTGGCGTCGTAGAGTCCGTTGAGCAGGTGGATCGCGCCCGGCCCGCTCGTCGCCATGCAGACCCCGACCTCGCCGGTGAGCTTCGCATGCGCGCAGGCCATGAAGGCCGCCATCTCCTCGTGGCGCACCTGCACGAAGTCGAGGCCGTCGCCCATCCGGCCGAAGGCGGCGAGCAGGCCGTCGATGCCGTCGCCCGGGTAGGCGTAGACTCGGCGGACTCCCCAGGCGCGCAGGCGGGCGAGGATGTCATCGGCAACGGTCTGCTTCATCGGAGGCCTCCCATCCAGACGTGAACCCGGCCGGCGCGCCGGCGGGCGAGGGCGACGGCGGCGAGTCCGGCCCCGAACGCGAGCCAGGGCCCGCGGCGCCGGAGCCAGAGCTCGGGGCTCGCGGCCCGCGCCCGGTCGTCGAACGGCCCGTGGGCGCCGCGGTCGCCGGGCAGCGGCCGGTCGAGGTTGTCGTCCGGGTGCGCGTGCGGGTGGCCGGGCGGGAGCGCGTCGGTCACCTGCGACTCCCAGGCGCTGCGGGCCAGCCGCCGGTCCAGAAGTCCCGGGAAGAGGCGCTGGCCGACGATCGCTTCGACCGCGCTGCCGCCGATCCAGATCTCGCGCTTCGGGTGCAGCACGGCGCCGACAGCGACCCGGGCGACGACCTCGGGCTGGAAGATCGGCGGCACGGGCTGGGGGTGCCGGCCGAGCCGGTTGCGGACGACGTCGAATTGCGGCGTGTTGACCGCGGGAAGCTGGAGCATCGTGAGCGCGATGCCGCTCCGCTCGCGCAGCAGCTCGCTGCGCAGCGAGTCGGTGAAGCCGCGGACGGCGGCCTTGGAGGCGCAGTAGGCGGACTGGAGCGGGATCGATCGGTAGGCCAGGGCCGAGCCGATCTGGAGGATGACGCCCGCGTTCCTCGGCCGCATGTGGCGGAGCGCGGCGAGCGTGCCGTGGACATAGCCGAGGTAATTGACCTCGGTGACCCGCCGGAACTCCTCGGGGGTGATCCTCGTGACGGGAGCGAAGACCGAGACCATGGCGTCGTTGACCCAGACGTCGATGCCGCCCCACGCCGCCGCGACCCGGTTCGAGGCGGCGATGACGGCCGGGGCGTCCGAGACGTCGAGCGGCAGCACGAGCGGCTCGCCGCCCCGCTCGCGCACCTCCGCCGCCGCAGCCTCGAGCCCTTCCTCGCCCCGGGCGATCAGGGCGACCCGCGCGCCCTCCGCGGCGAACGCGCGGGCGATGGCCCGCCCGACGCCGCTCGACGCGCCGGTGACGACGGTCCGCTTGCCGCGCAGGCGGCGTGCCATGCCCGCACCTCCCCCTTCGGGCAGCCCGGACTCCCACAGACCCGCCGGCGGCCCGTGACGTGAACCTAGCCACACGGAAGGTCGCGACAAGCAGAAGTCGGGACGCGCCGGTCGGCATTGCCTTGACATCGGCCAGGGGGCACCGTAGGTTCCACGCTCGGATCGGCTCGGCTGGTCCTATTCCGTTCTCACTCCCAAGCGACGGCAACTGTCCCGATGCCCCATTCCGGCGGCGTCGGGGAGCCCGACGCGGCACGCAGAACTCCCATGCGCCACTCCGAAGCACGAGGTCACGAGTCAGCCCCGGAGCACGACCCCAAGGCCGCCGAGTCCGAGCCGAAGCGCAAGGCCGCCCGGGGACGCAAGCCCAAGGGCTCCAAGGTCGAGGCCCCCGAGGCCGCCGCCCCGGAAGCACCCCGGGAAGCAGCCGACGTCGAGGCCGCGGCCGCCGAAGAGAGGGCCGAGCCCGAGGTCGAGACGCCGCCCGAGCCGCCCGCGGCGCCGCCGGCCGTTCCGGCCGCAGAGCCGGCCGGCGAGGTGATCTCGCTCTCGCAACTCAAGGAGATGAAGGCGACGGAGCTCGCCAAGATGGCGCGGCGGCTCAACGTCGACGGCGCCGGGTTCAAGAAGCAGGACCTCATCTTCGCGATCCTCCAGGCCAACGCGAGCCGCGCGGGCGAGGTCTTCGCCGACGGCGTCGTCGAGGTCCTGCCCGACGGCTTCGGGTTCCTGCGCTCGCCCGATTTCAGCTACCTGCCGGGCCCCGACGACATCTACCTCTCGCCGTCGCAGATCCGGCGGTACGGGCTGCGCACGGGCGACACGGTCGCGGGCCACGTCCGCCAGCCGAAGGAGGGCGAGCGCTATTTCGCCCTCTCGCAGGTCGAGGCGATCAACGGCGAGGCGGCGGTCGAGGAGCGCGAGAAGGTCCTCTTCGACAACCTCACCCCGCTCTACCCGAACGAGCGGCTGCGGCTCGAGCACGACGCCGCGAACATGACGACGCGGATCATCGACCTGCTGACGCCGATCGGGAAGGGGCAGCGCTGCCTCATCGTCGCTCCCCCGCGGGCCGGCAAGACGGTGCTCCTCCAGGACATCGCCCACGCGATCACCGCGAACCACAAGGAAGTCGTCCTCATCGTGCTCCTCATCGACGAGCGGCCCGAGGAGGTGACCGACATGGAGCGATCGGTCAAGGGCGAGGTCGTCTCCTCGACCTTCGACGAACCGGCGACGCGGCACGTCCAGGTCGCGGAGATGGTGATCGAGAAGGCGAAGCGGCTGGTCGAGTGCGGCCGCGACGTCGTGATCCTGCTCGACTCGATCACGCGGCTCGCGCGCGCCTACAACTCCGTCGTCCCGCCCTCGGGCAAGATCCTCTCGGGCGGCGTGGACGCGAACGCGCTGCACAAGCCGAAGCGCTTCTTCGGCGCCGCGCGAAACATCGAGGAGGGCGGCAGCCTGACGATCGTCGGAACGGCGCTCATCGACACCGGCAGCCGGATGGACGAGGTCATCTTCGAGGAGTTCAAGGGCACGGGCAACTCGGAGATCGTCCTCGACCGCAAGCTCATGGAGAAGCGCATCTTCCCCTGCCTCGACATCAACAAGTCGGGCACGCGCAAGGAGGAGCTGCTCCTCTCCGCCGACCACCTGAACCGGATCTGGGTGCTGCGCCAGCTCCTGCACCCCCTCAACCCGATCGACTCGATGGAGTTCCTCCTCTCCAAGATGAAGCCGACGAAGAGCAACCAGGAGTTCCTCGAGTCGATGAGCCGGTAGGGGCGGACGGCGCGTGGCCCCTGCACCCAAGCCAGCCCCCGCGGAGCCGGGGAGGGGGATCTCTCCCGGCGCCGAGCGATCGCGGCTCGCCGAGGACGCGGAGCGGCTTCGCGACTGGAAGCGCTGGGGGCCGTACCTCTCGGAGCGGCAGTGGGGCACGGTCCGCGAGGACTACTCGGCCGAGGGCGATCCCTGGGGCCACTTCCCGCACGATCAGGCCCGCAGCCGCGCCTACCGCTGGGGCGAGGACGGACTGCTCGGCATCACGGATCGGCAGTGCCGGCTCTGCTTCGCGCTCGCCCTCTGGAACGGACGCGATCCGATCCTCAAGGAGCGGCTCTTCGGCCTGACCGGTCCGGAGGGCAACCACGGCGAGGACGTGAAGGAGAGCTATTTCTACCTCGACGCGACGCCGACCAGCTCTTATCTCAAGGCGCTCTACAAGTACCCGCAGGCCGAGTACCCCTACGCGAGGCTCGTCGACGAGAGCCGGCGGCGCGGCCGCGACCAACCCGAGTTCGAGCTCTCCGACACGGGCGTCTTCGACGGCGGGCGCTACTTCGACGTCGTGGCCGAGTACGCGAAGGCCGGCGCGGACGACCTGCTGATCCGGATCACGGTCACCAACCGCGGGCCGGAGGCGGCGCCGATCGTGCTGTTGCCCACGCTCTGGCTGCGGAACAGCTGGGCCTGGGGGCGCCACGGCGAGGCCGACTGGCCCCGGGGCTGGATCGCGCCCGAGAACGGCGTGCTGAAGGTGCAGCACCCCTCGCTCGGCCCGTTCGAGCTGGCCTACCGGCAGGACGGCGAGCTGCTCTTCACCGAGAACGAGACCAACTACCGGCGCCTCTTCGGCGTCGACGGGCCGACGCCCCACGTCAAGGACGCGTTCCACGACGCGGTCGTCCACGGCCGGCGGCAGGCGCTGCGGGCGGACGGCGGGACGAAGGCGGCCGTGCTCTACCGGGAGCAGCTGCCGGCGGGCGGGAGCAGGACGTGGCGCCTG
>DAIDIT010000085.1 GCA_027451705.1 Pseudomonadota bacterium
GCGTCGTGCCCCTGCCGCGGCGAGCGCGCCGCGGGGCGCGAGATCCGGCCCGCGCTGGGTTAGAACCGATAGGAGAGGAGACGACAGATGGCCAAGGTCCGCATTCCGGCGTCGCTGCGCAGCTTCACGAAGAACCAGGAGGAGGTCCAGGTCGCGGGCGCGACCGTGGGCGAGGTGCTCCAGAACCTCGAGAAGAGCTACCCCGGCATCGGCCCGCGGCTGCTGGACGAGAAGGGCGGCGTGCGGCGCTACGTCAACGTCTTCCACAACGACGAGGACATCCGCTTCCTGCAGGCGCTCGCGACGAAGGTCGCGGACGGCGATCGGATCTCCTTGGTCCCGGCGATCGCCGGGGGAGCGGGCCGCTGACCGCGGCCGATCAGTCCCGGTTCGCGCGGCAGATCGCGCTGCCGGGCGTCGGTCCAGAGGGCCAGGAGCGGCTGCTCGCCGCGCGGGTCGACCTGCGCGCGACCGGACGGGCCGCCGACGCGCTGCGCGACTACGTCGCGGCCGCGGGCGTCGCGCTCGGCGGGGGCGAAGGCGCGATCGTCGTGGCCTCTGCGGAAGCGCCGGGCGACGCCCCGTACGTGCTCGGTGAGACGGGTTTCGCGCGGTCCGACGGGAAGCCGTGCGCCGCCTGCCTCGGCGCGCTGCTCGCGTCGCAGCCGCCGGCGCCCGAGGCCTTCGGGGCGGCGGCGTCACTGGCCGCGGGGAGCCTCGCCGCGGCCGATCTGCTCGATGCCATCGCCTCGCCCCGAACGCGGGAGCCGCTGGCGCTCGTGGTCTGGCCGGAGGCGCGCCGCCTCGACGTGTCGGCGCGCGTGGGGTGCTGCTGTGGCTAGCCGGCCCGCGCCCCGCGCCGCTTCGGTGCGCCGGCCGCCCCGCCACGGGATCCGTCCTCTCGGGTCGGTCCTCGAGGCGGTCGGTCAGACCCCTCTCCTACGGTTGCGCGGTCTCGAGGCCGAGGAGGGGCTCGCCGCCGCCTCGGTCGAGCTTTACGGCAAGCTGGAATTCGAGAACCCTGGAGGCAGCGTCAAGGACCGGCCCGCGCTCCAGATGGTTCTGGACGCGCGCGCGGCCGGCCGGCTGGCTGCCGGCAAGGGCATCCTCGACTCGACGAGCGGCAACACCGGCGTCGCCTACGCCTGGATCGGCGCGGCGCTCGGCGTGCCCGTGACGCTGGTGATGCCCGAGAACGTCTCCGCGGCGCGCAAGCAGATCACCGCGGCCTACGGCGCCCACCTCGTCTTCAGCGATCCCCTCGAGGGATCCGACGGCGCCATCCGGTTGGCCCGCAAGCTCGCCGCCGATCGCCCGGACGCCTACCTCTACCTCGACCAGTACAGCAACCCGAGCAATCCGAAGGCGCACCACCTCGGCACCGGTCGCGAGATCTGGGAGTCGACCGGGGGGAGGGTGACCCACTTCGTCGCCGGAATCGGCACGAGCGGCACGCTCATGGGGACCGGCCGCCGACTCAAGGAGGAGAATCCGCGCGTTCGCGTGATCGGCGTCGAGCCCGACGACCCGTTCCACGGGCTCGAGGGGCTCAAGCACCTGGCGAGCTCGATCGTGCCGGCCATCTACCGCGCCGAGGACCGGGACGAAACCCTGGCCATCTCGACCGACGAGGGCTGGGCGATGGCCGAGCGGCTCGGCAAGCGCGCGGGGCTGCTCGTCGGCCACAGCAGCGGTGCCGCGGTCGCGGGCGCGCTGCGCGTCGCGCGGGCGCTGCGCGACGCGGGGACCCCGGGCGTCGTCGTGACCGTATTGCCGGACCGCGCCGACCGCTACTTCGAGCCGGTCCGGCCGGGGGCGTGAGCGATGATGGACTACGGGCCGGAGGCGCTGCGGGCGATGGTCGCAGAGGCGGAGCGCGCCTACCCGGACGAGGCGTGCGGCTTCGTCTTCACGGGGCCGGGCGGTGCGCGGGTCGAGCCGATCCCGAACGTCGTCGACCGCTACCACGCCCGCGATCCCGAGCGCTTCCCGCGGACGGCCCGGACCGCTTACCTGATGGACCCGCGCCGCCAGATGGAGGCGCTCGAGCGGGCGGAGGCGTCGGGCGAGCGGCTCGCGGCCGTCTACCACTCGCACGCGGACGTGGGCGCCTACTTCTCGGAGGAGGACCGCGCGCAGGCGCTCTCGGCGGGCGGCGAACCGCTGCTGCCGGGCGTCGAGTACGTCGTGCTCTCGGTCCGGTCCGCCCGCTGCGACGACGTCCGCGCGTTCCGCCACGCCGGCGGGGCGTGGTCGGAACGCGCGGTGCCGTTGCCGCGCTGACGGGGTCAGGTTCCGATCGAGACGATCGGGACGGCGGTGGCCCGTTCGGATGCCGCGGCGCGCGCGGCGCGCCGGCGCGGGACGAGCAGCTCCATCAGCGCGAGGAAGGCGAGCGCGCCCCCCGCGTAGGCACCGGCCATCAGGAGCCACTCCGCGGCGGTGGGCGTGTAGTTGCGGCCCGCGAAGCCGTGGCTCTGCATGAGCGAGGGCAGGAGGATGTAGACGCGCTCGGCCAGCACGCCCGCGAGCAGCAGGACGCTCGCGAGGGCGATCCGGCCCATCGATCGCCGGCCCCAGCCGACGGTCAGGAGCGCAAGCGGCAGCAGCAGGCCGAGGACGATGTCGAACCAGAAGATGGCCGCGAAGCGTCCCGCCAGGATCTCCCGGTAGAGCGCCGCCTCGGCCGGCCTGCCGGAGCGGATCGCGGTCAGGAACTCGCTGAAGAGGAAATAGAGGAGCAACGGCGCGAGGCCAACGAGGAACGCGGTCAGGCGGCGGACGGCGCCGTCGGGGACCTCGATCAGGAACATCGGACGCGCGGCCAGGGCGAGGACGATCACCGCCGCGAGGCCGGAGATGAGCGCCGATGTCAGGAAGACCGTGCCGAGGAGCGGCGTGTTCCAGCCCGGCTGCGCTTGGAGCAGCCCGAGGATCCATGCCGTGACGGAGTGCACGGCCGCAGCCCACGGGAGCACGACCACACTGACGGCTCGCAGGGCGCGACGATCGGTTCGCCGGGAGCGCTCCGACAGGCTCGTTCGACCCAGCGAGAACGCGAGCGCCCCGACCCGCCTCCAGCCCCCATCGGCTCGTTCGAGCACGTCGGCGCGCGCGTCGAAGTAGAGCATCGCCAGGACCAGCGGCAGGAACGAGCCGATCCCGAGCACGTCCCAGACGAGGGGCGAGGCGAAGTGGGCGTGGAGCAGGAGCGAGATCATTCGATCCGGCCGGCCGAGCTCGAGGACGATGAAGGCGACGGCGAGCGCGAGCGAGACGATTGCCGCCAGCTCGGCGACGCGTGCGAGCGACTTCAGCTCGCGGCGGTCGAGGACGTGGACGATCGCCGCGACGGCCGCGGCTCCCGCACTCACGCCGACGCAGAAGATGAAGTTTGCGCTGTGAATGCCCCAGAAGACCGGCCGGTTCATCCCCGAATCGGCGAGGCCGTCGCGAAGCTGGGCCCCGTAGCGCCAGGCGGCCCAGCCGAGGACGACGAACAGCAGCGCGCGCAGCAGCGTGTCGGCCAGGTGCGGCAGCGGCCGGACGGGCAACGGGACGTTCTTGGTCGTGGCCATGGCTCTCTCCTTTACCGGCCCACGAGGGAGAGCAAGGGAAGCAGCAGCGTGGCCGCGCCACCCGCCGTCGCGAGGACGGACATGCCGGCGAGCACGTCGACGACGAAGAAGAAGGCCCTCCCTTCGCGCGGCGCGCCGGCGTTGGCGCGGGTCAGGATTCGGACCACGGGCTTGCCCCTCGTGGAGAGTCCTCCCGGTACGAGCGTGAGCCTCGGCGGTCCGGATCTGGAAGCGGATGCAGGATTGGCGCCCATGGCACTCCTCGCTTTCTGCGGGCGGGGTTCGAGCTTCCGTCCCGTCCGTCTCGGCCCAGGGTTCAGCAGGCGCCGTGCCAGACTTCCGGCGCGGGCCAAGCCCACGGATTTGCTGGACTGCTCGCCGCTCCCGGCGCCGAGGCCCTTGCAAGCCGAAATGCTTCCGGCCCGACCGGGGCGGCCAGGCGATTTCAGCCTGCAACGGCCCCGACCTTGCTTTCCGTCTCCCGCGGCTCGCCATGGAGCCACCACGGGAACGAGGAGCGCCTGATGCCGGCGGCCGGAAACAAGCTCGCAACCCAGATGACCGCGGGCTTCCTCGGCGTCACGATTCCGGCGATGCTCGGGCTCGGCGCGGTCGCGCTGGTCTCGATCGTCCGGCTGGTCGACATCACCGGACAGCTCCACGAGATCGGCCTCTCGCTCGACGCGACTCGGGAAGTCGACATCGATCTCGGCCGGACGCTCGCGGCCGCCCAGGCGTATGCCCTCGACCCGGATCCGCGGTCTCGCCGCGAGTTCGACCGGGCGGTCCGCTCCGCGCGGGGCGAGCTGGCCGGCTGCAGTTCGCAGGCCTGCCACGCGACGGAATCCGCCACGCCCCGGGCGATGGCCGGCGCCGTGCTGCCGCAGCTCGACGCCATCGAGCGACGCGGCCGGTCCATCCTCGACGCGCGCGATCGCGCGGCCGTCAGCCCGGCCGACGAGCGGGAACTCCGGCGGCTCGTCGGAGGCGGGGAGGTCGCGCTGCGACGGATGTCGGGCGGGCTCCTCGATCGCGTCGATGGGTTGCGGGCGCAGTCGAGGGCGCTGAGTCGACGGGCCTCGCTCCTCGCGCTCGTGCTCGTCGCCCTGTTCGTGCTCATCTCCTCGGGAGTCGCGCTCCGAATCGCCCGCCGGCTGTCGCGCCGGCTCGACGCCCTCGTCGCCGGTACGCGCCGCGTGATCGCGGGCGACCTCGACTCGGCGGTCGCGGTCGAGGGCGGCGGCGAGCTGGAGGAGCTGGCGGCGTCGTTCAACTTCATGCTCGAGCGGCTGCGCCGCTCGCGCGCCGAGATCGACGAGCACCGCCGGACGCTCGAGGCGCGCGTCGCCGAGCGCTCCGCCGAGCTCGCGAAGCAGGTCGCCGCCACGCGCGAGGCCGAGCGGCTGGCCTCCGTCGGCCTGCTCGCCGGCGGCGTCGCCCACGAGCTGAACAACCCACTGACGGGCATCCTGATGAACGTCAGCCTGGTGGAGGAGGACCTGCCCCGCGGTTCACCGCTCTGCGAGCCGCTCGCGCGGATCTCGTCGGACGCCCAGCGCTGCCAGAGCATCGTCGCCGACCTCCGGATGTTCTGCCGCAAGCAGCCGCTCGACAAGCGGCCGGGACCGGTCGGCGCGGTCGTCGAGGAGGCGATGGCCGCGATGGGGCACGAGCTCGAGTCGCGGGACGTCGCGGTCGAGGTCGACGTCGCGCCGGGCCTCCCCGAGATGACCTGGGATCCGGAACGGATCGTCCGCGTGCTCGTCAACCTGATCGCGAACGCGGCGCAGGCGATCGGGCGGGGCGGCCGGGTGACGGTCACCGCCCGGCGCAACGGCGCCTGGCTCGCGCTCGCGGTCGAGGACGACGGGCCGGGCATCCCGCCCGAATACCGCGGCCGGATCTTCGAGCCGTTCCTCACGACGAAACCCACCGGGACCGGGCTCGGCCTCGCCATCAGCCACGGCATCGTGCAGGACCATGGTGGCTTCTTCGAGGTCGAGACCCGCTGCCGCGCCGAGGTCGGCCCGGACGGCGCGACCGGGACCCGGTTCCTCGTGCAGCTTCCACTCCCGGAGGCGGTGACATGAGCGGCGCGAATCCGGCGTCCATCCTGGTCGTCGACGACGAGAAGAACATCCGCGAGTCGATCCAGCAGGCGCTACAGAAGAGCGGACACGCCGTCGCCGTGTCGGCGGACGCCGCCGAGGCGGAGCGGCGGCTCGAAGAGGGGCCGGTGGACCTCGTCCTCTGCGACGTGCGGCTGCCCGGCACGGGCGGCCTCGAGCTGCTCGGGCGAATCAAGGAGCGCCACCCGGCCACGCTGGTGATCATGATCACCGGCTTCGCGTCGATCGAGTCGGCCGTCGACGCGATCCGGCACGGCGCGGCGGACTACCTGCCCAAGCCCTTCAACGCCGAGCAGGTCCGCCACGCGGTGGCGCGCGGCCTCTCCGAGAAGCGGCTGCGCGACGAGAACCTCTACCTGCGCGAGCGGCTGACGCGGGCCTCCGTCGGCGAGCGGGCGTTCGTCGCCGAGAGCGCCGCGATGAAGCGGGTCTTCGAGACCGCGCGGGCGGTCGCGGCCGCCGACTCCGGCGTCCTGGTCACCGGGCCTTCCGGCGCGGGCAAGGAGGTCGTCGCGCACTTCATTCACGCGCAGGGCCCGCGCGCCGCCGAGGCCTTCGTCGCGATCAACTGCGCGGCCATCCCGGCGACGCTGCTCGAGTCGGAGCTCTTCGGCCACACCCGCGGCGCGTTCACCGGCGCGACGCACGCCCGGCGCGGCTGCTTCGAGCTGGCCGACGGGGGAACGCTGCTGCTCGACGAGATCGGCGAGATGGCGGTCGAGATGCAGGCGAAGCTCCTGCGCGCCCTCGAGGAGCGTCGGATCCGGCGCATCGGCTCGGAGGAGGCCGTCGCCGTGAACGTCCGGATCGTCGCGGCGACCAACAAGGACCTCGAGGCCGAGGTGAGGGCCGGGCGCTTCCGGGAGGACGTCTTCTGGCGGCTGAACGTCGTCCAGATCGCCGTCCCGGGGCTCGCGGAGCGGCGAGACGACATCCTCCCGCTCGCGCGCCATTTCCTCGCCGCGTTCGGCCGCGATCAGAAGAAGCCGATTCCCGACTTCTCGGACGAGGTCGCCCTCGCGCTGCAGCGCTACGACTGGCCCGGCAACGTGCGCGAGCTGCGCAACGCCGTCGAGCGCGCTGTGATCTTCGCCGAGCCCGGCGAGCCGCTCCGGATCGGCCACCTGCCGCCGCACCTCCGACCCGTGCTGCCGCCCCCGGCGAGCCCGAGCGCCTTCCGCTCGCTGCGCGAGATGGAGCTCGCCTACATCGAGGAGGTGCTCGCGGCCTACGGCGGCAACCGTGCGAGGGCCGCGGAGGTCCTGGGCCTCTCCCCGGTCACGCTCTGGCGCAAGCTCGGGCCGGAGTCCGCGCCGCGCTGAGGCGTGGTACGCTCGCCCACCGAATGCCCCCGCGGCCCCGGTGCCTCCCACATGCCCGCTCCGGCACGCCTCGCGTCGGTTGCGCCGCGCGGGCAACCGTCCGGGCCGCCGCCGGCGCATTCGTTGGGCTCGCGGCCGCCTGCGGAACCGGCGGAGGGCGGCCTCCGGCGCCGGTCCACGTCGCGAGCCAGGGCGGGCCGGTGCTCTCGTCCGTCCAGCTCGTGACGATCACCTACGCGGGCGATCCCCTGCAGAAGACCGACGAGGCGTTCGACGCCTGGATCGTCGGCTCCGACTGGTTCGCCGCGTTCGGCAAGGACTACGGCGTCGGGCCGGGCACGGCGCTCCCGCCGGTCGAGATCGCGACCCAGGCGCCGCCCGTCCTCAACGACGTCCAGATCGACGGGCTGCTCACCGGCTGGATCCACACGGGGGTCCTGCCCGCGCCCACGCCGCAGACGCTCTACCTGCTCTACCTGCCCGCGACGACGACGGTGACCGACATCACGAACAACGACGCCATCAGCTGCACGGTTGCGGCCGGCTATCACTCGCAGGACATGACCAGCGATCCCCCGTTCGCCTACGCGGTCGTCCCGACCTGCGCGTCCGGGTCGCCGGACGAGCTCGCCGTCGAGGTGCAGGGCGCGGCGAGCCACGAGATCGCCGAGGCGACGACCGACCCGCTGCCGGAGACCGAGCCGGCCTACCTGCTCCCGGTGGACAGCCCATGGACCCTCGCCCTCGGCGGGGGCGAGATCGGCGACCTCTGCTTTCCGCAGACCGAGGCCGAGAGCGCCTACACGCTGTCGCGCATCTGGTCGAACACGGCGGGAGCCGACGGCGGCGATCCCTGCGTTCCCGCGCCCGCGCAGCCGTACTTCGCGGTCGACGCCGAACCCACCACGATCGTCCTCCCCCAGGACGGACGCCCGGAAAGCGTCGACGTGATCGGGTGGTCGACCGGCCCGGTCGAACCGTGGGCGATCGCGGCGGACGTCTCGCAGTTCGTCGCCTCGAACGAGACGTTCACGCCCCAGGTCCAGCTCTCGGCGCAGACCATCGGGTCGAGCGGCTTCGTCCAGATGACGATCACCGCGCCCGCGCAGCTCCCGGCCGGGAGCCGGGCCACGGTCGTCCTCTACTCGGCGCCCGCGGGGACCACGCCCGGCGTGCTGAACCACACGAGCTACTGGCCGATCACGGTCGAGGTCCCGTGACCGGGCGGCGCACGGATTCGCCGCGTCTTCGGCCTGGTTCGACCGGCGCTCGCCCGCGTGGAACTTCCGTGGTACCTCTTCCCTCGGCGCGGGCATGGGGCGGCTCCCCGCGCCAAGGGAGCGGACATGGAACGGCGAATCGGGATCTTCGGCGCGTGCGCGGCCCTCGTCCTCGGCGGCTGCGGCCCCCAGAAGCCGGTCGTCGCCCAGGACGCCTCCGCCTGCGGCGCGGCGCTCGAGGCCTGCTGCAACGGCGCGGCGTGCGACCCGGGCCTGCTCTGCACCGCCGGATCCTGCCAGCCGACGCCGGCCGCGGATGCGGGGGCGGCCTGCGGCGCGGCACTGCAGGCGTGCTGCAACGGCGCCGCCTGCGATCCCGGCCTGTCGTGCAACGCCGGCCTCTGTCTCCCCTCCGGCGGTCAGGGCGACGCGGGGCCGGGCTCGCCGGACGCCGGGACGGCGGACGCGGGCGCGGACGCCGGTGGCTTCGACGGAGGCCCCGCCGATGCAGGTCACGCGGATGCCGGCGCCGACGCGGGCATCCCCGACGGCGGCGCGTCGTTCGACGCGGGCGCCGAGTGCGCCGGATTGACCGGCGCCTGCGACGCGGCACGGCCCTGCTGTCCGGGGCTCCTCTGCGACGCGAGTGGCGGGCCCACGACCGGGACCTGCATCGCCCAGCCGGCCGACGCGGGGCCCGGCGGAATCGGGAGCCCGTGCGTGACGCTCGCGAACTGCGCGGCCGGCCTCGCCTGCGCCGGGGAACCGGACGGCGGACTCGCGTGCGCGACGCCCGCGGCCGGACCGTCCCTCGCCTGCGTGACGACCGGCGGCAACTGCGGCAGCCTCTTTCCGCAGTGCTGCGGCGGCCGCTGCGTCGCCGGCCGCTGCGCGCCCTGGACGCCCTGCGGCACGATGGGGCAGGCCTGCGGCGCGGCGGGTTGCTGCGCGGGGCTCGCCTGCGATTCCGACGGCGGGACCTGCGCGCCCGCGTGCGGCGCCGCCGGGACGGGCTGCGTCCAGAACGCCGACTGCTGCGCCGATCAGGGCCTGACCTGCCTCCAGTACCAGGGCCTCTCGGGCAAGCTGTGCGGCTACGCGCAGTACGTCCGGGTCGAGCCGGACGGCGGTCTCCAGAGCGTCCTGTGCAAGTCGCCGTCGGACCCGACGTACGATCCGCAGACCGATCTCCAGTGCCAGCTCGGCACGCCGTGCCAGCCGGCCACCGCGCAGGGCCAGGCCGATCCCTGCGCTTCGGCGGGGCTCGTCTGCAGCTTCGCGACCGGCGTCTGCCGGCAGCCCGAGGAGTACCAGCCGTGCATCCCGGGCGGCCCCGCGTGCGAGCCGCTGCCGGACAGCCAGACGACGCTCCAGTGCGTCGACCTCGGCGAGTCGAGCCTCTGCGTGCAGCCCTGTGCGATCGACGCGGACTGCGTCGATCCCCAGTCGACCTGCCAGGCGGTCCAGGGCGTCCCCGGCAAGGCGTGCCTGTTCGACTTCACCCACCCGAACGGCTGCACGGACTACTACGGCGCCTGTCCCATGGAGAACGCGACCGACGGCCTCTGCTTCCCGTTCGTGTTCGGGGAGGGCGGCGCGGCGCCGCAGACCTACGGCATCTGCCAGCAGACGGCGCCTTCGGCGGGACCGGGCGCGCCCTGCCTCTCGGGCGGGCTCGGCCTCGGCGACTTTTTCGGCGGCGGGAACCGGCAGCAGGGCGGCCTCTGCGGGCAGGGCCTCGTCTGCACGACGAGCGCGGGCAGCTTGACCGGGACGTGCGCGCCCATCTGCGATCCCGGCACCGCCGCCGCTCCGGCCTGCGCGGCCGACGCCGGAACCTGCCTCGCGATCTGGGGCGAATCGCTCGACGGCTACGACACCGGCGCCTGCGGCGTCCCGTGCGACTACGCGGCGGCCGATGCGGGCTGCGCGGCCGGCGAGAAGTGCGATCCCTCGCTGCTCCTGTGGGGCGGCGACAGCACCTTCGGCCTCTGCGTCCCCGGCGCGGCCTCGCCGATCCCGGAGGGCTCCGCCTGCGACGGCTTCGCCGCGCTCGATGCGTGCACGGCGGGCACCTTCTGTCTCCAGGATCAGACCGGGGCGAGCCGCTGCGCCCGGCTCTGCCACCTCGGCGGCGTGGGTGCGTGCCCGGCCGGCGAGAGCTGCGCGGCACTCGGGCTCGGCGGCGGATCGACCTCGGTCTACACGGGAGCTTGCGTCGGAACCGCCGCGCCGATCCCGGACGCCGGGACGCCCGATGCGGGCACGGCGGACGCCGGAAGCCGCGCCGGCGGCGGCGGCGACGGCGGGATCGCGCCGCGCCCCTGAGGTCCCGTCGCGCGGGCCGGGGCGTCGAGGGCTCGAACGCTTGCCCGCTCGGCGGCCTGCGTTCTAAACTCTGAATCCACCATGACCGAACGAATCGTCCCCATCGCCGCTTGTCTCCTCGCGCTTCCGGCAATCGCCGCGCGTGGCTCCGACGTCAAGGTCGTCAGCCGCAATGTCCGATCGCTCGTCGCGGGCGAGCCGCGGGTGCCGTACTACCTCGTCGAGAAGGGTCACAAGCTCGTCGCCACCGTGAAGGGGCCCGGCGAACTGTCCGTCCAGATGCACGGCGCGGTGAAGGGCGGCCTCAGCACCTCCGCCGCGGCGATCTTCCTCGACAAGAAGAAGGTCCACTTCGTCGACCTGCGGGGCAAGGCCGCGACGTCGATGAGCGAGGGCGGTTACAGCGCGGGGCCGCTGAAGAGCGAGACCGTGGCGATCCCCGACGGCACCCACGAGTTCGCGGTCGAGGCCTTCGTCGGCGTGGCCGCGGTCTCGCTGCGGTTCGCGCGCGCGGGTGCTCCGGCCGCGGCGCCGGAGGCGACCGCGACGCGCCGGCACCGGACGCGGCACGAGGCCAAGCGGGAGCGCAAGGAGAAGAAGGAGCCCGTGGCGCTCGCGCCGGCGGCGCTCGCCG
>DAIDIT010000086.1 GCA_027451705.1 Pseudomonadota bacterium
TTCCAGAATCCGGCGCTTGTGGTTGCTACTCGCAATCCTCTCGAACTCCGCAGGAAAGAGAAGGTGCAGCAGCATGTGCCGCAACTGGCGGGCGTCAGCCCCCTCGATCCCATCGACAAACGCCTCGAACCGCCACGCATCGGCGAGGGTCGTTTCCTGTTGATCCTTCGGTAGCTTCTTCCAAGTTCTGGCGAACTCGATTAAGAACCACAGCTCGAACGGCCGCCGTGTGTTGTAGCCCTGGCCGCCGCTCCCGACGCCATTGGCGAAGGCCCGCGCCACAAGGTGTTCTGGGGCCAGCGTATCGCCCGCCCAGCTGAGGACTTCGCCGACCAACTCGCGCTTGCGACCGCCGCCCACGTTGGACGGAAACAGGAAGTAGACGGCCAGAATCTCGGCTGCGAGTCGGGTCACAGGCTGGCCGTTGGGCTTCACCTGGTCACGGAACTTGTCGATGAAGGAACGGTCGCCCTCGTCTGGCGCGGCGACGAACACCTCGTGCAGCTTGTCGAGATTAGCAACCGTCCAGAGCGACGCCCCGTCGAACAGAAGCGAACCGTCGTGGCGCAGGCACTGGTCGCGAAACCGCTCTGCGGCCTCATAGGTAGTGTTCGTGTCACGTTCAGAGTATCGAGCCATCAAGTCTCCTCACGACATCTCCACCCAGCGAATGCTCCCGTCCGGCGTAAACAGCAGGCCGCCGCGCAGGGTGCGGCTTCCGACGATCCCCGTCGCGTCGAGCAGTCGCCCGTACGTGCGCACCTGCGTGACGTAGTTCGGGTACGCACGTTCGACCGCGCCATCCGGAGGTGCATCGGTCTTGAAGTCGATGACGTCGATCCGGCCGTCCGATGCGCCGACGAGGTCGATGTAGCCGCCCATGAGCACGCCGCCGTCCCACGCGCCCGCGACGGGGTACTCGATCTGGAGCTCCGGTCCGAGGGGGCGTGCAAGATCCTCGGCTTTAAGGGCGGCGAGCGCGCGGTCGACGTCCGCCCGGGCTTCGTCGAGGTGCTCGGCGAGCCCGGTGTACCTTGCCGCGCGCTCCACGGCGTCACGGGACGACGCGCCGGCGAGGGCGAGCCCGATCGCGTGATGTACCGTCGTGCCGAAGAGCCCGCCGAAGCGCCCCACGCGCGGCTTGCGCGGAGCGGCCGTCGCTTCCTCTGTCTCGTCGCGCGGGACTGCATGCGCCTCGCCTGAGACGCTCGCGGGCCGGAAGCGTGGTCGCCCAGCCTCGGCAGACACCGTTGCCCACCAGCTGTCCACATCCTGCTGGACGCGCGCGCCGTCCATCGGGGCTTCCGCAGTCGGCCCCTCCCTTCGCGCCCAGGCCGGCTCGTTCCCGTCGACGTAGCGATCGACCGTGCGTACGAGTTCAGCGGGCGTTCCGTCGAGGAGGTCGCCACAAATGAACCGGCCAGGCGGCACGTCGCCGGCCTTCGGCACGACGAGCACGTCGCGCGCTCGCGTCGCGGCCACGTAGACGACGCGGCGCCGCTCCGCATCGAGGTAGGCACGCTCCGTCTGGCGGATGCCGAGGCCCGAGGGCTCCTCCCAGGTGAGCCCGGCGAGATCGACCATCCAGCCCCGGCCGTCGCGGCTCATGCGCCAGGCGCCGCTCTCGGGCCGCATGTCCCAGCGGCCCTTGCCGTCCCAGATCGCGACGACGGGGAACTCGAGGCCCTTGGCCTGGTGCACCGTGAGCACCTGTACGGCCTCGGTGCCGACGGGGTGCGGAGGGTCGAGCTGTGCGGGGCTGTCGACCCACTCACGGAGGCGTGCGGTCGCAGAGTCGTAGTCGAGGCCCTCGTCGGCGGCGAGTTGCTCGAGCACGAGGCAGAGCTCGCGCAGGCGGGCGAGCCGCTGCGTCCCGTTCGGCCCGAGAGCGACGGCGCGGCCGAAGGCCGTCCACTCCAGCAGGTCCCGCGCGGTCGCGCCCGGCGGCCGGTCGAAGCGGCGCTGCCTTAGATCGCGGACGAGAGCGCGTGCCTCGCGGGCTCGAAGCGCCTCCTCGTCGGTCGGCTCGACGCCCTCCTTCGCCGCCGCGCGGTCGCGCACGAGGTCGAGCAGGTCCACGCCGAAGAAGGGCGGCCGGAGGAGCGCCGCCTCGGCGACGCCATCGTCACGGTCGGCAATCGCGCGGAGGCCGAGCAGGAACTGCCGGTGGAGCGGATCCGCGAGGAATAGAGTGCCTCCGCGCGAGGCGTACGGGATGCCCTCCTCGTCGAAGCGCGGGAAGAGGAGCGAGAGCCGCCAGGTCGAGATCGCGAGCACTGCGATGTCGCCGTAGTGGACGCGGCGCGGCCGGCCGTCGAGCGGGTCGACGACACGGACGTCGCTCGACTCAACCAGCCAGCGCAGGTAGCGCGCCAGGGCGCGGCCCTCGAGCTCGCGATACTCGTCTACCGCATGCTTGTCGCCGTCACCGAAGTCGAACTCGAGCACATGCAGCGGCGGCGGCGACTCGGCCTCCCGCCCCGGATCAAGGGGCTGCTGGAAGACCTTGCCTGTGGCCGGGTCGAACGGGCGACCGTCGGGCGAGACTCCGAGGATGCGCACGAAGCGGTCGTTGAACCAGGTGATGAGCGGCGGGACGCTGCGGAAGTTGGCCGACAGCTTCGCCTCGAGGTGGTCCCGCCGCGCGACCACGTCCCGCACGCGGTCGTACATCGCCACGTCCGCGCGGCGGAAGCGGTAGATCGACTGCTTCGGATCGCCGACGAGCGTCAGTTTGCCGTCCTGGAGTTCGACGTCGTCCCAGCGCCGTGCACGCGGTTCGCGCTCGCAGAGGTAGAGCACGACCTCCGCCTGGAGCGGGTCGGTGTCCTGGAACTCATCGACGAACACGTGGTCGAACATCCGCTGAAACTCGGCGCGGACATCGAGGTCGGCTGCCAAGAGGTCGCGCAGCTTGGCGAGCAGGTCGAGCTGGTCGAGCTGCCTGCGGCGTGACTTCACCCGCTCGTAGAGCGCGACGACGACCGGGAAGAGTCGCACGAGTCGCGTCGCCATCCAGCGGTCGAGCGGCGCGCGCAGGTCGTCGCGCAACGACCCGTCCCGCAGCCGGCGCTTGCGGTCGTCGCCGTCCCACGCCTTCCACACGTCGTACGTGCTGTTGTCGTTTGCGAAGGCGCGCCCCTTCGCCGTGTCGCGAGGCTCGGCGTCTACGAGCCGCCGGACCTCGGGGAGGATCATCACTGGATCGCGTTCATCGCGGAGCCTGCGCACCATGCGCGCCGCGCGCGCCAGCCATCGCACGCCCGGAGCGTCGATGTCGGGCAGCCCCTCGCATATGCGCAGCATTTCATCGGCGGCGGCGCGGAAGGCCGCAGGGTCGAAAGGCGCCGCGGGCGCGTCCGGCGGCGGCACGTCGCGCTGCCGGATGAATCCCTCCACGAGCGCGTCGAGACCATAGTAGATGGACCACTCGGTTTCGCGCGATGCTGCCTGGAGCCCGGCGCCGAACGCGTCGAGGACCGTCCTCGTCGCCTCGTCGGCGCGGACAGCAGCAGCGTCGCCGTGGAGCTCGGCCGCGAGCGTCCCACTCTCGACGGCCTGGAGCAGGACGTCGAAGGTCTCGCGCAGGAGCGGGCCCTCGTCTTCGGCGATGTCATACGAGGGGCTGAGCCGCGCCTCGACCGGACGGAGCCGGAGCAGCCTGTCGGCGAAGCTGTGGATCGTGCCCACGTAGGCGGTGTCGAGGCCCGCGAGCGCATCGCGGAGCTGCTGCGCCCGGGCGGACTCGGGGCGCTCCGCCGCAAGCTCCTCCAGGACCCGTTCCCGGATGCGAAGGCGCAGCTCGCCCGCGGCCTTCCGCGTGAACGTGATGGCGGCGATGCGGCCGATCTGGATCGAGGTGGCACCACCGGTCGGCGCGACCATCTCGACGAGGCGGTCGACGAGGATCGTCGTTTTCCCCGTTCCGGCGCCCGCGTCCACGAGCACGTTGCGGGCGCGCTCGGCGACCGCCGCATTGCGGTGCGCCTGGTCTGGAGCGGGCTTTCGGGCACGTCTCGCCACGTCAGTTCTCCCCGTCTTCTTCGGGCGCCGAGCCCTTGAGCGCCGCGAACTCCGCGAGTACGCCCCCCGCGCCGCCGAGCAGGACGGCTGCGCGCTCATGCATGCCGTCACCGCAGACCGGGCGGAAGGAGCAGTAGGCGCAGTCCTCCTCGTTTGGGGTGCGCGGGAAGATCCGGCCGTCGAGCAGTCCTGCAGCCACGCCAAGCCAGCGCTGTGCCTCGGGCTCGAGCACATCGTGGAAGTCGTTCCGCCAGGACCGCTCAGCCGTAGCTCCGCGCCCGACGTACGCGTATGCCGCTGCGACGCGTTTCGGGATCTCCCACTCATCTGAGAGCGCACGCGCCACAAGACCGTAGACGGCGATCTGGAGGTCGAGCCCAGGGTTGGGGTCCGACTCCCGGCCCACGCGGGCGTGCGCGCGTCCTGTCTTGAGGTCGCGCACGAGGGTATTCCGCCCGTCGACATCGAGCCGGTCGATGCGGCCGCGCACGAACAGCCGCCGCTTGCCGGATGAAAGGTCCACGCCAGCCGTCCTGCCAAAGGAGCGCTCCGCGGCTACGAAGCGGCGTCCCGCGGTCGCGTCCTCCCAGTCGTACTCGAGCAGATCGTGAAGGTCTCGCCGGAGGCGCTCGCGCTGCTGGGACCGCACGGCCTCGCCGACGAGCGGATACTGCCTGAGGAACGTCGCGAACGCGCGCTCGACGACCTCGTCGGCGCGCGATTGCCAGTCGCGGAGCGCACCCTCACGCGCGCAGAAGGCGGCACCGTCGCGCTCGTAGAACTCCGCGGCGACGGCGTGGAAGAGGTTCCCGTAGTAAGGCTGGCCGATCTCCCGCTGCGGTGGAGGACAGGCCGGCTCGTCGAAGCCGAGGACGTAGCCCAGGAGAAACTCGTGCGGGCACCCGAGGAGCTTCTCCATGGCCGAGGGCGAGATAGGGCGCTCGGCCGTCAGGCCCGGGACCGGGAGGCCGGCGGCTGCGGCGCCGAGCAGGCCGTCCATGGGTCCCGGCTCGTCCGGCGACGCGACGCGAGCGACGCGATCGAGGTCCATCGCGCGTGTACCGCGCCAGCGTGGCGGCACGCCGATCGCGCGGCGCGACACGCCCTCCTGCCACGAGGCTTCGCCGAGCGGCCTCTCGCCCCGGAAGGTGGCGGCGGCCTCGCGAGCGGGGGCGAAGCCGTCCCGCCGGAGCGCAGTGGAGTCGGGGATTGTCGCGCCCCTCTCGCCCGTTGCCCGATTCGGCCGGCCGAGCGCGGCGGCCGCCTCTAGGATGATCGAGGACGGTTCCCGCTGGGAGCGCTCGACGTCGAGCCGCGCTGCGGACAACGCCACGCGCTCGGCGCCGCCGCGGACGACAGCGTCGAGTGCGTGCAGGTCCTCGAGCGCGCGATCGGCAGCGGTCGGAGGCGAGGCCCCCTCGGTGCTTAACCCTTCCCGCAGCACGTCCGGCACGACCGGGTCCTCGCGGGAGACGGATGGGAGGTGTCCCTCCGAGAGGCCGATCACGCGCACCGCACGGAACGCCAGGCCTACTGCGTCTCGCACGGTACCCACGTAGACCGCTGGGTCGCCGAACCGGCCGGAGGGGAGGCGTGCAGTCGCGGCCGTCTCCTCGATCAACCTGAGTGCATCGTCCCCGGCAAGCGTGCCGCAGGCGGAGTCGGACGAGAGTGCGCCGAGCCGTTCGTCGAGGAGATCCTGCACCCGAAGCCCTTCACCGGGCTGGAGGAGCCACTCTTCGAGGAACTCCCGGAGCTCTGGCCATACGGCCGCGAGCCCCGCGCCTCCGACAGCGTGGCGGGCGACCGCGACGAGCGCGTCGAGAGCCGGTCGCGCAGCGCGCAGGTCTGCGAGGAGCCGTTCGATGTCGCGCGCGCGGCGCCCGGCGCCGCCCCCCGCCTCCTCAGCCGCACGCGCGGCGGCGAGCTCTCCCTCGAGCTCCGAGTCGCGACCGGCCGCGCGGACCGACCACTCGATCGCGCCCTCCGGCCTCGCGGGGTTGCCGCCGACGGTGCCGAGCGACCAAACGAGGTCCATCGCGGCCCCGTGGGTGAGGTGTCTGCCGTCAGGCGCCGACGTGCGCAGCGCGGGCAGCACCTCGGCGAGGGCCTCGGCCGCAAGGTGGGCGCGCAATGCGCGCACGACGGCGAGCGCCCGCGCTCCGGCGGCTGACCCAACGAGCGGCAGCCCCCCGGCGACGTGGACCGGCAGTGTGCCGTCCCTCCAGGGTAGCCGTGCGAGCCGCCCGGCCACGAGCCCCGCGAGCGGGTCGAGCGCCGGCACGAGCACGGCGATGTCTTCGAGCGCCACGCCGGCTGCCACCTGGCGGGCGACCCAATCTGCGGTCGCTTCGACCTCCGCCTCGACACCCGCATGCTCTTCGAGCTCGACGGTGCCGTCGGGCCCCGTGCTGCGCTGACGCGAGTCGTCTGCGAGGACCGACGGCGGCTCGAAGAGGAACGAGGCGAGTACATCGCGCTCGCTCCTGGCGGCGCGCGGTACGCGAGCCGACCGTAGCCCCTCGGCGGCGGACTCGCCGAACAGCGCCGCGACGCGCACGAAGTAGCGCTCTCGTGGAGGGCGCGCGCCGGAAAGGCCCAGCGTCGCGCGCGGGACCGCGCGGAGAAAGCGCGCCTGAGCCGCGGTGAGCTCGCCTCCCGCCCACATGAGCACCGTGCCCGGAAACGGCCAAAGCCCCGGGTCGGCCTCGAGCGCCGCGGCGGACTCGGCGTAGACGCGGTGCATGGTCCGGGATTGACCTGCGGACTCGTCGAGTGCGCGCCAGATCGTGGCAACGTCACGTAGCCGCCGCGAACTCCCTGTGGATTCGATATCCGCCGGCCGGAGGCACGCTCCCTCGAGGTCGGAGATCGTGCGCGCGAAGGCGTCGTCCCAGCCGGGCTTGCTCCGCAGGAGGTCGGGCGAGAAGTGACCGAGCGCCAGCTCCGACCGGAAGACGGACACGAGCCTTGCCGCGCGCAGCGCCTCCTCGCCGGGCTCGAAGTCGGCGCCCCCAGCGCGCAGCACAAGGACGGCTGCTTGGGGGACCGCGACGAAGCGGGTCCCGGCGAGCACGTCTCCACGGCCCGCCCGGATGAGCTCGCGGCGCAGGACGTGTGCGACCCGCTCGCGCGGCACGAGCACCGTGCGGCACGGAAGCGGTCCAGCGACGGGCAATGCCGCCACAGCGTTCGCCCACGAACGAGAGTCCCATAAGACCGTCACGTCCATTGGTAGCTCTCTCGTCGGACAGCGTCGCGTCCAGGATTCACTTGTCTCGCACCTGGTAGCGCTCGACGAGCCCGGCGAGGGTCATGTTTTCCGCAACGTCATCGTGAGGAACGAGGACGTATCGCCACGGCTTGCCTTTGTAGGTCGCCGCATGGTCGGAGGCATGCCCGCACCACTTGACAGCGGCATCTCGCTTGGCGAGTACCTCGGGACTTCCCAACTCGTTCCGGGCCTTCATCTCGAGCAGGTAGATGGCCTTCCCGGCTTCGGCGACGAAGTCTGGCTGGTACTCAAGGTGGTCTGCGCCGGCCTTGTAGAAGATCTGGAACTGCCCCTTGGCCGGCCTGAACCACCTGAGCGCATCGCGGTCGAGCACGACCGCAAGCTTCCGCTCGGGGTCAGACTGGAACTTCTGGACGGCGTACAGGCATCTCTGGAAGCCCCCAAAGAGGTACCTCGCCATGTTGCTCTTGTCGGCCGGAGCGCGGCGATAGTCCAAGGGCGGCTCGCCAGCTACGGCGCTGTACGCGGACGGTTTCAGCTCGGTGAAGCCCTTGCTGATCTTGACGTCGTATCCGACCTCGTCTTCCCAGTAGTGCTGCTGCATCTGGGCATGAATGAACCGCGCGATGTCTCGCTGGTAGCAGCGCAACACCTTGCGCGTGTCGTCCTCGGAGAGGTAACCCCTGAGGTGCTGCACCGTCTGCGTCGCCAGGTCATAGAGCAGGTCGGAGTGGTCGTCGTAGGAGATGTCGTCGAAATCGACCAACCCGCTGACGACGTGGTCCTCCAGCCGCGCCTCCTCGATAGCGCCGCGTCCGAGAGCAACCACCTCGAGCTGATTCGTGCGCAAGTGCTGTACCCACAGCTCCTCGGACACCGCTGGATACCGCAGGGTGTCCAGCTTCAGCTTGAATGGCTTGAAGCCCGACTTCACCTCTCCCTTCGGGACCACCAGAATGCGTGGGATGTCGATCGTCTGCTGAGCCACGAGGTCAGTGGTCATCGCAACGATCTTGGCAATGTCTGGCCCCTCGCCAATGCCCTTCATCTCCAGCTGAGTTGGTGGGCACAGCGCCGTCACTTCTTTCACGATGGCCGCACGGATCTCGGGATTCTGGAGATGAGCCACGGTCGGTAGCTTCAGCGGCTGGTTCTCAAGCCTCCGGATCACCTCATAGGCGATCTGCGCGACCTTCTGATCCTCCGGCTTCGCGAACAGCGGCGCCTCGGTCGTTCCGGTGGTGGTGGTGCTTGTTGCCTGCTCCGGCTGGAGGCCGAGCTTGGTCGCGAGTTGCGGCTGCGACACGACGGTTACCGTCTTTTGCGCCAGTTCATCGGGGTTCAAAACGACGGCCTGCAGCCGGATGGTGGAATCGGGTCGGTTGGCTTCTTCGATGATCTCCTGGAACTTGTCGTGCGCGATGATGTTCAGTCGATCGACGGCGGTAACTCCCGTTCGTCGTCCGTAGGGGAGACGCAGACCGCGACCGATGGATTGCTCAATCAGGATGCGCGCATTGGCGGCGCGGAGCGGGACGATCGTGTAGAGGTTCGTGACGTCCCAGCCCTCCTTCAGCATGTTGACGTGGATGACGATCTCAGTCGGCTCTTCGGTGTGCTCAACCTTGAGCAGGCGCGCCACCATGTCGTCCTCGTCGGCGCCCGTCTTGCTAGAGTCGACCTGGATGACCTTCTCCCGGTAGCGTCCTTCGAAGAACGCGTCGGACTGAATGAGCTGCAGCAGCTGACCAGCGTGGGTCGTGTCGCGAGCGATCACGAGCAGGAACGGCTTCACGATCGGATTGCCGCCCTCCCTGGCGTAGGTCTCAAGATCGACCTTCACGCTCTCGTGCAAGCGAACGCCATCTTCCAACTTGAGCCGTTCGATCTCCTCGGGCGACATGCCAGACGGGTTGAAGTTCTTCCTCGTTACGACAGCGGGTTCCTTCACGAACCCATCCGCCATGGCTTTGCCCAGCGGGTAGTCGTAGATGACGTTCTTGAAGGCAACGGCGCTCTTGCTGGTCTCTACGAAGGGCGTCGCCGTCAGCTCGAGCCCCAAGACCGGCTTCAGCTCGTTGATCGCCTTCACTCCGGCGCTCGCCCGGTAGCGATGGGACTCGTCCATGATCAGAACGAGGTCCTTCAGGCCAGCAAGGTAGTCGAAGTAGCTCTCGCCGATGTACTCCGACAGACGCTTGATTCGTGGCGCCTTGCCGCCCCGAACCTCCGAGTTGATCTTGGAAATGTTGAAGATGTTCACCTTGCAGCGAAGCAACTGGTCGAAGAGCGTCCCAACCATCCCTTCATAGTTGTCGCCCGTGATCACCGCGGGTGCGTCGGTGGCGAACTCGGCAATGCCCTTGAAGACGTACTTCGGGGTATTGGGCGTGAAGTCTGCCGTCAGCTTGTTGTAGATGGTGAGGTTCGGAGCGAGGACGAAGAAATTGTTGATCCCGTGCGCCAGGTGCAGATAGCTGATGAATGCGCCCATCAGGCGCGTCTTCCCGACGCCGGTGGCGAGGGCGAAACAGAGCGAAGGGAATTCGCGCTCGAAGTCGGTCACTGATGGGAACTCACTCCGTATCGCCTCAAGCGCAGCCTGGAGCTCCACGCTCTTTTGTGGCGGAACGATCTCCGTGATCCGGTCGAGAATCTCGAGTGAGCGCCGCTGTGGAGGACGGAGACTGAGGCGGCCCGCGATTGCGTTGACGTGGCGGTTCATCGGGCCGTCTCCTCGCCGAAGAGGTTCTGCTGTCCGGGTTTGCGAGGCGCTTTCGGCAGGTTTTCCACTCGTAGGCTGTAGTCGTCGTGCGCCCACTCGCAGCGAGAGAGAACCTGCTTCGGAATTTTCCTGACGGTAAGGTTCGGAAATTTGTCGGGCTTCCCGCGGAACGCGGTGCAGAGCACGAGCAGCGTTCGCTTGTCGCCCACCTCATCGCTTAGTTGCTGCAGCTGGTCGTGGCCGAGGGATGCTGTCGTTACGTAGATGAAGTCCCGCTCGGTCGAACGGCCGTGCTGCCAGTAGATCGTGTCACTCGGCTCATACTGGAAGCCCTCGAGCTTGCAGACCGCCTCGGTAAGCATAGCGGCGTTGTACTGCTTGTTGATGACCCAGTTGCCCCATCGGTCCTTTTCCAGAAGCGACGGTGCGAGGCGGAAGTATCGGAAGCCTCCGCCGCCCTTCCACTCGGCTCCTTCTGTGATGCCACCGGGATCATCGCCATCAATAACCTTCTTCAATCGGGGGATGATATGCGTGTGACAGTGCTCTCCAAGCTCCACCATGATCCAACGGCGGCCCATTTTGTGTGCAACGGCCCCGGTCGTACCGGAGCCGGCAAACGAATCGAGCACCAGGTCTCCCGGATTCGTGGCGATCAGCAGGACCCGCTCGAGTAGCTTCTCTGGCTTGGGAGTAATGAAGCCACTATCACCAAACAGGGCTAGGATTTCTCTCTTCGCGTCCTGATTCCCGCCTACCTCTTTGTAGGTCCACCACGTGCGCGCGATAACTCCCTGCTTCGCGTCCTTGAGATAGACCTTCTTGGTGGGCATGGCATCGCCGTCCACTCCGAAGTAGATTTCGTCAGCTCCTCGTTCTGTCTCAAATCGTTCCTGCGGCAGCGCCCAATGACGTCCAGGCGACGGGCGCACGACTCGACCCGAAGGTAGCGTGACTGGATAGCGGTATTTCTCACGGCGCTCACCGTCCTCCGTACGCACGTCGAGTGGGTAGGTGCGCCACGGGCCGTTCGGGTCGTTGTCAGGGTTGCGGAAGCGGCCCTTTTGCTCCTCGGAGCGCGGCAAGAGGTTCCAGCCATCAGAAATGAACTTAGGAGATCTCGCGTACACCAACACGTGATCGTGGTCTGCGCTCAGAACCCGCCCATTGCTCTTGGGAGTGTAAACTTTCTCCCACACCACGTTTGCGACGAAGCAGTCGCGTCCAAAGATCTCGTCGCAAAGAATTTTGAGATAGTGAGCTTCATTGTCGTCGATTGTGATCCAGAGCGATCCGTCTTCGCACAACAGCCTGCGTAGAATCTCGAGGCGGTCACGCATCAACGACAGCCAAATCGAGTGCTCGACTCCGTCGTCATAGTGTTGGAATGCGCTGCCCGTGTTGTACGGTGGGTCGATAAAGGCGCACTTGACTCGCCCGGTGAAGTCCTGCTCGAGCGCCTTCAGTGCGAGAAGGTTGTCGCCGAAGATCAAACGATTGTCGAAGATGTCGCGATCCGTCACACGGTGCTTGGCATGATAGGATTTCTCCGGATCCCCGAGCAGGATGCGCGGCTCCAGCTTGGGACGGTTCTCTTTGCCGATCCAAGTCAGCTCAAGCTTGGTTTTGCTACTCACTCTTCACCTCATGCGGTGGCTGTCCGGATGGTTGCACCGCGGGCGCGGTGACGAGGGGCGGCTCCGCGAGCTTCGCCAGCAGCCCACCTCGTAGAATCGCGCAGTCACCGGCCGCGCTGAACACAGAACGGAAATGACGCGCTTGCTGATAGGGCTCGCCGCCAGCAGGTGCGTTCGCGTGCCAAGCCACGTAGCCCTTTGCCTCGCAGACGGCCCACAACACCTCGGCCAGGTCGATGGCCATCTTCGAAACCGCCGACTCTTCGTCGGTGGTGAGCTTCAGCTCCTCTCCCTGCTCGGGGTGGAGCTTCAGGAAGAGGAGGTTCAGCACCAGCCACCTGGCGTTGTCGAAGAAGGCCTTACGGATGCCGGTGCTCGCTCGACCGCTTTCCTGCATCACCTTGACGACCAATCGCTGCGTCTGGACTGCTCGCCAGGTGGTCCGTGCCGATCGCTCGGGGCGGAACACGCGCAAGTAGATCGAGCGAGGCAGATCGCCCTGCGGGTACGTCTCCTCCATCGACCAGAGCGACTTGCGATTGGCGAGCACCCGGGCGCATAGGTCGCAGTCGTTCGACTGGGCGAGGCATGCCGAAGCGGTCGTCGCCTCGTCCAGCGTGAAGTTGGCGCCATCCGGAGCAGGGGCGTCGACGTCCTCCTTGAAGTGGTACTCGATGCCCGTCAGTTTGAGCTGGTTGGCGATGGCTTCCTGCTGAGCGTCGAGCGCGACGAACTCACGAGAACCGATCTGGTTCTGGAAGTTCGTGCTGCGTGTTATCCGCTCTGCGAACGCTCGCTCATCCTCGCAGCGCTCGAGGGAGATGACCTTGAGGAGAACGTAACCTTCGGGCGCCGGATCGGGCGGGCTGCTGAAGAACTCCGCCACAGAGCCGAGCGTCTGCGCCCCGTTGATGACGGAGAAACCGTAGGCGGTGAGGCGCTTCGACTCGGCGTTGGCTCGATCGAGGTTGTTGACCTCGAGTCGCTCGCAGTAGGCGGTGAGCCCGTTGTTGAGATAGAAGAAGTTCTTCGCCTCCTTCTCGACGGTCGCCCGGATCTGCTCATTCACGTCGGTCTGGCCCTTGTACGCGCGCAGGTTCGCAGCCACGAGGCGCTTGCCGTGCTGGGTGTAAAGGTCGGCGAGGTCCTTCAGGTGAAGCATCCCGAAGACGGTTTCGTAGGGATTCCCCACCCAGCCCGGCTTGAGCAGAGTGAGCTCCACCTTCTGTACGCCTGGTCCTTGGTCGGCACCGATGATCCAGTCGTGGACCGTGGTGAGGTTGCAAGTATGGAGATCCAGGTAGTCGGAATCGGCAGAGAAGCGCCGTTTCAGATCCTCGAACAGACGCCGGCGATCCTCCGAGACGAGGTTGATGCCGGAGTAGACTAGGAGCGCCCGAACCTGAAGCGTGCCATCGCGGAAAATGGCTTCGATCTGCGGGATGCGGGCGGCCCAGGCCGCATTCGCCCGAAAGGCTTCGAGCTTGCCTTGGAGGAGGTTCTCGAGCCCGGCCTTGAACTTGGTGACGTCCCCAAGCTCTGGCTCGCCTCGTCCGGTCGCGATGAACTTCGATTGAACGACCCAGAGGACGTGGGTCGCCGGTACGAAGTGGGTCGCGTCGATGCCACCGTCTCCGCCGCCGTCAACTACGGACGCGACCGCCTCATCGATGGAGCAGCCCGCCTGCTTGTGGACGGCGTAGGCTGCGAGAGCGCGCGTGAGAAAGTTCCGCTCGCGCTCTTCTGGGCTGCCTGACGTTGCCTCGGCGAGCTTGCCAGTGAAGAGCCGCCGAAGCTCCTCCGGCAGATGAAGCATCTCGATAGGTGTCTCGGCCATCACCGAATCTCCCATCGAACCGTGAACACCTCGGACAGCCGCGCGCTCTGCGTCAGCTTGCCCTCGATCTCGGCGATTAGGGCCTCGCGCTGGTGGTCAATCTTGTCCTGCGCGTCGAAGAGCGAGCGCCGCTTCTCGTTCCGCTGCGTCTCCAGAGTGCGAATCTGCTTCTGGCCGGCGAGCTTCTCTTCAAGTGACAGGGCCGCCGTGGCCGCACGGCGTGCCTCCTTGATCTGGCGGTCAAGCTCCTTGATCTCACGTTCGAGGCCGATCTTCAGATCTTCTGCCCAGCCGTCGAGCTTCTCGGCCTCGGCTTCGAGGAGGCGTGCGTTGCGCTGCGAAATCTCGCGTTGAATCCGCGATTGTTGCTGCTGGAGCGCCGCATCCAGAAGCGTTGGCGCTTTGGGCGTGGGCTCCGTGGAGGCGACGCGACCGGGCAGCGTCAGAATTCGTGCTGCGACATCATCCTCAAGCTCTTGACCATCGTCGGTGGCTGCGGCGAGGAGCAGGTGGTCCTCGGCGTAGTCGAGTGACTCGACGCTGAGCATCGACAGTTTCAGATGTCCGCTCTTTCCAACGAGGGGCTCGACGAGCGAAATCTTCCCTTCGTGATCGGAGTAGACGAATTCGATCTTGGCGGGCGGAGTCAGATCGCGGCCCTTCGCCTTCCCCAGCACGGCCTCGGCGAGTGGGTGGTTCAGGCGGTACAGGTGAGCTTCGCCGGAACGCCTTGGCAGCTCGTACAAACCGAGCGGGATGGCGGTGGTTGTTTCCGGGAAGGGGCAGGACTTGAGTCGGAATGACGAATCGTTCAGGAACTCCGCGTGGTCGCCGAGCTCGTAGGAGGAGAGCATCATGAGCAGGCGCTCAAAGCGGCTGAGATATGTCTTGGATGCTTCGTCCCGAACCTTGAGCTTCTCGCGCACCTCGTCGTCGAAGTTCTCGAGCAGCTGCTCACGCGTCCGCGTCATCGACTCGTTGATTTGGAAGCTCAGCTCCATCTGGAGTTGGTCGAACGCCCCCTGAATCTCCTCCGGTTTCCTGCAGCGTTGGTAGATGCCTGCGATGCGTTTCTCGAAATCCACGCCTGACTCGAGAGCGCCGAGCACCTCGTCGCTTGCCCCAAAAACCCCGTCGAAGAGTTGGAATTTCTCGCGGAGGAGCTGGAAGACTCGCTGATCTGCCGCATTGTTCTGGTTTAGAAAATTGACGACCACCACGTCGTGCTCCTGGCCGTAGCGGTGGCAGCGACCGATGCGTTGCTCGATTCGCTGCGGGTTCCAGGGGAGGTCGTAATTCACGACCAGGGAGCAGAACTGGAGATTGATTCCCTCTGCACCAGCCTCGGTCGCAATCATGATTCGCCCCTCTTCACGGAAATAGTCCACCAGGGCGGATCTCATGTCGGCCGTGCGGGAACCGCTGACTCGATCCGTTCCCTCGTGACGACGAAGCCAGTCGGCGTAGATCTTCCTCGACACCTCGTCGGTATTCGTCCCGTTGAAGAGCACGATGCCCTCAGCGAACGGGCTGTCGGCCAGGACGCGAAGAAGGTAGCTCTGCGTCCGCCGAGACTCTGTGAAGATGATGGCCTTCTGTTTGGCGCCAAGCTCGGCCGCCTTCGCGAAGGACACCTCAAGGGCTTTCAGGAGCGCCTTGCCTTTCGCGTTGTGGTCGATGGACGTGGCGAGTTGAGCAAAACCGTCGAGGTCGGCGATCTCGCGCTCGAGGGCGCCGCGATCGGCGGGCGACAGAGCTCCCGGCGCCTCATCCTCGGTCCACTCTTCCGCTGTTTCGCTGATGGCTTCGTAGTCACCCTCGAGCTCCTCTTCGAGCGACTCGGGCGGTGTCTGCTTGCGCAGCTTGGCCTTCAAGCGAGTGGAGAGGGAAACAAGCGCGCCCGCGATTGCGAAGGTCGATGACGCGAGGAGCTTGCGAAGGACGAGCGTCATCAAACTCCGCTGGCTTGCGGGCAGGGCTTGAAGGTTGTCCCGTTGGAGATACTCGGAGACGAGGTCGTAGAGCCGGTCCTCACTCTCGTCGGGCGTGAACGGCTGCACGATCGCGTGCCGCGCGGTGTATGGAACGTAGGGCAGCACCTGGCGACGTAGCGTCCGGTGACAGATCGGCTTGAGGCGCGCCTTCAGCGTCTTGAAGACCTCCTCCTGGTCGAGGTGCGCGAACTGCTCTCGGAAGCTCTTCAAATCACCGAACGTCCGCTCATCGATGAAGCTCACCAGGCCAAAGAGCTCGAGCAGGGAGTTCTGAAGCGGTGTGGCTGTGAGGAGGAGCTTGTTCTTCCCCGCGAGCGCATTCTTGAGCGTGTTGGCGACCACATTGGCTGGCTTGTAGACGTTGCGGAGGCGGTGGGCTTCGTCGATCACTACGAGGTCCCAGGGGACGCCGTTGACGTCGCCGGCCTTGCTCTTGGCGAACTGGTAGGAGCAGATGATGACGTCCGAAGACTCGAACGGCCGAAAGACACCCTGCTTGAGGGCAGCGTTGTAGAACTTCGATTCGAGAATGCGGCACGGGAGAAAGAACTTCTCCGTCAACTCTTGGTACCACTGCTTTCGGAGGTTCGACGGGACGATGATCAGAATCTTCCGCTTTCGCTCCGCCCAAATCTGAGAAAGGACGAGCCCCGCTTCGATGGTCTTGCCGAGGCCAACCTCGTCGGCGAGCAGCGCTCCCTTCGACAGTGGCGACCTGAAGGCGAAGAGCGCTGCATCGACCTGATGCGGATTCAGATCGACCTGCGCATCGACGAGAGCTCCGGCCAGCTTCTCCACGCTGTTGGGTGGACATCGCCGCGTCAGCTCGAGCGCGAAGTACTTCGCGTGGTACGGGGTGAGACTCATCGCGGATACCTGCTTGCCCCGAGAGGCATCACTGGCCCCTCTTGCCGGCATCGTCGTCGTCCTGCCCCGCGCCACCCGCCTGGACCCACTCGTCGATCTCCGACAGCTTGAACTTCCAGAGACGGCCGACGCGGTGGGCGGGCAAGCGCTTCGTTTCGATCCAGCGGTAGACCGAGTCCTTGGCTACGCCGAGGTGGCTGGCGACATCGTCAACTGAAACCCAGGGCTCTGGCATCGTGTGAATCTCTCGCGGAAAGTGCCGAGTGGACGCCAGGTCACGGTGATGGCGCCGTCAGCGTGGGCACCGTAACAGGAGCCACGAGGCCAGACAAGAGTAGATTTGGAACGATTAAACGCTATGAAAGTCGGGTCGATTTGGGGCACGTGCGCGCCACGCCAGCGAGGCGACGATCGTGATGGAGCTGCCCGCCTTGGTGGTCTGGTCCTACCCGGAACTGCGGACCAGTAGATGACCCTGCTTCGGCGTGCGCTCGCGTGGCTTGAGCCCCTTCACCTCCAGCTCGCCTGCGTCGCGGAGTTCCATGATCATGTGGTTGACGTCGCTCTGCCAGACCAAGGGGATCTCAAGCAGGGCCGCCAGCGCGTGCTCGTAGCGAACCTCGGAACTCACCTTGAGGAGATCGCGAAGGCGAGCCTGCGCGGCAACTCGTTGTGCTGCTCGCTCCTCCTCGAAGGATGGCGGGCCAGCCGGTGCGCTCGCGGCCGCCGCGAATAGCTCGTGCTGGCCGGTCCTCTCCACGCGGCGGTCCTGTTTCGCGGTCAGCCGGACCTGCTCCTGCTCCTGGATGCACTTCTCTTCTGCTTTGCGGAACTCGACAAGGCCCTTCACGTGGCGCGAGCCGTAGACGAGGTGGAAGTAGGTACGATCGGTGGCGGGCATGAGGATGCGAGTGGAGGTGACGTGCGCGAACGCCC